>NZ_JAOWGW010000081.1:10902-157096 GCF_030332945.1 Citrobacter sp. Cpo037
CCAAAGCTTTCCGGAACGAGTTTTGACCAATAACCACTACCTTAGGCGGCGATCATCAGCTGCCGGGTATCTTACAATCCAATGGAGCCCGAACGCAATGTTATCAATCCGCGCTTCGACATCCCGTTTGAGGGAGGTATGCACAATGCGCTTTCTGACGCCCGGCATCAGGTCAAATACGTATCTGCAATCTGGCAGCACCTGACAAAAAACTGATTTTAGGTTTTCACTTACAGCCAGCTGCAGCATGTACTGTTGTGGCTGGCGGCATCGGAGTTATGTATGTCGCAACTCATTTTCAGCGAAGAGTGGATGGTTGAAGCGCGACTAACAGAAAAGACCGGCTTGTCGGAAAGACAAATTAAAAGTTATCGGTTGAATTTGTGGATCGAAGGCGTGCATTTCAAACATCTGACAGCTCTCGGGGAAACTGACAATTCGAAAGGTCTGCTTTGGTACAACTATCCAAAGATTAACCAATTAGTACAGGATGCATGATGGACTTTCCAACCGGCGTTGAGCTGCATAATGGAAAAATACGGATCACTTTTACCTATCGCGGCAAACGTTGCCGCGAAGTCCTTCGCGGCTGGACGGTGAACAACAGCAACATCAAAAAAGCTGGAAATCTTCGCGCGCTCATCACAAGTGAAATACAGCTCGGTAAGTTCGACTATGCGGAACGCTTCCCGGAATCCAAAGCGCTTAAGAAGTTCATCACAACCAAAAAAATCACCACGTTTAAAGAACTAAGTGATTTTTTTACAGACACCAAAGCCTTAGAGGTATCTGGTGCAACACTGCTATCGCTTACTTCGGTCGTAAATACGTTATTGCGTGTAATCGGAGAAAATACCCGTCTGGTAGATATTGAGCATGCCGACATTTTGCATTACCGAAAGGAGTTATTAACCGGGACAATTATTAACCCGGCGATGCCGAATCTGGCCAGGCAGGGCCGCGCGCCCTCAACAGTCAATAAACAGATGGCAGTTTTATCAGAAATGCTTAAGCTCGCAAACCGAAGCCAGTTTATATTGCATGCTCCTTATGAAGGAGTGTCGCGACTCAAGTTATCTAAAAATGATCCCGACCCACTTTTACTTCATGAGTACCAGGCACTGATAGCCGCCCTTCCCCGTAGCCAGGCATTAATCATCATTGTTGCCGTTCATACGGGGATGAGACCGGGCGAGATATGCGCCCTGGCATGGGAAGACATTGATTTGGTAAAAGGTGAAATCCACGTATCCAGAAGTTTGACGAATAAGCGAGTATTTGTACCCCCTAAGACAGATGCCGGAATAAGGACGATAACGTTGCTTAAACCTGCTCTGGATGCACTGAAGGAACAATACGAAATCACCGGCGCTAATCCGAAGCAAGAAATTCGATTTCACCATCGGGAGATCGGAAAAACTGAGCAGCAATCTCTTCGCTTCGTTTTTTCACCGACAGCATATTCGTCAAAAAAAGGCAGTTACTTCTCCAAGAACTCGATTGCCTATGGCTGGAAGCGAGGCACTAAACTTGCAAATATCCGCGAAAGGAATCCTTATCAGTCACGGCATACCTACGCATGCTGGACGTTGATGGCCGGAGCGAACCCGTCATTCATAGCGAGTCAGATGGGACATGAAGATGCGCGCATGGTGTACGAGGTTTACTCCAAGTGGATTGGCGACATGAACCAGGATCAGGTCAACATGCTGAACAATCAGATGCCAACGGCACTGCCCCCAGGGCGCCCCCACGGGCAGGGGAGCATGAGAAAAGTTATTTAATTTCATAGCGCTGCTTTCAATCCACATAATCAGCGTTAAACTATTCATACCATTATTTTAGGGAGAAACGATGATGCGCGTACTGGTTGTCGAGGATAATGCTTTATTACGCCACCACCTCAAGGTTCAGTTACAGGATTTAGGGCATCAGGTGGATGATGCAGAAGATGCGAAGGAAGCGGACTATTATCTGAATGAACATCTGCCGGATATCGCGATCGTTGATTTAGGACTCCCCGATGAAGATGGTTTGTCGCTGATCCGCCGCTGGCGCAGTAATGAGGTTTCGCTGCCGATTCTGGTATTAACCGCGCGCGAAGGCTGGCAGGACAAGGTGGAAGTCCTCAGCGCTGGCGCTGACGATTATGTCACCAAACCGTTTCACATCGAAGAAGTGGCTGCGCGCATGCAGGCACTGATGCGCCGCAACAGCGGTCTGGCATCGCAAATTATCTCCCTTCCGCCTTTTCAGGTGGACCTCTCTCGACGCGAGTTATCCGTCAATGATGAAGTTATCAAGCTCACTGCGTTTGAATACACCATTATGGAAACGCTCATCCGTAATAATGGCAAAGTGGTCAGTAAAGATTCGCTCATGCTGCAGCTTTATCCGGATGCCGAGCTGCGCGAAAGTCACACCATTGATGTTCTAATGGGACGTCTGCGTAAGAAAATACAGGCGCAGTATCCGGACGACGTCATCACCACCGTGCGTGGTCAGGGATATCTTTTTGAACTGCGCTAATGAATAAACTATTGCGTCATTTTTTCCCGCTATCGCTGCGGTTGCGCTTTTTACTGGCAACTGCGGGCGTGGTGTTGGTGCTCTCACTGGCCTACGGCATGGTTGCCCTGGTGGGCTACAGCGTCAGCTTTGATAAGACAACGTTCCGCCTGCTGCGGGGTGAAAGTAATCTGTTTTATACCCTGGCAAAGTGGGAAAACGGCAAGATAAACGTCGAGCTGCCTGAACATCTCGACATGCAAAGTCCAACAATGTCGCTGATCTATAACGAAAGCGGTGAATTGTTGTGGGCGCAGCGCAATGTTCCCTGGCTGACGAAAAGTATCCAACCGGACTGGCTAAAAACGAACGGTTTTCATGAAATTGAAGCCAATGTAGACGCCACCAGCACTTTACTGGGCGAAGATCACTCCGCTCAGCAGCAGTTAAAAGAAGTCAGAGAAGATGATGACGACGCCGAAATGACCCACTCCGTGGCGGTGAACGTCTACCCCGCCACAGCCAGAATGCCGCAACTGACCATTGTGGTTGTCGACACCATTCCTATAGAGCTAAAGCGCTCGTATATGGTCTGGAGCTGGTTTATTTATGTCCTGGTCGCCAATTTGTTGCTGGTCATTCCGCTGTTATGGGTGGCCGCCTGGTGGAGCCTACGGCCTATTGAGTCGCTAGCGCGTGAAGTCCGTGAGCTTGAGGAACATCATCGTGAGATGCTAAACCCCGCCACCACACGCGAATTGACCAGCCTGGTTCGCAATCTCAATCGACTTTTAAAAAGCGAACGTGAGCGCTACGATAAATACCGCACCACGTTAACCGATCTCACCCATAGCCTGAAAACGCCACTAGCGGTACTGCAAAGTACGCTGCGCTCAATGCGTAACGAAAAGATGAACGTCAGCGACGCAGAGCCTATCATGCTGGAACAAATCAGTCGTATTTCCCAACAGATAGGCTATTACCTGCATCGCGCCAGTATGCGTGGCAGCAGTGCCCTACTCAGCCGCGAGCTGCACCCGGTCGCGCCGTTGCTGGATAAGCTCACCTCGGCGCTGAATAAAGTGTATCAGCGTAAAGGGGTCAACATTAATCTCGATATCTCACCTGAGATCAGCTTTGTGGGTGAACAGAATGACTTTGTCGAGGTGTTGGGCAACGTCCTGGATAACGCCTGTAAATATTGTCTGGAGTTTGTCGAGATTTCGGCGCAACTGTCTGAGGATCAGCTGCATATTCTGGTCGAAGACGATGGTCCTGGTATTCCGCAAAGCAAACGGGAAGTGGTGTTTGACCGTGGACAGCGCGTAGATACACTACGTCCCGGACAAGGCGTCGGTCTGGCGGTGGCGCGAGAAATCACCGAACAGTATGACGGGCAAATTATTGCTGGTGATAGCCTGCTGGGTGGAGCGCGCATGGAAGTTATTTTTGGCCGCCAGCAGCCGGGCCAGAAAGACGAGTAATCGTCGCATGTAATAAATATGTACTGACTTCACGCTTGAGGTTAAGTATCCGTTATAATCGGTTGCAGATACCAGCCTGCGGGATGCTCACTATGGAATACCAACTCACACTTAACTGGCCCGATTTTCTTGAACGCCACTGGCAGAAACGCCCGGTGGTCTTAAAACGCGGGTTTAATAACTTTATTGATCCTCTTTCTCCTGACGAACTGGCTGGACTGGCAATGGAAAGCGAGGTCGACAGCCGACTCGTCAGCCATCAGGATGGTAAATGGCAGGTTAGCCATGGTCCCTTCGAAAGCTACGACCATCTTGGCGAGAACAACTGGTCTTTGCTGGTGCAGGCGGTCAACCACTGGCACGAACCTACCGCCGCGCTGATGCGCCCGTTCCGTGAATTACCGGACTGGCGTATCGACGATCTGATGATTTCTTTCTCTGTACCCGGCGGCGGCGTTGGCCCGCACCTGGATCAGTACGATGTATTTATCATTCAGGGAACCGGTCGTCGTCGCTGGCGCGTAGGCGAAAAGCTGCAGTTGAAGCAGCACTGCCCTCACCCGGATCTTCTTCAGGTCGACCCGTTCGAAGCCATCATTGATGAAGAGCTGGAACCCGGCGATATCCTGTACATTCCACCGGGATTCCCGCACGAAGGCTATGCGTTAGAAAACGCGATGAACTATTCGGTTGGCTTCCGCGCGCCAAACACTCGCGAGCTGATCAGCGGGTTCGCCGATTACGTTTTGCAACGCGAACTGGGCAGCACCTATTACAGCGATCCTGACCTGCCACCGCGCGATCATCCGGCAGATGTTCTGCCGCAGGAAATGGACAAGCTGCGCGAAATGATGCTGGGTCTGATTAATCAGCCAGAACATTTTCAGCAGTGGTTTGGCGAGTTTATCTCTCAGTCTCGTCATGAGCTGGATATTGCCCCGCCGGAGCCACCGTATCAGCCAGACGAAATTTATGATGCCCTGAAACAAGGTGATGTGTTAGTGCGTCTGGGCGGATTGCGCGTATTGCGCATTGGCGATGACGTCTACGCTAACGGTGAGAAAATTGACTCGCCACATCGTCCTGCGCTGGAAGCGCTGGCCAGTCATATTGTGCTGACGGCTGAGAACTTTGAGGATGCGCTGGAGGATCCTTCTTTCCTTGCCATGCTTGCCGCGCTGGTCAACAGCGGGTACTGGTTCTTCGAAGGGTAATAGACTGTGCCTGATGCGACGCCATGCGTCTTATCAGGCCTACTGGAGTGAAATATTGTAGGCCGGATAAGCAAAGCGCCATCCGGCAACTACACATGCTTTATTTTTGTTTCGCGGCCAATTCAGCAATACGCACAATCACCTGCACCGCTTTTTCCATTCCTTCCAGCGTCACAAACTCATGCTTGCCATGATAGTTGTAGCCGCCGGTGAACAGATTCGGACACGGTAATCCCATAAACGACAGCTGCGCGCCGTCAGTGCCGCCACGGATCGGTTTCAGCACCGGCTCAATATCACAATCGCGCATCGCCTGCTGGGCGATATCCAGCACGTGCGGATGCTCAATCACTTTTTCGCGCATATTGTAGTAACTGTCTTCAATCACCAGTTCGATATAGCAGTCTGGGTGTAACCCTTTGCCAACCTTCTTGGCGATATCCATGATCTTGCGTTTACGCGCTTCAAACTGCTTACGGTCAAAATCACGAATAATGTAGTGCATATCCGCCCGATCGACCGTCCCTTTCATGCTCGCCAGATGATAAAAGCCTTCATAGCCTTCCGTCTTTTCAGGGCTTTCATCTGCCGGAACCTCAGCGTGAATACGCGCCGCCAAGGACAGCGCATTCACCATCACCCCTTTTGCGGTGCCGGGATGCACATTGTTGCCAACAATTTTGATATTAACCGACGCGGCGTTGAAGTTTTCAAACTCCAGCTCACCTACGCCACCACCGTCAACGGTATAGGCCCACTGCGCATCGAATGCCGCAACATCAAAATGCTTCGCCCCTTTACCCACCTCTTCGTCCGGCGTAAAGGCCACGCGGATATCACCGTGCGGAATATTTTTTTGGATAAGCACAGCCAGTGCGGTCATGATTTCCGCCACGCCTGCTTTATCATCCGCGCCCAACAACGTTTTACCGTCTGTGGTGATCAGCGTCTGACCCAGAAGTTGATGCAGCACCGGGAACATCACCGGCGATAAAACTTCATCACCAATGCCTAACGCAATATCGCCACCGCGATAGTTTTCAACGATTTGCGGATTGACATTTTTACCGCTGAAATCCGGTGAGGTATCCACATGGGAAATAAAGCCGATCGCAGGAATATTACCAGCAACGTTAGCAGGTAACGTTGCCATCAGCGTGCCTTTTTCGCTCAGTGAAATATTAACCAGCCCCATCTCTTCGAGCTGTTGTTTGAGCAGTTGTAATAATTTCCACTGTCCTTCGGTGCTGGGTACCTGCCGCACGCCCGATTTTGATTGGGTGTCCAGCGACACGTAGTGTAAAAAACGCTCAAGTAGTTTATCCATGCAGTCACCCTCACTTTTTGTGACAACATTATCAATAAGCAACAAAAGACAAATATTGCGTCAGGTCACTTTTATCCCCGCAAGTGAGAATATTTCGCCCTGACATCCCCTCTGACTATAGGGCTAAGTCAGTAATTCGCAACAAGGATTGGCGATTACAATGGTTTGCCGTAGAATAACGGCCCTCATTAAGAGTCATCAAGGTGGTTAACCACAAACCCCGCATCGGTCAGCCATCCGTTGCGTTTACATGGGACAGAGTAAAAAATTGAATAAACAACCGCGTTCGCTTTCTCCACTGGTGCAATTAGCGGGAATTCGCAAAAGTTTCGATGGCAAAGAGGTGATTTCCAGCCTGGATTTGACCATCAATAATGGCGAGTTTCTTACGCTGCTTGGCCCCTCTGGCTGCGGTAAAACAACCGTTCTTCGCCTGATTGCCGGTCTGGAAACGGTTGATTCCGGTCATATTTTGTTGGACAACGAGGACATCACTCACGTTCCAGCGGAAAATCGCTACGTGAATACCGTCTTCCAAAGCTATGCGCTATTCCCCCACATGACTGTGTTTGAGAATGTGGCCTTTGGTTTACGCATGCAAAAAACGCCCGCAGCCGACATTTCTCCCCGCGTTACCGAAGCCCTGCGCATGGTGCAACTGGAAGAGTTCGCCCAGCGAAAACCGCATCAACTTTCCGGCGGACAGCAGCAGCGCGTAGCGATTGCCCGAGCAGTGGTCAACAAACCCCGCTTACTCTTGTTAGATGAATCCCTCTCTGCGCTGGACTACAAGCTGCGTAAGCAGATGCAGAACGAACTGAAAGCGCTGCAGCGTAAGCTTGGTATCACTTTTGTCTTTGTCACACACGATCAGGAAGAAGCGCTGACTATGTCTGACCGCATCGTGGTGATGCGCGATGGTAAGATTGAGCAGGACGGTACGCCGCGCGAAATCTACGAAGAGCCAAAGAATCTGTTTGTCGCCGGGTTTATCGGCGAGATCAATATGTTTAACGCCACGGTGATTGAACGTCTGGATGAACAACGTGTTCGTGCTAACGTTGAAGGCCGCGAGTGCAATATTTATGTCAACTTCGCGGTAGTTCCCGGACAAAAGCTGCACGTTCTGTTACGCCCTGAAGATTTACGCGTTGATGAAATCAACGATGATAATCATATCGAAGGCCTGATCGGCTACGTGCGCGAACGCAACTACAAAGGCATGACGCTGGAGTCGGTTGTAGAACTGGAAAATGGCAAGATGGTGATGGTCAGCGAATTCTTCAACGAAGATGATCCTGACTTTGACCACTCGCTCGACCAGAAAATGGCAATTAACTGGGTAGAAAGCTGGGAGGTCGTACTGGCTGATGAAGAGCACAAGTAAATTCCAGAGTGTGGTGATCTTCACCATTGTCGGTTGGCTTGTGTTATTTGTCTTTCTGCCCAACCTGATGATCATCGGCACCAGCTTTTTGACCCGTGACGACGCCAATTTCGTCAAAATGGTCTTTACGCTGGAGAACTATACGCGTCTGCTCGATCCGCTCTATTTTGAGGTGCTGGTTCACTCCCTCAATATGGCGCTGATTGCCACGCTCGCCTGTCTGGTACTCGGCTACCCGTTTGCCTGGTTTTTGGTGAAACTGCCGGAAAAAGTACGCCCGCTGCTGCTATTCCTGCTGATTGTTCCGTTCTGGACCAATTCCCTTATTCGCATCTACGGACTCAAAATTTTCCTCAGTACCAAAGGCTATCTCAACGAGTTTCTGTTATGGCTCGGCGTTATCGATACACCCATTCGCATTATGTTTACCCCCAGCGCGGTGATTATCGGGCTGGTATACATCCTGCTGCCGTTTATGGTGATGCCGCTCTATTCCAGCATTGAAAAGCTCGATAAACCGCTGCTGGAAGCCGCACGCGATTTAGGTGCCAATAAGCTTCAGACCTTCACTCGCATCATTATTCCGTTGACGATGCCGGGGATTATCGCCGGATGCCTGCTGGTCATGCTGCCCGCAATGGGGCTGTTTTACGTTTCCGACTTAATGGGCGGTGCGAAAAACCTGCTGATTGGTAACGTAATTAAAGTTCAGTTCCTGAACATCCGCGACTGGCCGTTTGGTGCAGCCACCAGCATTACGCTGACCATCGTGATGGGTCTGATGCTGCTGATCTACTGGCGCGCCTCCCGCTTACTGAACAAGAAGGTGGAACTCGAATGATCGGTCGACTGCTTCGCGGCGGTTTTATGACCGCTATCTACGCGTATCTGTATATTCCAATCATCATTCTGATTGTGAACTCCTTTAACAGTTCGCGCTTTGGCATCAACTGGCAGGGTTTTACTACCAAATGGTACGGCCTGCTAATGAATAACGACAGCCTGTTGCAGGCAGCACAGCACTCGCTGACGATGGCGGTGCTATCCGCCACGTTTGCCACCTTGATCGGCTCACTTACTGCGGTTGCGCTGTACCGTTACCGTTTTCGCGGTAAACCGTTCGTCAGTGGCATGCTGTTCGTGGTGATGATGTCGCCGGATATTGTGATGGCAATATCTCTGCTGGTGCTGTTTATGCTGATCGGCATTCAACTGGGTTTCTGGTCGCTGCTGTTCTCGCATATCACTTTTTGTCTGCCTTTTGTGGTGGTGACGGTTTACTCTCGCCTGAAAGGTTTTGATGTCCGCATGCTTGAGGCGGCTAAAGATTTGGGTGCCAGCGAAGTAACTATTCTGCGCAAGATAATACTACCACTGGCTATGCCTGCGGTGGCTGCGGGTTGGTTGCTGAGTTTTACGCTGTCGATGGATGATGTTGTTGTTTCATCTTTCGTCACCGGACCGGGTTATGAAATTTTGCCATTAAAAATCTACTCAATGGTTAAAGTCGGCGTATCACCAGAGGTGAACGCGCTGGCGACCATTTTGTTGGTTCTGTCGCTGGTTATGGTAATTGCCAGCCAGCTTATTGCACGTGATAAAACCAAGGGCCGCTAAGGCCCTTAATTCAGGGGACGTTAAATGATGAAAAAATGGTCACGCCACCTGCTCGCGGCGGGTGCTCTGGCACTGGGCATGAGCGCCGCTCACGCGAATGACAACAACACGCTCTATTTCTATAACTGGACTGAATACGTACCACCGGGTCTGCTGGAACAGTTCACCAAAGAAACCGGCATTAAGGTTATCTATTCGACCTACGAGTCGAATGAAACCATGTACGCCAAGCTCAAAACCTATAAAGACGGCGCATACGATTTGGTGGTTCCGTCCACCTATTACGTCGATAAAATGCGTAAAGAAGGCATGATCCAGAAGATCGACAAGTCGACGTTGACCAACTTCCACAACCTCGATCCGGAAATGCTCAACAAGCCGTTTGACCCGAACAATGACTACTCCATCCCGTATATCTGGGGTGCGACGGCCATTGGCGTCAACAGCGATGCTATCGATCCTAAAACCGTCACCAGTTGGGCCGATCTGTGGAAGCCGGAGTACAAAGGCAGTCTGCTGTTAACGGATGATGCGCGAGAAGTGTTCCAGATGGCGCTGCGCAAGCTGGGATATTCCGGCAATACCACCGATCCTAAAGAGATTGAAGCCGCCTATAACGAGTTGAAGAAGCTGATGCCTAACGTTGCTGCATTTAACTCTGACAACCCGGCCAACCCGTATATGGAAGGCGAAGTTAATCTGGGGATGGTGTGGAACGGCTCCGCGTATGTTGCGCGTCAGGCGGGCACACCGCTGGAAGTAGTTTGGCCAAAAGAAGGTGGCATTTTCTGGATGGACAGCCTGTCTATTCCGGCTAACGCGAAAAACAAAGAAGGTGCGCTGAAGCTGATTAACTTCCTGCTGCGCCCGGACGTGGCGAAAGAAGTCGCAGAAACTATCGGTTACCCGACGCCAAACCTGGCAGCACGCAAGCTGTTAAGTCCTGAGGTCGCGAACGACAAAACGCTCTACCCTGATGCAGAAACCATCAACAAAGGGGAATGGCAGAACGATGTCGGTTCCGCCAGTGCTATCTACGAAGAGTATTATCAGAAGCTAAAAGCAGGACGCTAATTCAGCGTTGTAAGGAATGCCCGATGGCGCGACGCTTATCGGGCCTACATAAATGCAAACCGTAGGCCGGATAAGGCATTTACCGCCATCCGGCAAAAAAAATCACAGCCCTTTCAATAACTTCTCAACAAACTCAGGCACTACCTGGCTTGCCGGACCGTAATACTTCTCTTCAAACTCGCTGCCTACCTGGCTCGGTTCGAGATTTAGTTCTACCGTATGTGCCCCATGCAGCCGCGCCTCATGCACAAAACCCGCTGCCGGATAAACATGTCCCGATGTGCCAATCGCAATGAACACATCTGCCATTGCCAGTGCCATATAAATTTCATCCATACCCAGCGGCATTTCACCAAACCACACTACGTGTGGTCGCAGCGGCGCCGGAAACTGGCAGCAATGACATTTATCTTCCGGGGTCACATCGCCCGTCCATTCCAGAATCTGCCCGCTTTGCGAACAGCGAACTTTGAGCAACTCGCCGTGCATATGGATAACGTTCTGGCTGCCCGCACGCTCATGCAGATTATCAATGTTCTGCGTCACCAATAAAAAACGATCGCCCAACTCGGCTTCGAGTTTTGCCAGTGCGATATGCGCCGCGTTGGGCTGGATTTCCGGCTGTTGCAACTGATGGCGACGGGCGTTATAAAACGACTGAACCAGTTCCGGGTTTCGACTAAATCCTTCCGGAGTCGCAACGTCCTCTACCCGATGTTCTTCCCAGAGACCATCCGCCGCGCGGAATGTTCGAATTCCTGACTCAGCGGAGATTCCCGCTCCAGTCAGTACCAGCACTCTTGGTTTTTCCATCAATTCAGGCACCACTCTGTCTCTGAAAAAGATTCGTTGACGCAGGCGATCGCGCAAATGGCGTTTATTTTTACGAAAGCGGCTTAACCGATGACCCCGACGCGACAGCATAACAACCTCTTTGTATTAATCGGTAAGATGTAGGAAAGCAGCCCCGCGCATCCCGCCGGCATCACCGTGCCGTGCCTGCTCAATACGCGGTACCCGGGCAACCGGCAGCAGATGACGCGGCAGTCGGTTCGCCAGTTGCGTCGTAATAGCGGTAAAATTCGACAAGCCTCCGCCAATCACCACTAAATCAGGATCGACGATAGTCAGGATATTCCCAAGACACACCGCCAGCAAATCCAGATAGCGTTCAACGTGGGCCCGCGCGTGCTCATCACCCTGCTCCCACAGCGCGATAATTTCGCGGGCATCCAGCGGTTGATGGTAGTAATGCTGATACAACCACGCAAATCCACCGCCGGAAAGATAGCTTTCGATGCATCCCAGTTGACCGCATCCGCAGCGGCGCAACGGGAAATCAAAGCCCATCAGCGTCAGCGCATCAACCGGCAAACGAATATGACCAAACTCACCGGTGATATAGCTGCGTCCGGTGATGGATTTCCCGTTAAGCACCAGGCCGCCGCCGACGCCCGTACCGAGGATCAACCCCATCACCAGCGGATACTGGGTGAACTCGTCATCCCAGGCTTCGGAGAGAGCAAAACAGTTCGCATCGTTATCCAGACGCACATCGCGGTCAAGGCGAGCGCTGAGATCGGCGCGGAGCGGTTTGCCACTGGCGGCAGGAACGTTGGCCGCGTACAGCGTGCCGTCTTCGGTTTCCGGCATGCCCGGAATGCCGATGCCTACCGAACCTTTGATGCCAAACCGCTGATCTGCTTCCGTCACCAGATTGCAGACCGCATCAAGGAAAGCGTCGTAGCTGTCGCGAGGCGTAGGAACGCGAGTTTCCCATTGCAGACGACGTTGCTTATCAAACACGCCCAGCGCAATTTTGGTCCCGCCGATGTCAAATCCGTAATACATCACCGCTCCTTGATACACGTCATCCTTCAAGATGCCTCTGCGTTGGCTACGCCTTGATGCAGCATGAATGCTGTCGTGTATTATTGTTGTTATTGGCCGCTAAGTACTCTCGCAGGATCAATATTGCTGGCGCGACGCGCCGGATACCAACTTGCCAAAAGACTCAGCACGAGTGCTGTCACCAGCACGTAAATCACATCCAGCCAGTGTAATTCCGATGGCAGGAAGTCAATGAAATAGATATCGCCGGACAGGAACTGATGGCCGATAAGCGCCTCAATCCCGTTTATGATCGGCGTCAGTTGCAACGAGACAACCACCCCGATGACGACGCCTATCAGGCTACCGAACAGACCCGCCAGCAGGCCGTACCAGACAAAAATGGCACGGATCAACCCATCTTTCGCCCCGAGTGTTCTTAATACCGCAATATCGCCACTTTTGTCTTTTACCGCCATCACTAACGTGGAAACGATATTAAAACAGGCCACGCCAATCACCAGCACCATAGCCAGATACATAATGGCGCGGATCATTTGAATATCGCGGTACATATAGCCGTAGGTGCCAATCCAGCTCTTGATGTAAACATAGTTATTGGTGACTTCACCCGCGTCTCGCACCAGCTTATTGGCGTTAAACACGTCGTTAACCTTCAGCGCGATCCCGGAAACGCTGGTTCCCATATCGAGATATTGCTGCGCATCTTCCATTGGGATCATGGCAAAGCTGTGATCGAGCTGACCGCTCAGTTGCAGGATCCCCGTCACGTGCAAACGCACGCGTTTAGGCTGCTGTAGCTTATGATCCGCACTGGCGTTAGGGATCATAATCGACACCCAGTCGCCCTGCTTCACCTTCAGCGCATCGGCAATACCCTTACCAATGATGATTTGTTGTTCACCGGCTTTAAAATTATCCCAGGCGTGGTTTTGCACAAAGGATGGCAGCGCGCTTAAACGCTGTTCCTGTTTCGGGTCAACGCCCTTCACCTGCACCGCGCGTAAGTTCGCCCCGCTCTCCACCAGTCCGGTAAAGTTGATATAAGGCGCCGCGGCGACAATACCCGGCACTTTTTGTACCTTGTCGAGCGCTTCCTGCCAGTTATTCCACGGTTGATTTACGGCTTCAATCTCTCCGTGTGGGACTACGGCCAGAATACGGTTGTTCAGCTCACGCTCAAATCCGTTCATGGCACTTAAACCGACGATCAGCACCGCCACACCCAACGCGATGCCAACGGTAGATATCACCGAAATCAAAGAAACCATACCGCCGCGACGCCGACCACGGCTAAAGCGCAGACCAATCAATAACGATAAAGGCGAAGCCATTACTCAGCTCCCATCAAGCTCAGTTCAGCCGTCAGGCGACCATCGCGCATTTCAAGCTGGCGACTCATCCGCTTCGCCAGTTGCAGATCGTGCGTCACCACCAGAAATGCCGTGCCCTGAGAGCGGTTCAGCTCGCCCAGAAGCTCAAAAATGCTGTCCGCGTTACGCGCATCCAGGTTACCTGTTGGCTCATCTGCCAGGACCAGGCGCGGGTTATTCACCAGCGCACGCGCGATGGCCACACGCTGGCGTTCGCCGCCAGACAGTTCAGACGGGCGATGACTGGCACGATGATCCAGCCCTACTGCTTTCAGCATATCCCGTGCGCGCTCGGTGATTTCAGCCGGTTTTTTCTTGCCGATCAGCAGCGGCATCGCTACGTTTTCCAGCGCGGTAAAATCCGGCAGCAAATGGTGGAACTGGTAAATAAAGCCCAGCTTCTGATTACGCAGTTCCGCTTTCGCCGCCGACGAGAGCTTGCTCATTGGCTGACCGCTAAAAATGACGTCGCCGGAAGTCGGGGTATCCAACCCACCTAACAGATGCAGCAGCGTACTCTTGCCGGAGCCGGAGCTGCCGACAATCGCCATCATCTCACCTTCACCGACGCAAAAACTGACATCGTGCAGTACATCGGTCTGCACAGTGCCTTCCTGATAGCGTTTGCACAGGTTGTCGCATTGCAACAGGATCTTATTCATAACGTAAAGCCTCAGCGGGTTGAGTGGCGGCAGCGCGCCAGGAAGGATAAAGCGTAGACAGCAGCGCGATGGCCATCGCCACCAGCGCAATGACGATAACCTGCAGCGGCTCGATAGCGACCGGCAGCGCAGCGCCATCCAGCAGCACACCAATAATTGGCATCAGATTGTTCAGTTGGCTGGCGAGCAATGCACCCAGTACAGCGCCCAGCAGCGCGCCAATCACCCCGGCACTGGCCCCCTGAACCATAAACACCATCATTATCTGCCGCGGCGTTAGCCCCTGCGTTTGTAAAATCGCCACTTCCCCTTGCTTCTCCATTACCATCAGACCCAGCGAGGTAATAATATTAAAAGCCGCCACCGCCACGATCAGGCTAAGCAGCAGCCCCATCATGTTCTTTTCCATGCGCACGGCCTGGAACAGTTCCCCTTTGCGCTCGCGCCAGTCCTGCCATTTGGTGCCTTGCGGCAGCGTTTGCTGGCTCAGCGTGTCAACTTTTAACGGTTCGTTCAGCCACAGACGCCAGCCAGTGATATTACCCACCGGATAGCGCATCAGACGCGAGGCATCCTGAATGTTGGTCAGCATCTGGTAGCCATCGACTTCGCTGTTGGCGGCGAAAGTGCCAATCACCGTAAACAAACGCTGGCTCGGCAAACGCCCCATCGGCGTAAACTGGCTGGCCGAGGGCACCATCACACGGATTTGATCGCCACGGTTCACGCCCAACTGCCCGGCAAGCTGCTCGCCGAGGATGACATTATACTTACCCGGTTGCAGATCTGTTTGCTTCACATTGACCAGATACGGCGTTAACGGATCTTTTTGTGCCGGATCGATACCGAGCATCACGCCGACCGCCACGCTACGCGCGCTTTGCAGCACCACATCTCCCGTAGTTATGGGTGCAACGCGGTTGACGCCGTTCAACACCACCGCTTTTTCCGGCAGTTGTTGCGGGTTGAGGGAACCCTGTTCAGACGAGAGTACGGCCTGAGGCATCAGGCCAAGAATATTGTTTTGCAGCTCGCGCTCGAAACCGTTCATCACCGACAACACCGTGACCAGCGCCATTACCCCGAGAGTAATGCCTATGGTGGAGAGCCAGGAAACGAAGCGACCGAAGCGATCTGCTGCACGCCCACGCATATAACGCAGGCCGATGAATAGAGCGACAGGTTGGTACATGAAATCCGTCTGGTTGCTGTTAGCAAAGTCACGAGTATATAAGCGAAAGCGGAATGGGTAAATGACTGAACCGTAAGTGTTCGTCAGCACTATTCCTAAAAGTATAAATAAATCAATTCGCTAAAGTTGTCCCTCTTCCCTTCAGCCCGGGTCCCTGATCTTTATCTTAAAAAAACAAAATGCAGACAGTTACGCATTACAGCGCACAGTGGGTTGCGCAGGATGGCAGGCTATAGCCAACAATATGGATACGCCGTCTCGATGAAGAAAAAAGAACTATGGATTAATCAAATCAAAGGGTTATGTATTTGTCTGGTGGTGATTTACCACTCGGTAATCACATTTTACCCGCACCTTACAACTTTTCAGCATCCGCTTTCAGAGCTGCTGAGCAAATGCTGGATTTACCTCAATTTGTACCTGGCGCCATTTCGCATGCCGGTGTTTTTCTTTATTTCGGGATATCTGATCCGTCGCTACATTGATAGCGTCCCGTGGACAACCTGCGTGGAAAAACGGATCTGGAGCATTGCCTGGGTGCTGGTACTTTGGGGTGTGGTGCAATGGCTGGCGTTAGTCGCGCTCAATAACTGGTTGGCCCCACAGCGCGATCTGAGCCATGCCGCCAACGCCGCTTATGCCGGTTCGATCGCAGGTTTTACCCACGGAATGCTGACCGCCAGCACCAGCTTGTGGTATCTGTATGCGCTGATTGTCTATTTTGTTCTGTGTAAGATTTTCAGCCGCTGGGCGGCGCCGCTGTTGGCGTTATTTGTGGTGCTGAGCGTGGCGATCAATTTTGTCCCGACGCCGTGGTGGGGAATGAACAGCGTGATTCGCAATCTGCCCTGGTACAGCCTCGGTGCATGGTTTGGCGCAACGCTGATGGTATGGATCAAGGAGGTGCCTCTGCGCCGCCATGCGGTCATTGTTCTGGTTAGCGCAATCGCCGCCGTCGTCGCGTGGCTGGCAAATGTCTCACTATTACTTTCTCTGCTTTCCATTGTGCTGATCATGAAGCTGTTTTATCAATTTGAGCTGCGCTTTGGTATGCGTGAGTCCGGCCCGTTAAGCGTGATTGGTGCCAATACCATTGCCATCTACACCACCCACCGTATTTTGGTTGAGCTGTTCAGCTTAACGCTAATCCCTAAAATCAATTATACCGCCTGGCCTGCCTATGCGGAGCTGGCCCTGCTGCTGGTGTATCCGTTCGCCTGCCTGCTGCTGTGCACCTTGTTTGGCCTGTTGGTACGTAAAATTTCACAAAAAACAGTGGCCGACCTGCTCTTTTCCCCGCCTTCTTTATCGGCTGTCTCGCGCTAACCCCTACGCGCTTTTTGCCCCCATCAGGGGGCGAATCAATTTGCTTATGAGAAACGATCACGGATAATAAAGAACATTGCTTATCAGATGTATATCTAAACGAGATCCTGACAACCGAATGCCTGAACAACATCGTTATACGCTCCCGGCGAAAGCTGGCGATCAGCGCCAGTTAGGTGAGCTTACCGGTGCAGCCTGCGCAACGCTGGTCGCCGAAATCGCCGAACATCACGCGGGTCCAGTGGTCCTGATCGCGCCGGACATGCAAAATGCGCTGCGTCTGCATGATGAAATTCGTCAGTTTACCGACCAGATGGTGATGAACCTGGCCGACTGGGAAACGCTACCCTACGACAGCTTTTCTCCCCATCAGGAGATTATCTCCTCGCGGCTCTCCACGCTGTATCAACTGCCTGCCATGCAGCGCGGCGTGCTGATCGTTCCGGTAAATACACTGATGCAGCGCGTTTGTCCGCACAGCTATCTGCACGGCCATGCGCTGGTCATGAAAAAGGGCCAGCGACTTTCACGTGACGCTCTGCGTGAACAGCTGGACAGTGCGGGCTATCGCCATGTTGATCAGGTCATGGAACACGGCGAATACGCCACCCGCGGCGCGTTGTTGGATTTGTTCCCGATGGGCAGCGAGTTGCCTTATCGTCTGGATTTCTTTGATGACGAAATCGACAGCCTGCGTCTGTTTGATACCGACACCCAGCGCACGCTGGAAGAAGTCGATGCCATTAATTTGCTTCCCGCGCACGAATTCCCGACTGACAAAACGGCCATCGAGCTATTCCGTAGCCAGTGGCGCGATACCTTTGAGGTGAAACGCGACGCCGAACATATTTACCAGCAGGTTAGCAAAGGCACGTTACCTGCGGGTATTGAATACTGGCAACCGCTGTTTTTCTGCGAGCCGCTGCCGCCGCTGTTCAGCTACTTCCCCTCCAATACATTATTGGTGAATACCGGTGATATTGAGACCAGCGCAGAACGCTTCCAGGCCGATACCCTGTCACGCTTTGAAAATCGCGGTGTTGATCCGATGCGCCCGCTTCTGCCGCCGGAATCGCTGTGGCTGCGGGTTGATGAGCTGTTTTCTGAACTTAAACGCTGGCCGCGCGTTCAACTGAAAACCGAGAGTCTGGCGAACAAAGCAGCAAATACCAACCTCGGGTTCCAGAAGCTGCCGGATATTGCCGTTCAGGCGCAGCAAAAAGCGCCGTTAGATGCGTTACGTAAATTCCTTGAAGGCTTCACCGGTCCGGTGATTTTCTCGGTGGAAAGTGAAGGCCGCCGTGAAGCGCTTGGCGAACTGCTCGCCCGTATCAAAGTGGCGCCGAAGCGGATATTGCGACTCGATGAAGCCGTAGATAACGGTCGTTATCTGATGATTGGCGCAGCTGAGCACGGCTTCATCGATAGCAAACGCAATCTGGCGCTGATTTGTGAAAGCGATCTGCTTGGGGAACGCGTGGCGCGCCGCCGCCAGGATTCTCGTCGCACCATCAACCCGGATACGTTAATTCGTAACCTCGCAGAGCTGCATCCCGGTCAACCGGTGGTGCATCTGGAGCACGGCGTGGGACGTTATGCCGGTATGACCACGCTGGAAGCGGGCGGCATCACCGGTGAATACCTGATGCTCACTTATGCCAACGACGCCAAACTGTACGTGCCGGTGTCGTCACTGCATCTGATCAGCCGCTATGCCGGTGGCGCGGAAGAGAATGCGCCGCTGCATAAACTTGGCGGCGATGCCTGGTCACGCGCCCGACAGAAAGCCGCTGAGAAGGTGCGCGATGTGGCGGCAGAGCTGCTGGATATTTATGCCCAGCGCGCGGCGAAAGAAGGCTTTGCCTTTAAGCATGACCGTGAACAGTACCAGCTGTTTTGCGACAGCTTCCCGTTTGAAACCACGCCTGACCAGGCGCAGGCGATTAACGCGGTACTCAGCGATATGTGTCAACCGCTGGCCATGGACCGCCTGGTGTGCGGCGACGTCGGCTTTGGTAAAACCGAAGTCGCGATGCGCGCGGCCTTTCTCGCCGTAGAGAACCACAAGCAGGTTGCCGTGCTGGTGCCGACCACCCTGCTCGCACAGCAGCACTTCGACAACTTCCGCGACCGCTTTGCCAACTGGCCGGTACGCATTGAAATGTTGTCCCGTTTCCGTAGTGCCAAAGAGCAAGCGCAGATTCTGGAGCAAGTTGCCGAGGGAAAAATTGATATTCTCATCGGCACGCACAAACTGCTGCAAGCGGATGTGAAGTTAAAAGATCTGGGTCTGTTGATTGTCGATGAAGAGCACCGTTTCGGCGTTCGCCACAAAGAACGCATCAAGGCGATGCGCGCAGATGTCGATATTCTAACCCTGACGGCAACGCCTATTCCACGTACGCTCAATATGGCAATGAGCGGCATGCGCGATCTGTCGATTATCGCCACACCACCCGCTCGTCGTCTGGCGGTCAAAACCTTCGTGCGCGAATACGACAACCTGGTGGTACGCGAGGCGATCCTGCGTGAAGTTCTGCGTGGGGGACAAGTTTATTATCTGTTTAACGACGTCGAAAACATCCAGAAAACCGCTGACAGGCTGGCTGAACTGGTGCCGGAAGCGCGTATTGGTATCGGTCACGGACAAATGCGCGAGCGCGAACTGGAACGCGTGATGAACGATTTCCACCATCAGCGTTTTAACGTGCTGGTGTGTACCACCATTATCGAAACCGGGATCGACATCCCCACCGCTAACACCATCATCATCGAACGAGCGGATCACTTCGGTTTAGCGCAATTACACCAGCTGCGCGGTCGTGTGGGACGTTCTCACCACCAGGCTTACGCCTGGCTGCTGACGCCGCATCCGAAAGCAATGACCACCGACGCGCAAAAACGTCTGGAAGCCATCGCCTCGCTGGAAGATTTGGGCGCAGGTTTTGCGCTGGCGACCCACGACCTCGAAATTCGCGGCGCCGGGGAATTACTGGGTGAAGATCAGAGTGGTTCCATGGAAAGCATCGGCTTCTCACTGTATATGGAACTGCTGGAAAACGCGGTCGATGCGCTCAAAGAAGGGCGTGAGCCGTCACTGGAAGATCTCACCAGCCAGCAAACCGAAGTTGAACTGCGCATGCCGTCTCTGCTGCCGGATGACTATATCCCGGATGTAAACACCCGACTGTCGTTCTACAAGCGCATTGCCAGTGCAAAAGGCGAAAACGAACTGGAAGAAATTAAGGTTGAGCTGATAGACCGTTTTGGCTTGCTGCCCGACCCGGCTCGTACGCTGCTGGATATCGCCCGTTTACGCCAGCAGGCGCAGAAACTGGGGATCAGAAAGCTCGAAGGCAATGAAAAAGGCGGTACCATTGAATTTGCCGAGAAAAACCACGTCAACCCGGTCTGGCTGATTGGTTTACTGCAAAAGCAGCCGCAGCACTTCCGTCTGGACGGTCCAACCCGGCTGAAATTCATGCAGGAGTTGAGCGAGCGTAAAACGCGGATCGACTGGGTCCGCCAGTTTATGCGTCAGCTTGAAGAAAACGCCGTAGCATAAGCATAGCGAACAGGCCGGGTGAGCACACCACTCACCCGGCCTGATGAATTTACAAACTCTTTGCACTTCCCTGCACTTCCCGACACAGCAAACAGCCATAATTCTCGTTTACTTTTACATAATAAAAACCACGTAAAAACAATGGATTTATGGTGATGTTAAACAATAAACGACTCTCTCGCTGGCTCGCGTTTTTTACGCTTGCAGCGACATTCGCTTTAGCACTTCCGGCTCAGGCAAACACCTGGCCGCTGCCCCCACCGGGAAGCCGTCTGGTGGGTCAGAATGCCGTTCATGTTGTTGAAGACAATGGCGGTTCTCTGGAGGCGATTGCGAAAAAGTACAATGTCGGCTTTCTCGCGCTACTGCAGGCCAACCCTGGCGTTGACCCTTACGTACCACGTCCGGGCAGCGTTTTGACGATCCCGTTACAAACTTTGCTACCTGACGCTCCGCGCGAAGGTATTGTTATCAACCTCGCCGAACTGCGTCTTTATTATTACCAGCCGGGGACCAATTCGGTGACCGTGTATCCTATTGGTATTGGCCAGTTAGGTGGTGACACGCTGACGCCTACGATGATAACCACCATCTCTGATAAACGCGCCAACCCCACCTGGACGCCAACGGCAAATATCCGCGCGCGATACAAAGCAAACGGGATTGACCTGCCTGCCGTTGTGCCTGCCGGTCCGGATAACCCGATGGGCCATCATGCGATTCGCTTAGCGGCATACGGCGGCGTGTACCTGTTGCACGGTACAAATGCTGATTTTGGCATCGGAATGCGCGTCAGTTCCGGCTGTATTCGCCTGCGCGACGGTGATATCGAAACCCTGTTCCGTCAGGTAACGCCCGGAACTAAGGTCAATATTATCAATACGCCGATTAAAGCATCCGTAGAGCCTAATGGCGTGCGCCTGGTGGAAGTACACCAACCGCTGTCCGAAAAAATCAATGACGATCCGCAACTGCTGCCGATCGTGCTGAACGCGTCCATGCAGACATTTAAAAATGCGGCGCAAACAGATACCGCCGTCATGGATCATGCGATGGAGATTCGCTCAGGCATGCCGGTCGATGTGACCCGTCATCATGACGTTGCTCAACAACCGCTGTAATCGTAGCGTATAAAAAAACCCCGCTGGATTTTATTCCGCGGGGTTTTTTTATTTAACTCGCAGTGGCATTGCGATGGGTTAAATCTTATTTGTAGATAACAGCAGTTCCGTGAAGAGTGTTAGGACCGGTAACGGAAGTAATACGGAAAGACTTCGCACCCATCTCATCGGCTTTCTGCGCCAGTTGATCTTCCAGAGAACCTAAGTTAGTCCCCGCATTCGCAGAAATAGTACCGACTTTCTCTTGACCCGCAGGAGTGGACTGAACTTCAACAGCGGCAAAACTTGCAAATGACAGTGAGCTAAGAACAGCAGCGACAAACAGTATTTTTACGTTTTTCATGATAGTGACCTTTAGCAGATGAATGGGTGTCGAAAATATTAACTTAACGATCGATAGGTAAATCATAGATGTGACCCAGGTCACACGTCAACATTTTTTATAATGATCGTTATATAAAATATAAAGGTCTTATTTTTCATGCTAATAGCTATAAATTATTTTTATCGTGAATCCGCTGGAGTGTGCAGTCGAATATTTTTATAATGGTTATTCAATAAACCCAACAAAGGTACATCGGCGCCATGACAACTGAAACGACAGGTTGTGCAAAAAAAAGCCGTGGCCGACCAAAAGTGTTCGACAGGGAAGCCGCGCTTGATAAGGCCATGACACTCTTCTGGCAGCACGGATATGAAGCGACATCACTCGCCGATCTCGTGGAAGCCACCGGCGCAAAAGCGCCCACGCTGTATGCGGAGTTCACCAATAAAGAAGGGTTGTTCCGTGCCGTATTGGACCGCTACATCACCCGCTTTGCGGCGAAACACGAAGCCCAACTGTTTTGTGAAGAAAAAAGCCTTGAGTCCGCACTAGAAGACTATTTCACCGCCATAGCGACCTGCTTTACCAGCAAGGACACCCCGGCGGGATGTTTCATGATTAACACTTCTGCGACGCTGGCGGCCTCTTCCCGCGATATTGCGCACACGGTGAAATCCCGCCATGCAATGCAGGAACAGACGCTTACCCAGTTTCTTCGCCAGCGCCAGCAACGAGGCGAAATTCCAGCCCATTGCGACGTGCAAAAACTGGCCGAATACCTGAACTGTATTTTACAAGGTATGTCGATCAGCGCCCGGGAAGGTGCAACGTTTGAAAAACTGATGCAGATCGCACACACAACGCTGCGTCTGTGGCCCGAACTCGTCAAAGCTTAACCCTTTCCCGTAATTCCCCCGCAGTACTCACAACCCCGGGAGCTGATAAAGCCCCCGGTTAGAATTTCACGCATTACCCCTACATTCTTCATTGTTTTCATCATCTTACCCGATCATTTTTTGTAAAATGTATTGATAACGACAATTATTATCAGCAATATTCGCATTTGTTTTAACGCCTGTTTCACAATGTAACCATCGGTTTCTTTACCGTCATAACAAAAACAGATCGACTCTTTTTTAAAAGGAATACAAATGCATAAGCGTCTCTGGGTGCTCAATCCTCTCCTGTTGTCTTTAACCCTTCCGGCCATTGCGGCTGAGGAAGAGAATCTCATCGTCAGCGCCAACCGTAGCCAGCGCACCGTGGCAGAAATGGCGCAAACGACCTGGGTTATTGAAGGAAGCGAGATTGAACAACAGGTTCAGGGAGGAAAAGAGTTCAAGGATGTTCTTGCTCAGCTAATCCCAGGAATCGATGTTAGTAGCCAGGGACGCACAAACTACGGCATGAACATGCGTGGTCGCGCCATTGTCGTGCTCATTGACGGCGTCCGTCTGAACTCCTCGCGAACCGACAGCCGTCAACTTGACTCCATTGACCCGTTTAATATTGCGCACATTGAAGTCATTTCAGGCGCAACCTCACTTTATGGCGGTGGCAGTACCGGCGGATTAATCAACATTGTCACCAAAAAAGGCCAGCCGGAGCGTGAAGTAGAACTCGAACTGGGGAGCAAAAGCGGTTTCAACAATAGCAACGATCATGATGAACGTGTTGCCGCGGCGGTGAGTGGCGGAACCGATCGCGCTTCCGGGCGTATGTCCGTCGCGTATCAACGATTTGGCGGCTGGTATGACGGTAATCACGATGCCCTGCTGCTGGATAACACCCAAACCGGGCTACAGCACTCCGATCGTCTGGATATCATGGGCACGGGGACAATTGAACTTGACGACAACCGTCAGTTGCAACTGGTTACTCAGTACTATAAGAGTCAGGGGGATGACGATTACGGGCTGGATCTCGGCGAGAACATGTCCGCCGTGACCGGAAACGGCAAAGCATACACCAGCAGCGGACTGAATTCCGATCGTATTCCCGGCACCGAACGTCATCTTATTAGCCTGCAATATTCAGATGCAGATTTTTATGGCCAGAACCTGGTCAGCCAAATCTATTACCGTGATGAATCACTGAAATTCTACCCCTTCCCTACGCTCAGCAAAGGTAAGGTCACCAGTTTCTCCGCATCACAGCAGGACACAGACCAGTTTGGTGCCAAAATTACTCTCAACAGCCAGTTGATGGATAACTGGGAGCTGACGTGGGGTGTCGATGCCGATCACGAAACCTTCGACTCCAATCAGAAATTCTTCGATCTGGCCTGGTCCCTACCCTCCGGCGGTATGGATAACCGTACAGCTTATACTACCGGGCGTTACCCCGGTTACAGCATCACCAACTTCGCGCCTTTCCTGCAAAACAGCTATGACATTAACGATATCTTTACCCTCAGCGGCGGCGTGCGCTATCAGTGGACCGAAAACAGGGTTGATGATTTCGTTGGCTATGCTCAACAGCAGGGAATCGCGACCGGGCTTGCGAACTCTGCCGATACCATTCCAGGCGGCAAAACCGATTATGATAATTTCCTGTTCAACGCCGGTATCCTTGCCCACCTGACCGACCGTCAGCAAACGTGGTTTAACTTTTCTCAGGGCGTGGAGCTTCCGGACCCAGGGAAATATTACGGTAACGGTACCTATTCGCTGGTTGGCGATCATTACCAGCTCCAGCGCAGCGTCAACGTGGCGGATTCACGTCTGGAAGGGATTAAAGTGAACTCGTACGAACTGGGGTGGCGCTACACCGGCGATAGTCTGCGCACGCAACTGGCCGCTTACTACTCGACTTCGGATAAATCGATCGTTATCAACCGCAGCGATATGACCATTAACGTTCAGCCCGACGATCGCCGCATTTATGGCCTTGAAGGTGCAGTGGATTATTTCATTGCGGATACGGACTGGAGTCTGGGCGGCAACTTCAATGTCATTAAATCGGAAGTGAAGCAGAACGGTAAATGGCAAAAATGGGATGTCACGCTGGCCTCACCGTCCAAAGCAACCGCGTGGGTCGGCTGGGCACCAGAACCGTGGACCTTGCGCGTACAGAGCCAGCAAACATTTGATCTGACCGACGCCAGCGGTAACAAGCTCGATGGCTATAACACCATGGACTTTATCGGCAGCTATCAGCTCCCGTTGGGTAAGCTGACCTTCAGCGTGGAAAACCTGCTGAATGAAGAGTACACCACACTGTGGGGACAACGTGCGCCACTGCTGTACAGCCCAACCTACGGCAGCCCGTCACTGTATGAATACAAGGGCCGGGGTCGTACTTTTGGTCTGAACTACGCCTTAGCCTTCTGATAAGAAAAGCCCCCCAGCCTGAGCGAATGGGGGGCTAATGTTCAGGATAATGCTATTTTACGCTTTGTTATTCAGTACCAACTGTCCGTTGTTATCCAACGGAATTTGCGCACCGGGGTCCTTATCCATACGGATTTTCCCCTGCTGATCGCCAATTTTGTACGTCACGTCGTAGCCCAGCATCTTTTCAGATTTGTCATACACCGTTTTACAACGTTGCTGCGTGGTGGTGTAAGTATCATTTTCCTGCATCGAACCCTGAATCTGGTTACCTGCATAGCCGCCGCCTAAAGCACCGGCCACGGTGGCAATATCTTTACCACGTCCACCACCAAACTGATGCCCAATAACACCACCCGCAACCGCGCCCAGCACGGAACCCGCGATACGGTTTTCATCTTGTACCGGCTTACGGTGCGTGACCGTTACGTTCCGGCACTCCTGACGTGGTGTTTTTACTGACTCTTTAATCGGTGTTGCAGAGACAACTTGCGCATACTGTGGGCCACGCTCGAAAACGTTCAGACTGGCCACCGCTGCAACACCCAGCGCAGCAGCTACGCCAATCCCTATACCCGCCAACATTGATTTATTCACGGGACTTCCTCCTTTTTTGCTATTAGCAACAACTTTGCAACAGAAGGTAAGGAATGCCAATCAGATTACGGATGAAAATAGCGGGAGGTGGAGCGAAAGCGGAATGATTCAGACAACTCTGAAGGAAGGCGCCGGATGCGTAAAATCATCCGACGCCACAAGTCGATATTAATGCAGTTTCAGACGTGGGCGAATCACCCGGTTGATACTGCCGACCAGCATCATCAGGCCGGTTTTGAAGTAGCCGTGCAAAGCAATCTGGTGCATGCGGTACAATGAGATGTACACAAAGCGCGCAATACGCCCTTCCACCATCATCGAACCACGGGTCAGGTTGCCCATCAGGCTACCCACGGTAGAGAAGTTAGAGAGCGAGACCAGAGAGCCGTGATCTTTGTACTGATACGCTTTCAGCGGCTTGCCGTTCATCTGTGCCAGAATATTGTTCATCGCACAGGTCGCCATCTGGTGTGCAGCCTGAGCGCGCGGAGGCACAAAACCGCCTTCCGGACGGGCGCAGGAAGCGCAGTCGCCAATCGCGTACACGTCAGGATCGCGCGTGCTCTGCAGAGTTGGCTCAACCACCAGTTGGTTAATACGGTTCGTTTCCAGACCGCCAATGTCTTTCATAAAGTCTGGCGCTTTGATACCCGCCGCCCACACCATCAGATCGGCTTTAATGTATTCGCCATCTTTGGTGTGCAGTCCGCCTTCGTCAGCGCTGGTTACCATCGTCTGGGTCAGTACGCGTACGCCCAATTTGGTTAACTCATTATGCGCAGCACCGGAAATACGCGGCGGCAACGCAGGCAGAATACGCTCACCGGCTTCGACCAGCGTAACGTTCAGCGCGTCGTTGGTCAGCCCTTTGTAGCCATAGCTGTGCAGCTGTTTTACCGCATTGTGTAGCTCAGCGGAGAGTTCAACCCCCGTCGCACCGCCACCCACAATGGCGATATTCACTTTTCCGTTAGCGCCCAGATTCGCGGAATACTTCAGGAACAGATTCAGCATCTCCTGGTGGAAACGACGCGCCTGATGCGGGTTATCGAGGAAAATGCAGTTTTCTTTCACGCCAGGGGTGTTGAAATCGTTGGACGTACTGCCCAACGCCATCACCAGCGTGTCATACGGCACTTTACGCTCAGGAACCAGCAGCTCACCCTTCTCATCACGCAGCTCAGCGAGAGTAATGGTCTTCGCTTCACGATCGATATCCACCACCGAGCCTAACTGGAACTGGAAGCCATGGTTACGGGCATGAGCCAGATAACTCAGCGCATCCACACCTTCGTCCAGTGAACCCGTCGCCACTTCATGCAGTAACGGTTTCCACAAGTGACTGTGGTTTCTGTCTACCAGTGTGATTTTGGCCTTTTTCTTACGCCCGAGTTTTTTACCCAGCTGCGTCGCCATTTCCAGTCCGCCAGCACCACCGCCGACAATCACGATCCTTTTCAATGGTGTAGTCAACGTGACCCCCTCAAATTTATTAACCAATTGTTAATTAAAGGTTATAAGCATAGCCTTTAATTAACAACAAGTTACGGTAATGAAAATGTTCTTCGAGAGTGAGAATAACACGAACGGTGCATTGGTCATACCAAAATTGATGTGTATCAAGTTTTGATGCTGAAAAGATAGACAACCGGAACTTTAAGAACAAAAAAACAGCCCGATGGCTGTAATGCCAGTCAGTTAGCGCCTCAGTTTCAGAAAGCTTCAAGCTGTGCTGCCCGAGGTAAAAAACATGCTATCTCGGAGAAAGAGTTCCGTTCACCTCATGCTCATCATTTCTCTTAAGCACCGATTCCTGTGAACGTGTAAAGGGCGTTCTCCGCCACGCCCTTTACAATCCCGGCTCCCGGCAGGAAAATTGTTGCTGCGCAATACCCTCCGCTTATTCCTCCAGGCTACCGGGCCGGGCGCGAGGAAGCGTCCTTGCAAAGCGCGCCCTGAGCCAGCATCCATGCTGGCTCTCCCGGCCTTACGGAAACACGTCGGCAATTTTCAGCCGGACCAGCCCACACCTGACCATCTGCGTTTTTTGTTTAAACAGCAAAAAAGATTTAACTGGAAGTCAGTGCGTTGAAGCGATGACCCCGGTCCGGCTGAAAATCGATGAGGCATTGACGGCTGACCGGGTCTGTCCGCAGGGATGCGGACAGAGGGGACGGCCTGCATGGACGCAGGCTCGACCCCGACCCGACAGGCAGACGGCATAAGACGAATAACAAAATTGCCGGGAGCAATTTTGAACAGCGCTTGCGCTGGCCCCGAAGGGGTAAGCCCCAGGGATGGGGCGAATAATCGCGCAGCGACGATTTTCCCGCCGGGAGCCTGGGTTGCAAGGGAGGCGGCGGTGAGCCTCCCTTGCACGTTCACAGGTATCTGCGCTTCAGAGAAATGACACCGCTGAGGTGAACGGAACCCTGAGCCGGGATCACATGTTCACCATACGTTCGTAACTGACGAGCATTAGCCTGGAGGCTGTTTTTTTAAACGCTCAATAAGAATTAACCTAACGTCTTGAAAGCTTTGATGCGCTGCAAATGCGGAGAGATATTCTTAAACTTATGCGTCTGCTCTTCGTCCCAGACTATCTCGTAAAAATGATGCAGCTCTTCCGACGAACGCTGACTGTTAAGCGCTTCATCATGACGTGACAGGATCACTAGGCAGCGATCGCGATTCTTCTCACGGAAATTGGTCACGCATTTTGTTGCGATGTCTGCATACTCCTCAGGTCTGTCGATTTTGCCTTCCATGTTCTCATACGGGAACAGGTTGGGATTAAACACTACCTGACGAATATCACACAGGAAACCAATCCGTTCAGCCCAATATCCCCCGAGCCCCACACCACAAATCAGCGGACGGTCATCCACATTCAGCTGCAGCATTTTGTCCACTTCTTTCAGCAGATGCTGCATATCATGTTTAGGATGCCGCGTACTGTAGCTAATCAGCCTGACATCCGGGTCGATGAATTGCAGCTGCAACACCTTCTCATGGTTGCCCGGGCTGTTAGAGTCAAAACCGTGTAAATAGATAATCATCGCATCCTCGCCAAACTTGCGTTAATGACCTGCTTTCTCTTCCTGCCAGCGCTCATGAAGTTGGTTAAGTTGAGCGCTTACCGTCTTCCAGCGTGCCGAGTCCATCAGTTCCTGACGTGAAAATGAACCTTTATGATACAAACGTGTAACACGTTCTGCATTGATCGGCGACAGATTATCTAACACACTGACCGCTCCCTTACGATTATTGCAGACCAGGATCATATCGCAACCTGCATCCAGCGATGCCTGTCCACGCTCCGCATAGCTTCCCATAATCGCCGCCCCTTCCATCGACAAATCGTCGGAGAAAATGACACCATCGAAGCCAAGCTCCTGGCGCAGCACCGTTTTCAGCCAGTGAGGTGAACCACTCGCCGGACGCGGATCTACATCACTGTAGATGACGTGCGCAGGCATAATGGCATCCAGTTTGTTTTCCGTAATCAACGTCTGGAACACGGACATATCTTTCGCACGAATCTCGGCTTCTGGGCGTGGATCGGTTGGGGTTTCTTTGTGTGAATCCGCCGTCACCGCCCCATGTCCTGGGAAATGTTTACCGGTCGTTTTCATGCCAGCAGCATGCATCCCGTCAATGAAGCGGGTCGCCATCGCCAGCGCTTTTAGCGGATCGGCATGATAAGAACGCTCGCCGATTGCCGCGCTGATATGGCCCACATCCAGTACCGGTGCAAAGCTGATATCAATGTCCATCGCGATCATTTCGCTGGCCATCAACCATCCAGCGTCCTGAGCCAGTTTGCCGCCCTCTTCCAGACCGTGCAACGCAGCAAAGGATTGAGCCGCAGGCAGGCGGGTAAAGCCTTCACGAAAACGCTGTACGCGTCCGCCTTCCTGATCTACCGCCACCACCAGATGGTTACGTGACGCAGCCCGGATCTGGCGCACTAATTCACGCAGCTGTTCCGGGTCATGATAATTTCGGGTAAAGAGGATCAACCCACCTACCAGCGGATGTGCCAGAATCTCACGCTCTTCAGCGTCCAGCTCATACCCTTCGACATCCAACATTACTGGGCCCACACTGCTCTCCTTATCCTTTCATTGTTAGCTGCCGCCAGGTTTCATCGGCCAGCCTGATAAATTGTCGATCGCCGGTTTGCCGCCAGCGATACTCAAACCACCCCGCCTTCAGCATCATTATCCAGGGTTGCCATTGTCTGACCTGTCGCCACAAAACGTCTGGCTCAATGTGCGCTCGTTGGGCGTAGGTGCTAACCAACTGTTGGTGCTGGGATTCATCGCTAACCCATACTGCCGCCAGCTCCAGGGCAATATCACCGTCTCCGGCGTATTCCCAGTCAATCAGCCGCAGCCCTGAGGCTGTACGTACGATGTTGTCACCGTGAACATCCATATGCAGCGGCCCCAGGCGCAAAGGTCGGGGCTCACCTCGTTTCCTTAGCCGCTTCAGCGCGCGCAGCCAGCATGGTGTACGACGCGCCGGATCGCCACACTGCCAGTACTGTTCAAGTAGCGGAAGCAGGCTAATTCGCCAGCCCAATCGGGGTTGCTGGTGCAGATGATACAGTAAGCCTGCGAGTTCGTCGGCGTCCGGTAATCTGGATTCTACCTTACCGTGAAAAAACTCGACTGCCATCCACCCACGCGTATAAAAGTGAGGACGTGGCGCAAGGCTTTCTGGCAGGTGTTTTAGCGCATGATATTGGCGTAAGAAATGAGATTCCGGCGCGTCAGGGTCGTGATGGCAGCGCAGCACCAGCCGGTGGGAACGGTGTTCAATGATGCAGCTCCCGCCGCTCAGACCGGTTTGGCTGGCTGCGACGGGATGATACTGCGGGAAATAGCGCGACAACACTTCGCCGCGCGTGAGTTTGTTATTGTTGCTGAACGGCACCTTTACCTGACCAGATTATCTCGCCAGTTTGTACCAGCATTAATTGCATTTGCAGCGCAGGCGAATTGACGTTGCCAGATGCGCTGGAATAAAGCACATACTGCGCACCAACGTTACGGGCGATACCAATCGCTTTACTGCGTGTTCCCAGGCTATCGTTTGGCGACAGACCTAACAGCTGCTTGGCGACAGCCAGTTGTTGGGCAGAAATCAGCGTAAACTTACCGTTATTCGCCAGCGCGTTACGCAAGGTCTCGGTGGCTTCCCCCGCGTTCAACGAGCCGTTGGTACGGTTATTCACGCTATCAACCAGCAGAACGCCGCCCGCTTTGACGCCGTCGGCCTGCAGCATTTTGCCGACCATCGGCTGCATCGCCCCATTCCAGTCATAATGACGTTGACGTGGCGTCGGCTGCGCCGTTTGGTCCTCGTGCTCAATCGGACCCGGCTGTTGCGGTATGGTTGGCACCGTTGGCACAACCGGAACCGGCTGTTGCGGCTGCGCAGGCTGTTCCGGCACCGGCTTGACTTCCTCTACCGGCGCGGGCTCACGTTGCACCACACAGCCAGAGAGAAACATCGCCAGCGCGGCAATCAGTGCGTAGCGATTCATTTTGTTCATCAAGATTCACCCCTTACAAATAAAGATAAAGTCTAACCTTGTGCGCCCCCAGATAATTGGCGCTGCCATACAGCGTCACCGACGAATGAGCCGGAACAGTCACACTGCGTGGCGCTTCCAGAGGGTGCATTTCCAGCCCTCTGGCGTCATACCAGTAAAACCGATAATGAACGGTAACGGGTTCTTGTCTTTCGTTATAGAGTCGAGAGGATGCCGAGGCCTGAATATCAGACGTGGTTAACGTGGGCTGTTCTGCTGTTATACCCGCCGCCAGAATCGTTGATTCCATCACCAGCGACTGTTCATCACTTACCGGAATTTCAGGATGTGTTCGACAACCCGCCAGCAACAGCAAGCCCATTGAAAGCGCAATGCATCCTCTGGTCATACTTACAGACCTTTATGCGCGAGCATTGGGCCAAGCGCACGTCCACCCAGCAGGTGCATATGAATGTGGTACACCTCCTGCCCCCCGTGGCGGTTGGTGTTCATAATTAAACGGTACCCATCTGCAGCAATGCCTTCCTGCTCAGCAATTTTCGCCGCAACGGTGATCATGCGGCCCAATGCCTGTTCATGTTCCGCCGTCACATCGTTGACAGTTGGGATCAGAATGTTAGGAATGATCAGGATATGCGTTGGTGCCTGAGGGGAAATATCACGAAACGCAGTGACCAGTTCATCCTGGTATACGATATCTGACGGAATCTCACGACGAATAATTTTGCTGAATATAGTTTCTTCTGCCACGACGTTTTCCTTTTTCATTAACAGCCCAGGCGTTTTGCCATGCTACGCCGGGTAACTCTGCGAGTATAGAGTATGAGCGAGTTACTCACGCTCTTTCAACTTTAACCCTCGATTTTTTAAGCGAAAACCTCAGTTAGTGCTGCTCTTATAACCATTTCCCTGCGCTATTGCTCAAGCATAGTACTGAAACAATATTTCATTTATGTCGTAGCATCTGTTTACACATTGACTGCTAATGCGTATATTTCGCATTTGTATTTACATGCGCATTTAATAATTTACAACCAAAGGGTTCATCACAACTACCGGTGATTCGAACTTAATATTAATAATTATCAAGGGCTTTTCGATGTCTTTCACAACACTCAACGGGAATATTCAACGCCAACCGGGGCTTGCCCCTTCTTTGCTGGCAGCATGCATCACGCTAGCCCTTTTACCTTCCACCAGCCTCGCAGCCCCTGCAGAAGAGACAGTGATCGTGGAGGGTTCTGCTCCATCCGCATCCGGTGAGGAGCAGGATTACAGCGTTAAATCGACCACCGCTGGCACAAAAATGCAGATGACACAGCGCGATATTCCGCAATCGGTCAGCATTGTCAGCCAGCAACGCATGGAAGATCAGCAATTGCAAACGCTGGGCGATGTGATGGACAACACGTTGGGGATAAGCAAAAGCCAGGCAGATTCAGATCGCAGCAGCTATTACTCGCGCGGATTTCAGATTGATAACTATATGGTCGATGGGATCCCGACCTATTTTGAATCCCGCTGGAATCTCGGTGACGCCCTTTCTGACACCGCCCTTTTTGAGCGTGTCGAAGTGGTCCGTGGCGCAAACGGGCTAATGACCGGGACGGGTAACCCTTCAGCCTCCATTAACATGATCCGTAAGCATGCCACCAGCCGCGAGTTCACCGGTAATGTTTCAGCGGAATATGGCAGCTGGAATAAACAACGCTATGTGACCGATCTGCAAAGCCCGCTTACGGCAGACGGCAACGTGCGCGGCCGCATCGTGGCGGGTTACCAGAATAACGACTCCTGGCTTGATCGCTACAATAGCGAAAAAATGTTCTTCTCCGGGATTGTCGATGCCGATTTGGGTGACACCACCAGCCTGTCTGCGGGCTATGAATATCAGCGCATTGATATCAACAGCCCAACCTGGGGTGGATTGCCGCGCTGGAATACCGATGGCAGTAAAAACAGCTATGACCGTTCGCGCAGCACTGCGCCGGACTGGGCTTACAACGATAAAGACTTCAACAAAGTGTTTGTCACCATCAAACAACGTTTTGCCGATACCTGGCAGGCGACCATGAACGCCACCCACTCCGAGGTCAAGTTCGACAGTAAAATGATGTACGTCGATGCCTATGTTAATAAGGCCGACGGCACGCTGATTGGCCCATATGGCAACTATGGTCCGGGATATGACTACGTCGGAGGAACCGGCTGGAACAGCGGCAAACGTAAAGTGGATGCTGTCGATCTATTTGCCGACGGCGGTTACGATCTGTTTGGTCGTCAGCATAATCTGATGCTGGGCGGCAGCTACAGTAAACAGAATAACCGTTATGAAAGCTCGTGGGCGAACGTTTTCCCCAACGAAATCGGCAGCTTCTATACCTACGATGGTAACTTCCCGGAAACCAACTGGAACCCGCAGTCATTGGCTCAGGACGATACCACGCACATGAAATCGCTGTACGCCGCAACGCGTATTTCGCTGGCTGACCCACTGCATTTGATTGTCGGCGCACGTTACACCAACTGGCGTATCGACACCCTGACCTACAGCATGGAGCAAAACCACACCACGCCGTATGCGGGTCTGGTATATGACATTGACGATAACTGGTCTACCTACGCCAGCTATACCTCAATCTTCCAGCCGCAGAACAAGCGCGACAGCTCCGGTAAATATCTCTCTCCGATCACCGGCAACAACTATGAGCTTGGTCTGAAGTCCGACTGGATGAACAGCCGTTTAACCACCACGCTCGCGGTGTTCCGCATTGAACAGGACAACGTAGCGCAATCAACCGGCGTGCCAATCGCCGGTAGCAATGGCGACACGGCCTTTAAAGCGATGGATGGCACGGTCAGCAAAGGGGTTGAATTCGAGATTAACGGTGCGATCACTGATAACTGGCAGATGACGTTTGGTGCGACACGCTATGTTGCAGAAGACAACGAAGGCAATGCAGTAAACCCAAACCTGCCGCGGACCACGGTCAAACTGTTTACTCGTTATCGCCTGCCAGCCATGCCGGAACTGACCGTCGGCGGTGGAGTTAACTGGCAGAATCGTGTTTACAGCGATACGGTCACGCCTTATGGCACATTCCGCGCGGAACAGGGAAGCTACGCCCTGGTAGATTTGTTCACCCGCTACCAGGTAACAAAAAACTTCTCAGTGCAGGGTAACCTTAATAACCTGTTCGATAAAACCTACGACACGAATATCGACGGTTCTATCGTTTATGGTGAGCCGCGCAACGTCAGCATCACCGCCAGCTATCAGTTCTGACATCGGGTATTGCGTAGAATCGCTAACTCGCTGACTTAGGTTGCAAATTCTCATCAAACTCCAGCCGCTTTCTGTCGGGTTCTACCGCAGTCAGCGGCTCCACTTCTGCAAGCGTCTGCTGACAGCGCTCCACCAGCACCTGATACTCGCGAGTGCCCTGTTTTTTCCACACCAGTTCCTGCTCAGTTAACATGCGAATCGCTTTCGCCGGGCTACCGACAATCAGATGGTTGGCAGGCATCTCAGCGCGCGCTTTCACAAACGCCGAGGCACCAACGATACTGTTTTCACCGATGGTCGCGCCATCGATAATCACCGCACTCATGCCGACCAGCGCGTTCCGCCCAATCACACAGCCGTGCAGAATCGCCCCGTGGCCGATATGTCCGTCCTCTTCCACCACCGTATCCTGGCCGGGAAATCCGTGCATCACGCAGTTATCCTGGATATTCGCCCCATCTTTAACCACGATACGCCCAAAATCTCCGCGCAGGCTGGCGTTGGGACCAACATAAACACCTTTGCCGAGAATGACATCGCCAATCAGCACTGCGGTTGGGTGAACATAGCTTTCTGCAGGAACTACCGGGATCATCCGGTCAATCTGGTAAATCGGCATGGCTTCTCCTGTTACACCTCGGCTAATCCGCCGAAACGTTGATAATAGAGCGGCCCCGGCGCGGGCAGTTCCCCCACCGAACTCTCGCCTTTTTCGCTGACGAAAACCTGGGCGCCGGGCGCAACACGTTGATAAATATTAATGCACAGCTGACGCGCCGTCTGACCCAGCCAGTGAGCAGGCAGCAATTCTTCCGGCAGCAGCGGATCTTTGAGCACAACCCGACGATAGAAGTGAATGAGCAACAGGCGGATCTGGAAGCAGCGCTCTGGCGTAAGTTCGTCCGGCCCGGCGTCACGCAGTAGCGGTAACAACGGACGGAACAGCGTGATAAACGCCTCGTACATGGCATTTTGTTCGGTTAAGTGCCAGCACCCTTCTACCCGCTCACGCAGCGCAGCGCGGGAGAGTGCCAACGGCGAATGCGCCTCAAAAACGATGACATTTTCCGCCACCCCAGCCTCATGGAGCAGCGACTGTACGTCCGCCAGCTTTTGCGATGGCGACGCCAGCAGACTCGGCGCCAGTACGCCAAAACCTTGCCATAACAGCTGCTTTTTAACTTCGGCCAGGGTATTTTTCTCCAGCCCCTCCGACAGCAGCAGCAGCCAGGTACCGTCCCACTCAGGGGCGCTGGCACGATAGATTTTGCTCTCGGCGCGGCGCGTCAAGCGTAGCCCTTTATCACTCAGGCGGTAGAAACTGCGGCGGCCGATACGTACTACGTCCAGCCATTCTTCTTTATTAAGGCGAAACAGTGCGGTACGTACAAAACGTTCACCGAAGCCAAGCCCTTCCAGCAGCGCGGCAACGCTACCGAGCCAGACTTCTCCACCGCGTTGCGATAAACAGTCCCCGTAAAGCGAGGCGATAAGCGAGGTGCCGCTGACCGGCATCGCGGTGACCGCCTGCTGAATAAAATTATCGAGTTTTTCCATATGATTCATAGTGTTGTTATTTTTGTCCTTTTTGAATCATAGCACAGGAATAAAGCAGCGAAACGCCAGGAGTTTGTAGGCTGGATAAGGCAACGCCGCCATCCGGCAGCGTTGCACTGTTCTGCCTGATGGCGCTACGCTTATCAGGCCTACAGGGTTAACCGTTGGCGGCAACTTTGCGCAGGTCGAACACCCGGCACGCCTTACCTTCAGAGCGCGGGATGCTGCCGCAGTTAACAATGCTTACGTCCGTTGAAATACCGACCATCGACTTAATACGATGACGCAAATGATGGCAAATCTGGCAGCGCTGCTCATGGCTTAGCACCAGGCTACTCTCTTTAAGCTCCACGCGTACCGAAAGCGAATCAAGATGCCCTCGGCGATCCACTTCCAACTGGTAATGCGGAGCCAGATGCTCAATCTTGAGGATCTCTTCTTCCACCTGCGATGGGAAGACGTTGACGCCGCGAATAATCAGCATATCGTCGCTGCGCCCGCTAATGCGATCCATACGACGCATCGTGCGCGCGGTACCCGGCAGCAGGCGCGTCAGGTCGCGGGTACGATAACGAATGACCGGTAGCGCTTCTTTCGTCAGCGTGGTGAACAGCAGTTCGCCGTGCTCGCCGTCGGCCAGTGGCGTACCGTCATCCGGATTGACCACTTCCGGGAAGAAATGATCCTCCCATATTGTCGGACCATCACCCGTTTCGATGCACTCCATCGCCACGCCCGGCCCCATCACTTCCGAGAGGCCATAAATATCCAGCGCCGTAATACCGAGGCGACGTTCGATCTCCGCGCGCATCCCCGTGGTCCACGGCTCTGCGCCAAATACACCGGTACGCAGTGAACAACCCCGCGCGTCACCGCCCATCTGGCGCTCCAGCTCTTCAATCAGGTTCAGACAGTAGGATGGCGTGACCATAATCATGTCAGGTTTGAAATCGCGAATCAGCTGCGCCTGCTTTTCAGTCTGCCCGCCGGACATTGGGATAACCGTTGCCCCTAAGCGCTCCGCGCCGTAGTGCGCGCCCAGGCCGCCGGTGAAAAGGCCATAGCCATAAGCGACGTGGATTTTATCTTTCGCGGTACCGCCTGCGGCACGCAGCGAGCGGGCGACGATATTAGCCCAGGTATCAATATCATTTTGCGTATAGCCCACCACAGTCGGTTTACCCGTGGTGCCGGATGATGCATGGATACGCACCACCTGCTCCATCGGTACCGCGAAGGTGTCGAAGGGATAGTTGTCACGCAGGTCCTGCTTGGTGGTGCAGGGAAACTTGCTCAGATCGCTCAGCTCACGGAAATCATCCGGGTGAACCCCCGCCGCGTCGAACTTACGGCGGTACATCGGGACATTTTCATAGGCGTGTTTTAACGTCCATTTCAGGCGCTCGGTTTGCAAAGCCTGTAATTCGTCACGCGATGCGGTTTCAATCGGATCTAATTTTGTTGTTGTCGTTGTCATTTTGTAGGGCACTCGCAGGTCAATTAGCTCACACTCGCTCAAGGATCATGGCAATGCCCTGACCCACGCCAATACACATCGTACACAGCGCATAACGTCCATTGCGTCGTTCCAGCTCCAGCGTTGCGGCCAGCGCTAACCGCACACCGCTCATCCCCAGCGGGTGACCTAAAGCGATAGCCCCCCCATTGGGATTCACGTGTTCTGCGTCATCTGCCAGTCCAAGCTGTCTCATCACACCCAACGCCTGGGCGGCAAAGGCTTCATTCAGCTCAATCACATCCATATCGTTGATATTCAGCCCGGCGCGCTCCAGCACTTTTCGTACCGCAGGAACTGGCCCAAGACCCATGTACTTCGGTTCAACGCCCGCGGTCGCCATGGCGACAATGCGTGCACGCGGCGTTAGTCCCTGGGCCTTTATGTGTTGCTCGCTGGCTACGATCATTGCTGCCGCGCCGTCGTTCACCCCAGAGGCATTGCCTGCGGTGACCACGCCGTTCTTACGAAACGGTGTTTTCAGTTGTGCGAGTTGCTCCAGCGTGGTTTCTGCACGCGGATGTTCATCTTCACGTACTGCGCTAACTGCCCCTTTCTTGCCAATGATTTGTACCGGCACAATTTCCTGCGCCAGAATGCCGTCACACTGGGCTTTCGCCGTGCGCTGCTGGCTGCGATACGCAAAGGCGTCCTGGTCCTCTCGGCTTATATTTAACAATTCAGCTACATTCTCCGCCGTTTCGGGCATGCTGTCAGTTCCGAATTGTTGCTGCATGAGCGGGTTCACAAAACGCCAGCCAATGGTGGTATCAAACATCTCTGCCTGACGCTGAAACGGCGCGGTCGCTTTGCCCATTACAAACGGCGCGCGTGACATTGACTCAACACCACCGGCGATCAGCAGATCGGCATCACCGGCTTTGATCGTGCGAGCAGCGAAGCCGATCGCATCAAGCCCGGAGCCGCACAGACGGTTGATGGTCGTGCCGGCAACGCTGTGCGGATAATCCGCCAGCAGGGTCGCCATATGCGCCACGTTGCGGTTATCCTCGCCCGCCTGGTTGGCGCAACCGAAGATCACATCGTCAATAGCGCTGGGATCCAGGCGTGGGTTGCGGTTGAGTAATTCACGCAACGGGATGGCCGCCAGATCGTCGGCACGCACGCCTGCCAGCGCCCCGCCGTAGCGACCAATCGGGGTACGAATACCGTCACAAATAAATGCGTCACGCATTAGACTTCTCCTGTAATCGTGCCACCGATGCGGTGAGATTTGCCGCGAAACAGAGCCACGGTTTTGTGTTGCTGATTGACAATTTCAATGTCGTAAACGCCAGTGAGTTTGCCTTGCTGCTTAACCCGCGCGGTGGCGGTCAGTTTGTCACCTGCAAAGGCCGGACGCAGAAAGTCGATACTCGCTGCTGAGGCTACTGCTGCCAGTCCCTGACTGTTGCAGGCGTAAGCAAAGGCAGTATCCGCCAGCGAAAACAGTTGCCCGCCGTGACAGGTCTGATGGCCATTCAGCTGCGACGGCGACACGGTCATGGTCATCTGCGAATAACCGTCGTCCATCTCAATAATTTCAATCCCCAGCGCCTGCGCGCAGGTGTCTTTCACATACATGGCGCGGGCGTTGCGCCAGGCTTCATTACTCATGACGCATCTCCATCAGCACTTTCTGGCGCAGCAGCGCACTCGGGCGATAGCGTTCTTCGCCATAGTGCTGTTGTAGGTTTTCCAGCAGACGCAGCACACGTCCCCAGCCGAGCGAGTCGCCCCAGGCCAGCGGCCCGTGCGGGTAGTTAACCCCCAAGCGCATGGCGATATCGATATCCTCGGCGCTGGCGACTCCTTTTTGCAGCGCATCCAGCGCTTCGTTCGCCAGCATCGCTACCGTGCGCCATACCAGCAGCCCTGGGTAGTCGGCAATACGCAGCACTTTTTTGCCCTGCTGCTGGAAGTAGTACACCGCTTTGTCGGTGGCTGAAGCCGGGTTGGTTGATGCGCTTGCCAGCACGACGGTGTCGCCCACAGCATGGTCATACACCACCACCGGGCGCTGGTGCTGCACGCTTAAGGCCAGCGCGGTTTCACCGGTTGTTTCAAGGAGCAGCACATCATCCAGTTCAGTGACAACGTCACGCTTGATATTTTTTGCTGCATTTTCAGGCGCTACCGCTGCAACAGCCAGTTCAGGCGATACTTCAGCAGGCCAGCAATAGACGCCGTGGCCGCTCTTCTTGCCCAGACGCCCCGCCAGAGCGAGCTCCTGTTGCAGCAAAGACGGTAGAAAACGGCGGTCCTGCCAGAAGGCGTTAAACACCGAACAGGTCACGGCAAAATTGACGTCCTGACCAATCAAGTCGGTCAGCGCCAGCGGTCCCATCGGGAAGCCGCCGCCGTCACGCAGCGCCGCATCAATCACTTCCGCTGACGCAACCTGTTCTTCCAGCGCGCGCCAGGCTTCAGCGTAGTACGGACGCGCCACGCGGTTGACGATAAAACCCGGCGTTGAGCGGCAGCGCACCGGCTGCTTGCCCCAGGCGATTACGCACTGGCAAAGCAGCTCGACTACCTCAGTTGAGGTGGCAAGGCCGCTCACCACTTCCACCAGTTTCATCACCGGTGCCGGGTTAAAGAAGTGCAGCCCCGCCACACGTTCCGGATGCTTCACTCCCGCCGCAATTGCGGTAATTGAGATCGACGAGGTATTACTGGTCAGCAGCGTTGACGGCAAACAGATCTCCGCCAACTGACTGAACAGCGCTTTTTTAATTTCCAGCCGCTCGGAAGCGGCTTCAATCACCAGTTGTGCATCGGCAAGCTGATTCAGTTCAGTCGCGGGTACGATTCGTGCCAGCAGCTCACTGGCCTGTTCCGCACTAATTTTTCCACGACCAACACGAACGTCGAGTCGCTGGCGAATACCCTCAATGGCGCGAGTAATCGCCTCAGCGGAAATGTCATACAGCAGGACCGGATGCCCGGCGCTGGCAGCCACCTCGGCAATGCCTGCACCCATTGTTCCGCCGCCGATCACGGCAACGCGGTGAAGTGTTTTCGTCATGGCTTATTTCCCGCTGAACTGTGGTGGGCGTTTGCCGAGAAAGGCGCTGACCCCTTCGCGATAGTCGTCGCTGCGACCGGCCATGCGCTGGTAGTCGCGCTCAAGCTCAAGCTGCTGATCCAGCGTGTTGGTTTCGGAAAGCTGCAAGGCTTTCTTAATCAGCCCCAGGCCATAGGTCGGCTGCGTCGCGAAACGGCGCGCCATGGTCAACGCGGTATCTTTCAACTCGGCATCGTCGACCACTTGCCAGATCATGCCCCACTGCGCGGCCTGTTCGGCGCTGAGGTTATCGCCAAGCATCAGTAAGCCGACGGCGCGAGCGCGACCGGCTACGCGCGGCAGCACCCAGCTTCCGCCGCAGTCCGGCACCAGGCCGAGCTTGCTGAAGGCCATGACAAACTTCGCCGAGCGCGCGGCGAGGACGATGTCGCAGCCCATGGCCAGTGTGGCACCAGCACCAGCGGCAACGCCGTTGACGGCACAGATAACCGGCTTCGGCAGCGCGGCTAAGCGGCGCACCAGCGGGTTGTAGAAGCGTTCCACCGACATGCCCAGATCCGGCGCGGGGCCGCTCGGGTCAACGTTACGGTCGTTCAGATCCTGTCCGGCGCAAAACCCGCGTCCGGCACCGGTGATCAGCAGGCAACGAATGGTGTCGTCGCGCTCGGCCTGTTTCAGGCAGTCGGCGAGCTGCTGGTGCATCACGTCGTTAAAGCTGTTGAGTCGGTCCGGGCGGTTCAGGGTGATAGTCATCACGCCCTGCTCCACTTCGCTGAGAATAAATGCGTCCACGATTAGCGTCCTTTAAATTCCGGTGTGCGTTTTTCTAAAAAGGCGCTGACGCCTTCACGACGATCTTCGGTGCCGCTCAGCAGCGTAAACAGCTGACGTTCCTGCACCAGACCGGCCTGGAGACCCACTTCTTGCGCAGCGCGTAGAGACTGTTTTGCCGCCCGCAGCGCCAGCGGTGAGTGACGGGCGATGGTCGCCGCCAGCTTGAGCGCGTATTCATCAGAGAGGTTCGCCGGGTGAATGTCACTCACCAGCCCGGCCCGTTGTGCTCGTTCGGCATCAATGCTTTCACCGCTCAGCACCATTCGGCTGGCCAGCGCTTTGCCAACACAACGGATAAGCCGCTGCGTACCGCCCGCCCCTGGCATGGTGCCGAGAGTAATCTCCGGCAGACCAAAGCGCGCGTTATCCCCGGCAATCACCAGGTCGCACAGCAGCGCCAGCTCGCAGCCCGCGCCCAGTGCGTAACCGTTAACCACCGCGACCAACGGCTTGTTGAAGGCATCAATACGTGCCCACAGGCGTGGGCGAATATCGTCGAAAGTGGCGGGCAGATCTTTTTCCGCCATTTCATTGAGATCGGCCCCGGCGGCGAAATAGCGCGTGTTGCCGCTAATCACGCAAACGCTGATGCTGGCGTCCGCCGCCGCGCTTTCCAACGCGTCAGCAATCTGCGTTAGCAGCGCATTGTTCAGGGCGTTACGCGCCTGCGGACGGTTCAGAGTCAGTTGCAGTACACGGTCGTGACGGGAAATCAGCAGTTCGCTCATGCCATCCCCCGCGCATCGAAGTCGACCACTACGTCACCGCTGGTTGGCAGCGCCTGGCAGCTCAGCACATAGCCCGCCGCCAGTTCATCGGCTTCAAGGCTGTAGTTGGCGGCCATCGCCACCTCGCCACTGACCACCTTGCATTTGCAGGTGGCGCACACGCCGCCTTTACAGGCGAACGGCAGGTCAGCGCCCTGGCGCAGCGCGGCGTCGAGAATGCTGTCATCTTCCGCATTCAGTGAAATCAGGCGATCGCGCCCATCCTGACGAAGGGTGACCGTGCGGCCTTCCGCCTGGATGCCGGTGGCGCGTTTCACGCTGGTCCCCGGCGTATTAAAACGCTCAAGGTGAATGGATTTTTCCGCTATACCCAGTTCACGCAGTGCCACTTCGGCTTCATCCATCATCGCCGATGGGCCACAGATAAAGGCGTCATCAAAGCGGCTGAAATCGAGCAAGTTTTTGCCCAGCGCACGCAGTTTGTCGCCGTCAATACGACCCTGTAGCAGATCGCTGTCCATCGACTCCTGACTGAACAGGTGCACCACCTGTAAACGCTGCGGATAGCGGTCTTTCAGATCGGCCAGCGCCTGACGGAACATCATGCTGTGGCTGCTGCGGTTGCCGTAGATCAGCGTGAACTGGCTGGCCGGTTCGGTCGTCAGCGTCGCTTCAATAATCGCCATCATCGGCGTAATGCCGGACCCGGCGGCAATCGCCAGATATTCGGCTTCGCGCTCGGCCTGCGGCTGGTAGCCAAAATGGCCCTGCGGCACCATCACTTCCAGCGTCATACCCTGCTGGATATCCTGCTGGGCATAGCGGGAGAAACGCCCACCGTCAATAGCTTTAACCGCGACGCTAATTTCCGACGGCGAGCGGCTGCGACAAATGGAGTAACAACGACGCAGCTCTTCTCCACCGAGGTGAGCTTTCAGCGTCAAATGCTGGCCCGGTCGAAAGGCGTAGTCATTACGCAGCGCGTCAGGAATGGTGAAAGTGATGGTCACCGCATCGCGCGTTTCCGCTTCGACGTTGGCCACGGTAAGCGAATGAAATGTTGTCATCGCAACCTCAAATACATTTAAAGTAATCAAAGGGTTCACGGCAGCTGTCGCAGCGATATAACGCTTTACAGGCCGTGGAACCGAATTCGCTAATCAGCGAGGTATGGGTGCTGGCGCAGCGCGGGCACTGTACGTCAGTTGGCATTTCGGCATGACAGGCGTGGGCCTGCGGCGGGCTGATACCATACTGGCGCAGGCGTTCGCGGGCGTCCGGACTCATCCAGTCAGTGGTCCACGGTGGGTCAAGCTGCAGGACGATATGTACTGGCGTATAGCCGTGCTCCGCCATCACCGCGCGAATTTCACCCAGTAGATGCTCGGTGGCCGGGCAGCCGGAGTACGTCGGCGTAAAGCCGATTACCCAGCCGTCGCCGCAGCGCTCAACGCTGCGTACCATGCCGAGATCGGTGATGGTCAGCACCGGCACTTCCGGATCGGAAATCGCACTTAACAGCCCCCAAACGGTGTGCACCTCTGGCGGTGCGATCGCGGTAAGACGTTGCATAGCCCCCCCTGCTACCACTGCTGCCCAGGATACGCACGCTGCAAGTACTGCATCTCGGCCAACATCGGCCCGAGATGTTCGCTGTGTAGCCCCTGCTTACCGCCGTTGCGAAACGCCGCCTCTTGCGGAACGTGTAAACCAGAATCAATCAGCGCAGTGTGTACCGTCGTTTGCCATTCGGTTTTCAGTTCGCGCGGATCGACGGCAATGCCCTGCCTGGCCAGACCGATCTCCAGTTCGTCGGCAAGGAACAATTCGCCGGTATAACGCCACAGATTGTCCACCGCCTTCTGCATCAGTTGCGCGGAGTAGTCAGTACCATTCCCCAGTCGCTCCAGCCAGCCGCGGCTGAAGCGCTGGTGATAACGCACCTCTTTCAGTCCTTTGGCGGCGATAGCGGCAATCTGCTTATCGCGGCTGTTAACTAAACGAGTGAACAACGCCACGTGCCAGACGTCGATAAAGAACTGGCGAGCGATCGTGTCGGCAAAGTTGCCGTTAGGTTGTTCTACCAGCAACAGGTTGCGGAACTGACGCTCATCACGACCAAAAGCCAGCGTGTCTTCGTCGCCGCTACCCGCCAGTTCGGCTGCGTAGCTGAGGAAGTTGCGCGCCTGCCCCAGCAGGTCGAGGCCGATATTAGCCAGCGCCAGATCAATCTCCAGCTCCGGCGCATGGCCGCACCAGGCACCCAGACGCTGAGCCAGCACCAGGCCGTTATCGCCCAGACGCAGGGCATAGGTTGCAACGGGATTCAGGTTATTCATCGTTGCCTCACATATGTTCCATGCCGTCCGGCACGGTGTAGAACGTGGGATGGCGATAGACTTTGCTCTCCGCCGGGTCGAAAAATTCACCGCGTTCCTCCGGCTGTGACGCAACAATTTCGCTGGCTTTCACCACCCAGAGGGAGCAGCCTTCGCTGCGGCGAGTATAGGCATCGCGGGCATTTTCCAGCGCCATCTGGTCATCGGCGGCATGCAGACTGCCAACGTGACGGTGCGATAACCCCTGTTTGCTGCGGACAAAAACTTCGTATAACGGCCAGTATGTTTTGCTCATGACTCTCTCCTTACGCCGCGTCGCGGGCCTGTTGCTTTTCGGCGTGCGCCAGTGCGGCCTCGCGCACCCATGCCCCTTCTTCCCAGGCCTTACGCTTTGCGCCCAGACGTTCGTGGTTGCAGACACCACGACCGTTGATGACCTCATTAAATTCCTGCCAGTCGATCTCGCCGAATCGATATTTCCCCGTCGCTTCATCAAGCTGTAGGTCGGCGTCCGGCACGGTCATACCGAGGATTTCTACCTGCGGGACCGTGTTATCAACAAAGCGCTGACGCAGTTCGTCGTTGGAGTGCAGTTTGATTTTCCACGCCATGCTGCGGGCGCTGTTCGGTGAGTTGTCGTCGTTCGGGCCAAACATCATCAGCGCAGGCCACCAGAAACGGTTGATGGCGTCCTGCAGCATCTGACGCTGTTCCTCGCTACCGGTAGCCAGCGCCATACACGCTTCGAAGCCCTGACGCTGATGGAAGCTCTCTTCTTTGCAGATTTTGACCATCGCCCTGGCATACTGGCCGTAGGAGGTACGACACAGCGCCACCTGGTTAACAATCGCCGCGCCATCGACAAGCCAGCCGATCACACCGATATCCGCCCAGCTCAGAGTTGGGTAGTTGAAAATGGAGGAGTATTTCATCTGGCCGTCGAGCATCTTCTGGTACAGATCTTCACGCGCGCAGCCCAGTGTTTCCGCCGCGCTGTAGAGGTACAGTCCGTGTCCGGCCTCGTCCTGTACTTTTGCCAGCAGAATGGCCTTACGCCGCAGCGTGGGTGCGCGGGTTATCCAGTTGCCTTCCGGCAACATGCCGACAATTTCCGAGTGCGCATGCTGGCCAATCTGGCGGATCAGCGTCTTACGGTATGCGTCCGGCATCCAGTCCTGCGGCTCGATGGCCGTTTCCTGCGCGATGAGCTGGTCAAAGCGTTGTTCTTCTGTCATGTCATCACCTTATGATTCCGATAATTTCAACAAATCAATATTCTTGAATCACTTTGTTTTATAAAAGTTACATCTTGGTTAAATAAAACCACAAATTTTGTTTGCTGGTTTTGCGATACCTGTCGCAAATGGTTTTTGTTTATCCATTAATAACAGATAGATAACCAATGAAGGTAAAGTGTTCGCGATCTCATTGTTAATAAATTATTAAAATCTCGCTTGCATTTTGTGATTCATAAAAGAACTATTTAAAGAGATATTACGGAACACATCTGGAGATTAACGATGCAGCAGTTAGCCAGTTATTTATCCGGTGCCTGGCAGACAGGCCGGGGCCGCACCCGCACCATCCACCACGCCCTTACCGGTGAAGCGCTTTGGGAAGTGACAAGCGTTGGACTGGATATGGCGCAGGCGCGCCGCTTTGCTATTGAGCACGGCGGCAAAGCGTTACAGGCAATGAGTTTTATTGAGCGCAGCGCGATGCTAAAAGCGGTGGCGAAGCATTTAATGGAACTGAAAGCCGATTTCTATGCCATATCTGCGCAAACCGGAGCAACGCGCGGTGACAGCTGGGTCGATATCGAAGGAGGCATTGGCACGCTTTTCACTTATGCCAGTCTCGGTGGCCGCGAGCTGCCGGACGATACACTGTGGCCGGAAGACGAACTGATCCCGCTGTCCAAACAGGGCGGTTTTGCCGCACGCCACGTGCTGACCTCCAAATCCGGTGTTGCGGTGCATATCAACGCCTTTAACTTCCCCTGCTGGGGTATGCTGGAGAAGCTGGCGCCAACCTGGCTTGCCGGGATGCCAGCCATTATCAAACCTGCAACCGCCACCGCGCAGCTCACTCAGGCAATGGTGAAAGCGATTATCGACAGTGGCCTGGTACCGAACGGCGCAATTAGCCTTATCTGTGGCGGCGCGGGTGACCTGCTCGATCACCTCGACAGCCAGGATGTGGTGACTTTTACCGGTTCTGCTCATACCGGGCAGCAGTTGCGCGTGCACCCCAACCTGGTGACTAAATCGGTTCCATTCACCATGGAAGCGGATTCACTCAACTGCTGTGTGCTTGGTGATGACGTCACCCCAGAACAGCCTGAGTTTGCATTGTTTGTACGTGAAGTCGTGCGCGAGATGACGACCAAAGCCGGGCAGAAATGTACCGCTATACGCCGCATTATCGTGCCACAGGCGCAGGTGAAAGCAGTCAGCGAGGCGCTGATTACCCGTCTGCAAAAAGTGGTAGTGGGCGATCCGGCGCAGGAAGGCGTGAAGATGGGGTCGCTGGTGAATAATGATCAGCGTCAGGACGTGCAGGATAATGTGAATCGTCTGGTTGAAGCCGGGTGTGAGGTGCTGCTGGGCGGAAAAGCAGATCTGAGCACGGCTGGGGCTTTCTTCCCGCCAACGCTGCTGTTTTGTCCGCAGCCGGATGAAATTGCCGCGGTACATGCAATTGAAGCCTTTGGTCCGGTCGCCACGCTGATGCCGTATCAAAATACCGGGCATGCCATGACGCTGGCGCGCGCCGGTGAAGGCAGTCTGGCAGGAACGCTGGTGACGGCGAGCGGCGAACTGGCGCGAGAGTTTATCCTCGGTGCGGCCCGCGCCCACGGGCGTATTCAGGTGCTGAACGAAGAGTCCTCGGCGGAATCGACCGGTCACGGCTCTCCGCTGCCACAGCTGGTCCACGGCGGGCCTGGACGCGCAGGCGGCGGTGAAGAGCTGGGCGGTCTGCGTGCGGTGAAACACTACATGCAACGCACCGCCATTCAGGGCAGCCCAACCATGCTCGCGGCGGTAAGCCAACAGTGGGTGCGTGGCGCTCGGGTAGAGGAAGATCGTATTCACCCGTTTCGTAAATACTTCGAAGAGATCCAGCCGGGCGACAGCCTGCTGACGCCACGTCGTACACTGACCGAAGCGGATATCGTTAACTTTGCCTGCCTCAGCGGTGACCACTTCTACGCCCATATGGACAAGATTGCAGCAGCCGATTCCATTTTCGGCGAGCGCGTGGTGCACGGTTACTTCCTGATTTCCGCCGCAGCCGGTCTGTTTGTTGACGCGGGCGTCGGTCCGGTGATTGCCAACTATGGCATGGAAAACCTGCGCTTTATCGAGCCGGTTAAGCCGGGCGACACTATCCAGGTGCGTTTAACCTGCAAACGCAAAACAGTGAAACGTCAGCGCAATGCCGAAGAAAAAGCGACCGGCGTGGTGGAGTGGTCGGTGGAGATCTTTAATCAGCACCAGCAGGCGGTGGCGCTGTATTCCATTCTGACGTTGGTTGCGCGTCAGCATGGGGATTTCCCGGCGTAAGATTCCGGTGTAGGTTCGCTCGATCAGGCTTGAAACAAAAAGCAAAAAGCCTGCTTAGTTTCCTGAGCAGGCTTCTTAAATATGGCTCCTCTGACTGGACTCGAACCAGTGACATACGGATTAACAGTCCGCCGTTCTACCGACTGAACTACAGAGGAATCGTTGTGGAGGCTTATCTTAGCGGCGAAAAAAATTTTGTCAAACCCCATTTCCTCGAATGCGAATCAATTGATGCTTCTCTCGACAGTTTGTTGCATTTACAGACATTTTAAATAGAAAAAACTTTGCAGCTTTTTTGATTCTCCCTCATCATTTGAAATGAGGTTTCAACTTTCTTCGTTAAGGTCCACTTTGAACGTCTCCGCTGCCTTACGCCAGGTCGCTTCCCGCACGCCCTGGTATGCCAAACGCAAGAGTTATAAGGTTCTCTTTTGGCGCGAAATCACTCCGCTGGCTGTCCCCATTTTTCTGGAAAACACCTGTGTGCTATTGATGGGTGTTCTCAGTACCTTCCTGGTCAGCTGGTTGGGAAAAGAAGCGATGGCCGGTGTCGGACTCGCCGACAGCTTTAATATGGTCATCATGGCATTTTTCGCCGCCATCGATCTGGGCACCACCGTGGTTGTAGCATTTAGCCTCGGGAAACGAGATCGTCGACGGGCCAGAGCCGCGGCCAGACAATCACTGGTGATCATGACAATTTTTGCTACCGTTCTGGCAGCTGTCATTCACTATTTTGGTCAACAGATTATTGACGTTGTCGCAGGTGAAGCAACGCCAGACGTTAAAGCTTTGGCACTCACCTATCTGGAGCTGACGGTGCTCAGCTACCCGGCGGCAGCCATTGCGCTGATCGGCAGTGGCGCACTACGTGGAGCCGGAAATACAAAAATACCGTTGTTGATTAACGGCGGCATGAACATCCTGAATATCATCATCAGTAGCATCCTGATTTACGGGATCTTTTCCTGGCAAGGTCTGGGATTTGTGGGAGCAGGCCTGGGACTGACCATTTCGCGCTACATCGGGGCGATTGCCATCATCTGGGTACTGATGATTGGTTTTAACCCCGCGCTGCGAATTCCCTTCAAAAGCTATTTTAAGCCACTCAATCTCGCCATTATCTGGGAGGTGATGGGGATCGGCATTCCGGCAAGTATCGAGTCAGTGCTGTTCAATGGCGGTAAACTTTTGACGCAGATGTTTGTTTCAGGCATGGGAACCAGCGTTATCGCCGGGAATTTTATTGCATTTTCTATCGCCGCGCTTATCAACTTACCGGGGAATGCTTTAGGTTCCGCGTCGACAATCATTACCGGCAGGCGTCTGGGAAATGGTCAGATTGCCCAGGCTGAAATCCAGCTGCGGCATGTATTCTGGCTGTCGACGATCGGCCTGACGGCAATTGCCTGGCTAACCGCTCCTTTCGCCGGAGTGATGGCCTCATTTTATACCCACGATCAGGATGTAAAAGAGGTCATAGTCATCCTGATTTGGCTCAACGCAGCATTTATGCCGATATGGGCTGCATCCTGGGTGTTACCAGCAGGCTTTAAAGGTGCGCGAGATGCACGTTTTGCTATGTGGGTATCGATGCTGGGCATGTGGGGCTGCCGCGTAGTCGCGGGTTACACCCTGGGTATCGTATTAGGATGGGGCGTTGTCGGCGTTTGGTTAGGTATGTTCTTCGACTGGGCCGTACGCGCCGCGTTATTTTACTGGCGTATGGTCACCGGACGCTGGCTGTGGAAATACCCGCGCCCCGAACGCGAAAAGTGCATAAAACAACCGGTTGCGTCTGAATAAGCGGCGAAATGGGGAATATTTCAGCAAACGATCGCATTTATCTATTCAGGCTTTGACAACGCTGAGCGGCATCGCTAATATTCGCCTCGTTCAAACGATTCCTCTGTAGTTCAGTCGGTAGAACGGCGGACTGTTAATCCGTATGTCACTGGTTCGAGTCCAGTCAGAGGAGCCATATTTAAGAAGCCTGCTCAGGAAACTAAGCAGGCTTTTTGCTTTTCTGCTATCCCATTTGCCGGGTAAAGCGCTTCACTCCACATCCAGGCTTTTCCATACTGACGACGGGAGAATGTCCGTCTGCATATGCAAAATGTCTCTATGATCCAATTCGTTAACGTCATGGTTAAGTATCTTATCGTGCAACGACATCAAAATGAGACCCATACTTGCCCATGCCGATACTGCTGAAAGCAGCGCTAACCGCTTTATTAGTAATTCCACTGAGTACAATAGCCGGTGAGAAAGTCACGCTACGTTGCCCGGCGTAGTCAGAGTAATAAATTCTATATGTTTACCAATCGAGATGTTCTTTCGGTGAAGAATGGATTTCAGTTTATTTATGCGGATTCGGGACGGGCGGTGTCTTGTTCGATATTGTCGCGGGTACCGACGCAGGATCTGAGGCTGGAGACCTTGATGTAACGCAGCTTTCTACCCGCCATTCAGCGACGTCAGGGAAGCCCGTTTACTCACGGGCTTTTGTAGTTAAATCTGATAATCAATCACCGCCTCATCTGGCTCCATCGCCTGGCGCTTAATTTCATCGACGGATAACCCTGCATTGCATAGCTCGATGAATCGCCAGACGTAGTTGCGCTGCAGCTGTCCGCGTTTAAGCCCTAGCCAAACGGTATTTGCATCAAACAAATGCCGGGTATCAAGACGGGTTAAGGTCCCCTCTTCCTGCTCGCCGCTGGATTGCTCTGCCACCAGCCCAATCCCCAACCCCAGCGACACGTAAGTTTTAATCACATCCGAGTCCTGGGCGCTGAGAATAATATCCGGTATCAGCCCTTTGCGAGCAAATGCTTCATCAATGCGGGAACGCCCTGTAATCCCCTGACGATAGGTAATTAACGGCCAGTGAGCGATAGACTCCAGCGTGAGCGGAGAAGCTTTCACTAATGGATGGTCGTGAGGAACAAGCAGGCTGTGATGCCAACGAAACCAGGGAAAAGCCACCAACAATGGATCGCTGCTCAGCCGCTCACTGGCAATTCCGATATCTGCCCCGCCATTTTGTAGCAGGACATCAATCTCCTGTGGCGTACCCTGAATAAGTTCCAGACGCACCTCAGGGAACAGCTCACGAAAGGCTTTTATCACCGCAGGCAAGCTATAGCGTGCCTGGGTATGCGTGGTGGCAATCGTCAGAACGCCGGACGTGTCATTGGTAAACAGATCCGCCAGTCGACGAACATTACTGGCCTCATTCAGAATACGCTCGGCAATAATCAGCAAGGCTTTACCCGGTTCGGTCATGCCCAACAGGCGTTTACCGCGACGGATAAAAATCTCGATGCCAAGTTCATCTTCAAGTTCACGAATGTGTCGGCTGACGCCCGACTGCGAGGTGTACAGTATATTCGCGACCTCTGTCAGGTTGTAATCCTGACGGGCCGCCTCGCGGATTATTTTAAGTTGCTGGAAATTCACATTTCGCTCCGGGCACATCAGACATTACGCTATTGTTAAAGTCTGATGCCCGGCATAACAAATAATAAAAACCTGCATCTTATTCCTTGTGGGAATAAGGTTTAGCTGACCAGCTGCAGCTCGCGATTTTCCAGCGCCGGACGGCTGACCAGCGACAACAGGATCTCCTTCACGGCCTGCGCCTGGGGCGATAAGCTCCCTCTGGCTGATACGTTCAACGATAATGGCAGATTCATCGATGGTGTTGTGATGCGTGCCATCCAGCCGTTAGCCGCATTGCATAATGAACGGGCGGCCGACTCAGGCAACACTGTGACACCCATACCACTGGCAATGGCGGCCGTTAGGGTGGAGATAGACTCAATTTCGCCAATCACTTTAGCCGTTAAGCGACGTAGCGAAAAAGCTTCATCCACGCGCAGGCGAACCGCGCTGTAATCCCGTGGCAAGAACAAATTCATCTGCGCCACCGCGGCTAAATCGACGCTTTGGCCAGGACACTCACGCGTGCCGACCAGGTAGAGATCCTCTTTAAGCAACGGTTGACTGCTGATGCCCGCCACAGGTGAACGCTCATAGAGCACTGCCATATCTAATTGCCCGCTGAGCAGCTTGTCATTCAGCACTGCCCCACTGTTTTCATGCAAATAGACCAGCACATCAGGCAGTTCGGCACGTAGCGTCTGTAATAACGGCATGGTAATGGATGACGCGACTGTCCCCGGCGCAAGGCCGATAGAGACCTGTCCACTCAAGGTCTGGCCCACGTTATTAACCGCAAGTTGCGCCTGTTCGCACTGACGTAAAATCGTCCGGGCGTGGGTATATAGCACTTTTCCTGCTTCCGTCGGCGTGACGCCACGCTTGGTACGAATCAGCAATTGCTGATCCAGCTCACCTTCCAGCGTAGCGACCTGCTGGCTCAGCGCGGGTTGCGCAATGTGCAACACTTCCGCTGCCTGGGTCAGGCTACCAATATCGACGATTTTCACGAAATATTTCAGTCGTCTGAAGTTCATTTTGCCTCCTGTCGGAATACCAGAACCCGTGCTGGCAGTCATTAAATTCAGGACTGCAAGATGCTTGCCACTTTCGTCTAAAACGGTGTTTTACGGTTAAAGCCGCGTAAAGTCAGGAGTAAAAGCGGAGAAAGATCATTCTGCACACCTAAGTATCTCATTCAGTCTGCCCTGGAAGAGGTAGACACGCACCAGAATGGGGCAAAAGCATAAAAAGACGGAAAGATCGCCGCTTTGCTGATTTTGTCAGCAAACGAACACACAAATGTATTTACCCCTTTGACAAGCCTCACCACCCTCGCTAATATGCGCCTCGTTCAAACGATTCCTCTGTAGTTCAGTCGGTAGAACGGCGGACTGTTAATCCGTATGTCACTGGTTCGAGTCCAGTCAGAGGAGCCATATTTAAGAAGCCTGCTTAGGAAACTAAGCAGGCTTTTTGCTTTTATGCCATTGCTCATTGCGCATATCAAAACCTCAACTTAGCCTGGCCAACACTTCATTCATAATAGCCGCTGGTATTTGTTCCAGACGCTTGCCGTTCCGGGCTTTCATATCAATAGACAGGAACACCAATGAGTTGAGATGTCCGCTCTTCGCTCACTGCAGACTTTAAACTCACCCAGTACCTCCGCTCTGTGCCAGCAGAGGGCTTTTCTATCGCCGCTGATATATTAATCCATGGAGAGCAGGCCATATTTATAATATAAATTGACGGGTACGCTGAATTTTACAGGAACATCTCCAATGAATATTGCCGCCTCAATTGCCCTTTTGGGCGCTTGCCCATTTGTGAGTCTGGCGGCAGTACCGGTGACCTTTTCCGAAACTGTCCTGGATGCCGCAGGGCCAAAAGGTCCTTTGAAAGGCACGTTACTCACCCCGAATTCAAAACCAACAGCCGTTGTTCTTATCATTCCTGGCTCCGGGCCAACCGATCGGGATGGAAACAACCCGCTTGGTGTGAATGCATCGCCTTACCGACTTCTTGCTGAAGGCCTTGCTGCCAAAGGCTTTGCGACGCTTCGTATCGACAAACGTGGAATGTTCGCTAGCGCAATGGCCGTAGAGGATGCCAATGCGGTGACGATTGCTGACTATGTTGACGACGTTCGATCTTGGGTAGACGTGCTTAGACGTCACATGCACACCCCCTGTATTTGGGTTTTAGGGCACAGTGAAGGGGGCGTAGTCGCACTTGCCTCGGCTCAAGAAGAGAATGTGTGCGGTGTGATTCTTATCGCAACGCCCGGGAGGCCGATGGGCGAGGTGTTGAGGGGGCAACTTAACGCTAATCCGGAAAATGAAATTCTATTAAAGCAGGCACTGCCGATAATTGATGCTCTGGAGCATCGGCGGCGAGTCGATATTACGAATATTCACCCAGCACTGCAAAGTATCTTTAATCCTGCTGTTCAGGGGTTTTTGATCAATGCGTTTTCATATAATCCGGGTCATCTCATTTCGAGTATTTCCAAACCCGTGTTAGTGCTACAAGGGCAACGCGATCTCCAGGTGGAAGAAACGGATGCAAGACTGCTTAAGACCGCGAATCCTCAAGCGTCCCTGGTTATACTGCCCAATATGAACCATGTTATGAAAGAGGTGACTTCGGGCGATCGCAAAGCGAATATCGCGTCATACACTGAACCCGCGCTCCCCTTAGCTCCCGGTTTAATCGACTCGATTGAGCATTTCCTGATCTGCAACTCACCTTTTCCCGAAAAGTAACAGCTGCTTCACGCTCACACTGGACCTTCAACTCAGTAAATATGCCCGCTCCGTGCCAGGAGTGGACGTTGGTATTTTTAATATCTCGTTTCCAGTTCCTTAGCAACTCTGCGAACTTTATCGTTACATCAACGTGTTATCCCTATCTGCTTCCGTGCCCTGAAAACTAAGATAAGAAATGAAAATAGTACATTTTAATAATGAATTAAATGCAGCGCAGGCAAATGATAGCGCAAGTAAACTGAACACATGCTAATCATCGACCTGAATCTCAGGACTAACCATGCGTTTGTTAAATGTCTTTATCTTTTTGTTTACTGCACTTGTTCTAGTGAAAACTATTCACGATAACCCCCCCTTTTCTCTGCTCGATATTTTTGTTTCATCTCCTGAATTCAGCGTTAGCCATGGCCGCGTTTTTCTTTTGTTTATTTTCGATACTGGAACTGGCCTCATGGCCATTGCTTAAATCTGTTGACTGGAAACGTGAAAAAAGATGAATGCTCCCAAACTTTCAAGCTATCTCAACCAGTTTCAGGTGCTTATCAAAGTGGCAGAAACGGGTAATCAATCAAGGGCAGCCAGAGAACTGGGGTTGACCCCTTCGGCTGTCAGCAAGAGTCTTACTCAACTTGAGGGCGTTGTTGGCAATGTGCTGATTTCTCGCGAATCGCGCCCAATTCAGTTAACGGCAAGTGGGCGGCGAATACTTCAGGTGGCACGCCGGGTGATTGCTGACATTGAAGGACTGGCTGCCAGCGTAGAAACTGAAACACTGCGTATCAACTGTTCAGTGGCATTTGGTTGCACCCACATTCCACATATTTCAAATTCCTTTCAGCAGCTACACCCGGGTGTGTGCATTAACGTCACACTTGACGACCGTCTGATTAATCTGGCGCGCGATGAGTTTGATATCGCCTTAAGGATCTCTTCGGAAGCGGCACGATATGAAGAAGATGATACATGCCTGATGGATATCAGCTGGTTCTATTGTGCCTCTCCGGAATATCTGAAATGTCATCCGCCGATTCGCACTCCCGCCGATTTACGTTTCCATCAGTGCCTGGTCTACCCGCAAATGACCAGCGAGGGAAGATGGACATTTCATCATGGGGTCAAGAGCGAAACGGTAAAAGTAATGCCCTATTTTTCGTGTAATTCCAGCCTGCTATTGCTGCAAAGAGCGTTAGCCCATGGTGGGGTTGCTTGTCTGCCGGATTATCTGGTGAGCCATTATCTGGATTCCTGGAAGTTAATACGCGTACTACCAGCTCACGATCCTGGCGTCACTCATCGTTTACAGGCCATTGTCTCGCCTTCAGCACAAGGGGACAAAACTATTATTAATTTTCTGGATTTTCTGAAGACTGCATTACGGGAAAAAATGTGATGGCGCGCTGATCATTGACGACACCATCTGTGACTCACATTCACAGTCATTGCTATATATCAGTGCGAATCACAATTCGGCGATGCTGTTATCGGGACAATATTGTTTTACCAACATCTTCGTTAAAAGATGAACTTACAGAAATAGATTCTGTAATGACTAGAACCCTACACACATATTTAAGGTTCGACAGAAATCCAGAAAATATAAGTCTCTTTTAAGAGGTTAAAAATGATGGTAAACAGTGGAGATACAGTGATTAAGCATAGAATTCCTTTCACAACCTACGATCTTGGATGGGTAGTATTGTGTATCGGCATGGCGATAGGAGCAGGTATTATCTACATGCCGATTCAGGCTGGCGTAAAGGGAATATGGGTATTTGTTGCCTCTATTTCATTAAGCTATCCAGCAATCTACTGGCTTCAGAACCTGTACCTTAAAACCTTAACCCAGACACCAGCCTGTGACAGCTATGCAGAAATTATAACCCAATATCTTGGTAAAAACTGGGGAGGATTGTTAGGTGTTGCTTACTTTTTAATGTTGCTAATGGGGATTTTGAATTATGCCATGAGTCTGGTAAACGATAGCGCTGCGTATTTTCATAGCTATCACATTACCGATGGTTTTTTATCCAAAACAGCATGGTACCCTCTTATTTTATTAGGTGTTATGGTGTTGATTGCTAATCAGGGTGAAAGATGGCTGTTTCGTATCTCCGGGCCGATGATTTTCTTTAAACTTGCCGTAATTGTCTTTCTTGGTGCAGTAATGACTCCATACTGGAGTATCAATAATATCTCTGCATTTCCTCCTGTCATGAGCTTCCTGCGAGATGTTTTGCTAACGCTGCCATTTACGTTGTTTTCAATTTTGTTTGTTCAGATCCTCAACCCAATGAACATCGCATATCGCAAACTGGAGTCCGACCCAGTCATTGCTTCACTACGAGCAATCCGTGCTACGCGCATTGCCTACATTGTACTTGTCGTCAGTGTGCTGTTCTTCGCCTTTTCCTTTAGTTTCGCTATCACCAAAGAAGAGGCAGCGTCAGCTCTTGAACAAAATATCTCTGCCCTGGCGCTGGCATCACAAATCATGCCGGGAAATTTAGTGAGCATACTTTCAGTGACACTAAATATCTTTGCAATATTAACGGCATTTTTTAGTATTTATCTGGGGTTCAAAGAAGCTATTATGGGACTAGCGGTAAATATGATATCCCGCATCTCAGGCAGCGAAAATATTAACCGTAGACTGCTTTCAATAATTATTGCCGTAGCGATTGTCATATTTCTCTGGGGTTGGGTAAGTTTTGATTTTTCTGTGATGCTGCTAATGCAAATTTCCGGCCCAGTATTTGGACTGGTAGCCTGTTTAATACCCTTCTATCTGGTAAAAAGAGTCTCGGCACTGGACAACCTGCGATCCTGTAAAAATTATTATGTTGCCTTTTATGGCATTCTTCTTTGCATCTCACCATTTTTAAAATTTGTTGAATAAAATTGACCAGCTGTCAAGGTCATAAATTATGGATGTGTATATGAAAAATATGAACAGTCACTCCCTTAAATTATCAACCCGTTTAACGCAAATGGGGCGGAATACTCGTGAACAGCACGGTTTTGTGAACAGCCCAGTGTATCGTGGCTCAACCGTTGTATTTGAAACTGTGGAAGATCTCGAAAACAATCGGGCGGCCTTTGCTTACGGTACGCTTGGCACACCCACTATTAAAAATCTGGAAGATGCCTGGACGGAGCTTGCAGGAGCTGCTGGCACAGTGATGTCACCTTCTGGACTGGGCGCCGTGGCTCTGGCGCTAATGACGACACTCAAGGCAGGAGATCATCTCCTGATGCCGGACTCCGTTTACCGCCCAACGCGAAATTTTTGCGATCTCACCCTGCAAAAATTTGGCGTCACAACCACTTATTACGACCCGATGGTGGGAGAAGGTATCTGCGCACTGATCCGCCCTGAAACCAGCACGCTATTCCTGGAGTCTCCCGGCTCGCAAACCTTTGAGATTCAGGACGTCCCGCTGCTTACCCGCATTGCACGTAGCCGGAATATTAAAACTATCATCGATAACACCTGGGCAACGCCGCTGTTCTTCCATGCACATCAACACGGCTGCGACATCTCTGTGGAAGCCGGGACCAAATACCTTAGTGGACACTCTGACTTGCTGATGGGGATGGTGAGCGCTAATGCCGAGACCTGGCCTGCGCTACGTGCCACCTATGACAGTATGGCCATGTTACCGGGTGCAGAAGACTGTTTCCTTGCCTTACGTGGTTTGAGAACGTTGCATATTCGCCTGAAAGAAGCGGAAACACGGGCACTGGCAATTGCTCACTGGCTTGCAGAACAACCTGAAGTCAAAACTGTACTCCACCCCGCAATGCCGGATTGTCCGGGACATGAAATCTGGAAGCGAGACTTTACGGGATCGTCAGGGCTGTTCTCTGTGGTGCTTGATCCCGTATTCAGTAAACAGGCGGTAACACGCATGCTGAATGACATGCAGCTGTTCGGAATGGGGTATTCCTGGGGTGGTTTTGAAAGCCTGATTATTCCTTTCGACTGCCGGGAATATCGAACTGCGACAACCTGGAACAAGAAGGGAGAAACCCTCCGGCTCCAGATTGGTCTGGAAGATCCGGATGACCTGATCACCGATCTGCGTCAGGGGCTTGATCGGCTGCATTCATTGACGTAATCGGGTTTTACGGCTCGCAAACCTGCAAAATTTGCTCTTTCATCCATAAATGTCCAGGTGAGTTACTGAGCTGTGGGCTGTAATAAGCCTTCAGAATATACTGGGGTGTCGGGAATGGAGGAGTAAACACCACAAGATTTTTCATATCAAAAACAGATGAGATGCCCCGCTTGGGAAGCGTGATGACCAGATCAGTATTTGAAACAATGAGCGGGGCAATCATCAGACTTGGCAATTCAACAACAATTCGGCGGCGTACCTGCTGACTTTCCAGATAACGGTCGATAGCACCCCGGGATTCCAGCCATGGGCGTACCACCACGTGCCCGGCGCTAAGATAGCGCTCATGGGTAAGGGAATCATGAATTTCAGGATGACCGCGTCGCGCAGCAACCACGTAATCATCAGTAAAGCAGGTAATAGACTCAATACCGCGCCGGGGATTTTTCTGCTCTTCTTCAAAACCAAGGGCATAATCAACTTTGCCCGAAAGCAGATCTTCATCGGCGTTAAAATCACGTGAGTAGATAAGCTTAATAGTAATGCCCGGCGCGAGGCTGTTAACTCTCGCGATCAGGCCAGGCAGGATTACCGCAGCCGTGTAGTCCGTAGCGGCAAAAGTAAACGTCTCCCGGCTTTTTTCCGGCTCAAAGTGTTCAGGCTCATGCAGGCAAGTAGAGAGACTGCTCAGAGCGGCGGAAACGTTGGCGGCAATGCTCTCTGCTTTTGACGTTGGCACCATGCGTCCGCCGGTGCGCACAAATAAAGGATCGTCAAGTGAGGCTCTTAAGCGATTCAGCGCATGACTTAGCGCCGATGGACTTAGTGCCATTTCGTTAGCTGCCTCCGTTACGCTCCCATGCCGATAAAGAGAATCGAAGATAAGCAATAAATTCAGATCGGTCTTACGCAACGTCGACACCATGGTTCTTTTATCCTGGGCAAATTTGAAAACAGCAGTTAATGAATATTATACATTTTATTGTTGCATAAAATGCAGAGAAAGCATGATTGAAAAAAGATAATATATTTACAACAAAATGATTCTGAAGAGGCAAAACTATGTCTACCCCTGTATTCCGTCAGGCCACTGTCGCCGATGTCGATCGTTGCTATGATATTGAAATCACATCCTACGAAGGGGATGAAGCCGCAACGCGCGAGAAAATAGCCACCCGAATTAACCGCTATCCGGAAGGTTTCCTGTGTATGGAACTGAACGGCGACATTATTGGTTTCATCAATGCAGGCTGCGCATGGGAAGTCGTGATGTCTGATGAAGAATTTAAAGAACTGGTTGGACACGATCCGGATGCTCCTAATGCCGTGATTATGTCTGTCGTGGTTCACCCGGATTATCAGGGGAAAGGATACTCGTCGTTGCTGATGCGTGAATTCGTGTCGCATATGAAAGCAATGAACAAAAAAACAATTCACCTGTTGTGTAAAGATCGCCACGTCGATCTGTATGCTCATTTTGGTTACCAGTATATAAAACCGTCAGAGTCAGACCACGGTGGTATGGCCTGGCACGAAATGATGATGACACTCTGATTTAACGATCAAGGCACGACTATTTTTCTTTTCATCTCCGGTTTGCGCTGACAGTTTGCTGTGGTTGTCAGCGCCTCCTCACCTGATTTTTTTATGCAAAATACTCAAACTGCTCCGCAGACGCTTAAGCGTACCCTGCATACACGCCACCTTTCGATGATCGCTATTGGCGGTTCTATTGGTACAGGCCTGTTTCTGGCCTCCGGTGCTGCTATCGCTCAGGCGGGTCCTGCTGGTGCGCTATTGTCGTATATTATCATCGGTCTTATGGTCTACTTCATCATGACCGGCCTTGGTGAACTTGCTGCATTTATGCCCGTTTCCGGTGCGTTCGCCGTCTATGGCGCACGCTTTGTTGATGAAGGTTTTGGCTTCGCACTAGGTTGGAATTACTGGTTCAGCTGGGCCGTCGCCACGGCAGTGGATTTAGTGGCCGCGCAACTGGTGATGGGGTACTGGTTCCCGGAGATCTCTGGATGGATCTGGAGCGCAGGATTTCTGGTGCTGATCTTCTTGCTAAACGCGCTGTCGGTCAGAGGGTTTGGCGAGGCGGAATACTGGTTCTCTCTCATTAAGGTCGCAACGGTAGTGATTTTCATTGTGCTGGGGTTACTGATGATTACTGGTATCCTGCGTGGGGCACCTGACGCCGGGCTGCTTAACTGGCAAACAGGTTCGGGGCCATTTGCAGGCAATATCTTTAGTATGATCGGCGTGGCGATGATTGTTGGCGTATCTTTCCAGGGTACAGAACTGATTGGTATTGCCGCCGGTGAGGCGCAAGAGCCAGAGAAAGCCATTCCGCGTGCCATGCGTCAGATTTTCTGGCGAATTTTGCTGTTCTACGTTTTTGCGATTCTGGTGATCAGCTTGATTGTGCCTTATACGGATCCGCACCTGCTGCAATCCGATGTAGATAATGTCAGCATGAGTCCGTTTACACTGGTATTCCAGAATGCAGGATTATTATCCGCCGCGGCGATCATGAATGCGGTTATCCTCACCTCCGTGGTCTCAGCTGGTAACTCTGGTCTATACGCTTCAACCCGTATGCTTTTTAACCTGGCGCATGAAGGAAAGGCTCCTGCATTTTTTACCCAACTGACGCGTAACGGCGTGCCGCTGCTTGCTTTACTGGCAACTGCCATGGTGTCGGCACTGTGTTTTTTATCGTCGATGTTTGATAACGCATCCGTCTATATGTGGTTACTGAACATGACGGGAATGACTGGCTTTATTGCCTGGTTAGGGATTGCCGTCAGCCACTACCGTTTTCGACGTGGATATGTACAGCAAGGCCATAACGTTGACGTCCTGCCCTATCGTTCAGCGTTTTTCCCTGTAGGAACGATCTTTGCCTTCTTACTCTGCCTGGCAGTAACACTCGGCCAGAACTATCAAGCATTTATGCATGACAAAATCGACTGGTACGGAGTGGCCTCCACCTATATCGGTATTCCGATATTTCTGGTGTTATGGACAGGCTATAAGATAACCACTCGCTGTCGTTGGATAAGGTATGACGAGATGTGTTTTGATAAGCAGGAGTAATGGTTATACCAGTTGTCGCCAGCGTTTAACACTTTTGAATGCGCAGTCAATGTACAGTCAATTGCCCGCAAGATAGCTCGGGAACCGTGGCGACCACTCACTGGCGATTGCCGTAAACTCACCAGTGTATTCTTCATGGGAATTGAGCTGTCCTGTGTTTTAATCAATGTCCGCTTCTCGCTGTGAGTCCAACCGTCACATGCCAAAAGCAGACTCCCCCTTCCCCATCCGATATCCACCTCATAACATTTTTATAAATAACAAAGCATTAAGAAGTTCAACGTAATACAATTATATTTATAATTGTAATGATAACCATTCTCATATTACTATAAACGCGTGATAATTAACTTTTGATACATTCCACATGTCTGACCACGCCACTACCACTGCTTCCTTTACGCTCGAGTCGCTTTATGGCGCACATCACGGCTGGTTGAAAAGCTGGCTGACGCGCAAACTCCAGTCCGCCTTTGATGCAGATGACATTGCCCAGGACACTTTTCTACGGGTAATGGGCAGCGACTCGCTCTCGACGATCCGCGATCCGCGCTCCTTTCTGTGCACTCTCGCCAAACGGGTGATGGTCGACCTGTTTCGCCGAAACGCGCTGGAAAAAGCCTATCTGGAGATGTTGGCGCTTATGCCGGAGGCGCTCGCGCCTTCCCCCGAGGAACGCGAGAGCCAGCTCGAAACCCTGCAACTCATCGACAGCATGCTTGACGGGCTGAACGGAAAAACACGAGAAGCGTTTCTGCTTTCGCAACTGGATGGTCTGACATACAGCGAGATCGCGCTGAAGCTCGGTATCTCCGTCAGCTCGGTGAAAAAGTATATGGCAAAGGCTATCGAACATTGTCTGCTGTTTCGTCTGGATCACGGCCTGTGAACGCTTCTATCACTGATTCTCGCCGCCAGGCATTGCGCTCGGCATCGCACTGGTATGCTGTATTGAGCGGCGAGCGTGTCAGCCCACAGCAAGAAGCGCGCTGGCAACAATGGTACGAAGAGGACAAAGATCATCAGTGGGCCTGGCAACAGGTTGAAAACCTGCGCAGCCAGCTCAGCCGCGTACCGGGCGATGTCGCCAGCCGGGCGCTGCACGATACGCGCCTTACCCGTCGCCATGTTATGAAAGGGCTACTGCTGCTACTTGGCGTAGGCGGCGGCTGGCAGCTCTGGCAATCTGAAGCCGGTGAAGGTCTGCGCGCGGATTACCGCACCGCCAAAGGCGCGGTCAGCCATCAGCGGCTGGAAGATGGCTCGCTGCTGACGCTCAACACACAAAGCGCCGCGGACGTTCGTTTTGATACGCGTCAACGCGCTGTCCATCTCTGGTACGGCGAAATTGCTATTACCACCGCAAAAGACGCGCAGCAGAGACCTTTCCGCGTTGTGACCCGCCAGGGCCAGCTCACCGCATTAGGCACAGAATTTACCGTCTACCAGCAGGACAACGTCACACGCGTTGTCGTTCAACAACACGCTGTTGAAGTCTTACTGGCAAATCGTCCGCAGGAAAAACGCATCGTCAGCGCTGGCGAGAGCCTGCAGTTTAGCGCGTCTGAATTTGGTGCAATAGCCTCAGCGGATGATGAAAGCGCCACCTGGACGCAGGGCATTCTGAGCTTCAGCGATAAACCTTTGGGTGAAGTGATTGCCACGCTGAGCCGTTATCGCAACGGCGTGCTGCGCTGCGATCCGGCTGTGGCCGGGTTACGCCTGAGTGGCACTTTCCCGCTGAAAAATACTGATGCAATCCTGGATGTTATTGCCAAGACTCTTCCAGTGAAAATTCAGTCAGTTACGCGATACTGGGTAAATATTTCCGCATTGTAAGCAAAATAATTCTCATTTCTATTGTCCTTTTTCCCCTTCTCATTCGACTCATAGATGAACACAACAAAAATGATGATGGAGAAGGTATGACGCCTTTACGCGTTTTTCGCAAAACAACACCTTTGGTTAACGCCGTTCGCCTGAGCCTGCTGCCGCTGGCCGGGCTGTCGTTATCCGCCTTCGCAGCGCAGGTTGATATTGCACCGGGTTCGCTCGACAAAGCCCTTAATCAGTATGCCGCGCTCAGCGGAATTACCCTGTCGGTTGACGCCAGCCTGACGCGCGGCAAACAGAGTAACGGTCTTCACGGTGACTACGACGTCGAAACCGGCCTGCAACACCTGCTGAACGGTAGTGGCCTGCAGGTGAAACCGCTGGGTAATAACAGCTGGACGCTGGAGCCCGCACCAACACCGCAAGAAGATGCCCTGACCGTGGTGGGCGACTGGCTGGGGGATGCGCGCGAAAACGACGTATTCGAGCATGCCGGCGCACGTGACGTTATCCGCCGTGAGGATTTCGCCAAAACCGGCGCAACATCCATGCGCGAGGTACTGAACCGCATTCCTGGCGTTACCGCCCCAGAAAACAACGGCACCGGTAGCCACGATCTGGCGATGAACTTTGGTATTCGCGGCCTGAATCCGCGCCTGGCCAGCCGTTCAACGGTGCTGATGGACGGTATTCCCGTACCGTTTGCTCCTTACGGCCAGCCGCAGCTTTCACTGGCGCCTGTCTCACTCGGAAATATGGACGCCATCGACGTGGTTCGCGGCGGTGGCGCGGTGCGTTACGGGCCACAAAGCGTGGGCGGGGTGGTGAACTTTGTTACCCGCGCTATTCCGCAAGACTTCGGCATGGAAGCCGGCGTGGAAGGCCAGCTCAGCCCAACATCTTCACAAAATAACCCAAAAGAAACGCACAACCTGATGGTGGGCGGCACGGCGGATAACGGTTTTGGTACCGCCCTGCTTTACTCCGGCACACGTGGAAGCGACTGGCGCGAACACAGCGCGACCCGCATCGACGACCTGATGCTGAAAAGCAAATATGCGCCAAACGAAGTGCATACCTTCAACAGTCTGTTGCAATACTACGACGGTGAAGCTGACATGCCCGGCGGCCTGTCTCGCGCGGATTACGACGCCGACCGCTGGCAATCCACGCGCCCTTACGATCGCTTCTGGGGGCGCCGCAAACTGGCGAGCCTCGGCTACCAGTTCCAGCCGGACAGCCAGCATAAATTCAATATTCAGGGCTTCTACACTGAAACTCTGCGCAGCGGCTACCTGGAACAGGGAAAACGCCTCACCCTTTCACCGCGTAACTACTGGGTACGCGGCATTGAACCACGCTACAGTCAGAGCTTTATGGTGGGTCCTTCTGCGCACGAAGTGGGCGTGGGATACCGCTATGTGAGCGAGTCGACGCATGAAATGCGTTACTACACGACCACCAGCAGCGGACAACTGCCGTCCAGCGCCAGCCCTTACGATCGCGACACTCGTTCCGGCACCGAAGCGCACGCCTGGTATCTGGATGACAAAATCGACATTGGCAACTGGACTATCACACCGGGTATGCGTTTTGAACATATCGAGTCATACCAGAACAACGCCATCAAAGGCTCACATGAGGAAGTAAGCTACAACGCCCCACTTCCGGCGCTAAACGTACTTTATCACCTGACTGATAGCTGGAATCTTTATGCAAACACTGAAGGCTCATTCGGCACCGTACAGTACAGCCAAATTGGCAAGGCTGTGCAAAGCGGCAATGTGGAACCGGAAAAAGCGCGAACCTGGGAGCTCGGAACCCGATACGACGATGGCGCGCTGACGGCGGAAATGGGGCTGTTCCTGATTAACTTTAATAATCAGTACGATTCCAACCAAACCAACGACACCGTTACCGCACGCGGTAAAACGCGCCATACCGGACTGGAAACTCAGACTCGCTATGATCTTGGCACATTGACGCCAATGCTCGACAACGTTTCAGTCTACGCAAGCTATGCGTATGTGAACGCTGAGATTCGCGAGAAAGGCGATACCTATGGCAATCAGGTGCCCTTCTCACCAAAACACAAAGGCACGTTGGGCGTGGACTATAAGCCGGGCAACTGGACCTTCAACCTGAATAGCGATTTCCAGTCCAGCCAGTTTGCGGATAACGCCAACACCGTTAAAGAGAGCGCTGACGGTAGTACCGGTCGCATCCCTGGCTTTATGCTCTGGGGCGCACGCGTAGCCTATGACTTCGGCCCGCAGATGGCAGACCTGAACCTGGCGTTCGGTGTGAAAAATATCTTCGACCAAGAGTATTTCACCCGCTCTTACGACGACAACAACAAAGGCATCTACGCAGGCCAGCCGCGCACGCTGTATATGCAGGGTTCGTTGAAGTTCTAAACCCCGTTAACCCGGCCTGCATGCTGTTTTGTAGGTCGGGCAAACGAAACGCCACCCGACGCAGGCAATTTACATGTTCACACCATTACGCACGCTATTCGCCGCTCTGCTGCTCACCGGCCATGCTTTTGCCGCCACGGTTCATGACGAACATGGCACCTTTACGCTTGATAAAACGCCACAACGGATAGTGGTGCTGGAACTGTCGTTCGCGGACGCACTGGCTGCTGTCGATGTCAGTCCGGTCGGCATTGCCGACGATAACGATGCCATGCGCATTCTTCCAGAGGTTCGTACCCATCTGAAACCCTGGCAGTCTGTCGGCACGCGTGCGCAGCCGAGTTTAGAAGCCATCAGCGCGCTGAAACCGGATCTGATCATTGCCGACAGCAGCCGCCATGCGGGTATTCACAGCGCCTTACAGCAAATCGCACCGGTGCTGCTGCTCAAGTCCCGCAATGAAACCTACGCTGAAAATCTTCATTCTGCGGCCATCATCGGTGAAATCGTGGGTAAAAAGGCACAGATGCAGTCACGCCTGGCGCAACACCAACAACAGATGTCAGAGTGGGCCAGCCAACTGCCAAAAGACACGATGGTGGTGTTTGGTACGTCCCGAGAGCAGCAGTTCAACCTGCACACGCAGGAGACCTGGACCGGGGGCGTCCTGACCTCTCTGGGGCTGACGGTGCCTGCGGCTATGGCGGGTTCGTCTATGCCTTCCATCGGTCTGGAACAGCTGCTGGCGCTCAATCCGGCATGGCTGCTGGTCGCGCACTATCGTGAAGAGAGCATCGTGAAACGCTGGCAACAAGACCCGCTGTGGCAGATGTTAACTGCGGCGCAGAAGCAGCAGACGGCGTCGGTCGACAGTAACGCCTGGGCGCGGATGCGCGGCATTTTCGCAGCCGAACGCATTGCCAGCGACACGGTAAAAATCTTTCACCACCAGCCTTTATCCGATGTGAAATGACAGTTTTCAAACATCCAGCGCTACAGTGGGGGCTTCCCCTTGTCGCGCTTATCGCTATCTTCTGGCTGAGTCTGTTTTGCTACTCGGCCATTCCTGTTTCTGGCGTTGATGCCATTCACGCCCTGCTGCCAGGCCATACGCCGACGCTTCCACAAGCGCTGGTGCAAAACCTTCGTTTGCCGAGAAGCCTGGTCGCCATTTTGATCGGCGCAAGCCTGGCTCTGGCGGGAACGCTGCTGCAGACCCTGACGCATAATGCAATGGCCTCCCCTTCACTACTCGGTATTAACAGTGGCGCAGCGCTGGCGATGGCGCTTACCAGCGCTATCAGCCCTGCGCCCGTTACGGGTTACTCCATCGCCTTTATCGCCGCCTGCGGTGGCGGCGTAAGCTGGCTGATGGTGATGACCGCAGGTGGTGGATTTCGCCACACCCAGGACAGAAACAAACTGATCCTCGCGGGCATTGCGTTCTCGGCTTTCTGTATGGCCCTTACCCGCATCACCCTGCTGCTGACGGAAGATCACGCCTACGGCATTTTTTACTGGCTTGCGGGAGGCGTATCCCACGCTCATTGGCAGGAGTTCTGGCAGCTTTTCCCAATGGTAGTGGTTGCTGTACCGGTGGTATTGCTGCTGGCTAATCAACTGAACCTGCTTAACGTCAGTGACAGCACCGCCCGCACGCTGGGGGTGAATCTGCCGAAGCTCCGTTTGATCATCAATATTCTGGTGCTGCTTCTGGTCGGTACCTGCGTCAGCGTGGCAGGTCCGGTGGCGTTTATCGGTCTGCTGATGCCGCATCTGGCTCGCTTCTGGGTGGGATTCGATCAGCGCAAGGTCCTGCCGATGAGCATGCTTATGGGCGCCACACTGCTGCTGCTGGCTGATGTTCTGGCCCGAGCGCTGGCCTTCCCTGGCGAATTGCCCGCGGGGGCAGTAGTGGCGCTGATTGGTGCACCCTGTTTTGTCTGGCTGGTCAGGAGGCGTGGATGAAAATTGCGTTCGTCATTTTCATCGCCCTCGCGCTGGCAGGACTTTCGGCTTTGTCACTACAAATGGGGGTGATCGCCATTCCCTGGCGTGCTCTGCTGAGCGACTGGCAGACCGGACGCGAATATCATTACGTATTAACGGCGTACCGCCTGCCGCGACTGCTACTGGCGCTGCTTGTCGGTGCAGCCCTCGCGGTGGCAGGCGTGCTGGTGCAAGGGATCGTGCGTAACCCTTTGGCATCACCGGATATCCTCGGCGTAAACCATGCCGCCAGTCTTGCCTCTGTAGGCGCACTGCTTCTTTTACCGTCACTACCGGTGATTGCTCTGCCGCTGCTGGCCTTTGCCGGTGGCATGGCGGGCCTGATCCTGCTGAGAATACTGGCGAACACCAGCCAGCCGATGAAGCTGGCGCTCACGGGTGTTGCGCTCTCTGCCTGCTGGGCCAGCCTGACGGATTATCTGATGCTCTCGCACCCGCAGGATGTGAACAGCGCCCTGCTGTGGCTGACCGGCAGCTTATGGGGCCGTGACTGGAGCTTTGTGAAAATAGCCGCCCCACTGCTGATTTTGTTTCTGCCGCTGAGTCTGCGTTTTTGTCGCGATCTCGACCTCCTGGCATTGGGCGATGCGCGCGCCGCCACGCTCGGTGTGTCGGTGCCGCGTATTCGGATCCAGGCTTTGCTACTGGCCGTAGCCATGACATCGACCGGCGTGGCCGTCTGCGGCCCAATTAGCTTTATTGGTCTTGTGGTGCCGCACATGGTGCGCAGCATTACCGGTGGACGTCACCGCTGGCTGCTGCCCGTTTCAGCCATGACAGGTGCGTTACTGCTGGTGGTTGCCGACCTGCTGGCGCGAATTATTCATCCTCCGCTGGAGCTTCCGGCTGGCGTGCTGACCGCCATTATCGGTGCACCATGGTTTGTCTGGCTGCTTGTGAGAATGCGATAAATGACATTACGAACTGAAAATCTGACGGTCTGTTACGGTACAAACAAGGTGCTTGATGGCGTTTCACTCGCCCTACCAGCGGGGAAGACAACTGCCCTGCTCGGCCCTAACGGCTGCGGGAAGTCAACGTTGTTAAACTGTTTTTCACGACTGTTAACACCGCAGTCCGGTGGCGTATTTCTCGGCGATAGTGCCATCAATACGCTCTCATCACGCCAGCTAGCCCGCAGGCTGGCGCTGCTGCCCCAGCACCATTTAACTCCCGAGGGGATCACCGTCCAGGAGCTTGTTTCGTACGGTCGCAACCCGTGGTTGTCACTCTGGGGGCGTCTCTCCGTTGAAGACAATACGCGGGTCCATGATGCTATGAGCCAGACGCGGATCCAACATCTTGCCGAACGACGGTTAACTGATCTTTCTGGCGGTCAGCGACAGCGCGCATTTCTGGCGATGGTCCTGGCGCAGGATACGCCCGTTGTACTACTCGATGAGCCAACCACCTATCTCGATATCAATCACCAGGTGGAACTGATGCGGCTGATGGGGGAACTCCGGGCTCAGGGGAAAACGGTAGTCGCCGTGCTGCACGACCTTAATCAGGCCAGCCGGTACTGCGACCATCTGGTGGTAATGGCGAACGGACATGTTATGGCGCAAGGCACACCAGAAGAGGTGATGAACCCTGGATTGCTGAGAACCGTATTCAGCGTGGATACGGAGATACACCCCGAACCGGTATCTGGCAGGCCGATGTGTGTAGTGAGGTAGATGATACAGTCTGTAATGGTACCATGGCTTCAACAGGTCGCCGGTTATATCACTCGTGCTACGATGACTTCACTCCGCCCAGGTAACATTTCAACGGTTCTGGGCTGGATCATGTTGCAGCGTTCTGTCATCAACCATCATGCATTTAGAACCAGTCAAAACCATATGAATCATCGGTTCATAAACCGCAGACAACGGTGTTCAGGGATTACTCTCTGCACCATAGCAACCCGTGAAATGCAGTTTACCGAGTGATAACACGTCGCTGTATGCACAGCAACAAAGGCAGGATTAAGTAAAACGCGAAGAGGATGACGAAACGGGGAGACACGCTAATTCATCTTTCCGCTTAATATTAACGGGCGCTGGGTTGCTTCATACCGACGTCCGCGGTGTGCCAACAGCGGACGTTCATGATTTAAATATTATCTAATGGCTTTCTGGCCTAACTGGTATAACAGGTAGGCCCTGTCCATTCGAAAGGTCAAGGAAACTAAATTGTTCCATCAGAGCTTCCAGAGATGCCCGTTCTTTTCCAGTTAGCGTCTGAAGGGGGAATGGCAGACAGGGGGCCTGAACGATTCCCTTAATCTCGGCGACACTGGCAATCACCCGGAGGCTGCCGTGGCGGCGGTAGAACGTCCACAATGGCTCAAGTGATATGTTCATCTGTCTGGTCTCCGAGTCATCCCCGCGTAAAGCGGTACGGGTAAGATCCAGCGTATAATGTGGGAACAACCCGCCTAGTACCGAGTACCAGGTATCACAACCAGCTAACAAGCCAGCAATCGCCTGAGCATCGCCACTTATTCCTAGCGTCACCCCCTTTGCCATCTGGCTTTTCAGATGCTGAACACGCTGACCAGCCTGAATCGGATCGGCAGGAAATTCCCCGAGTTTGATGGAGCCTATGTTGTCAAGGTGCGACAGAGCTATCAGCAGGTCATCGCTGAAATTGAATCCAGTGGTTGCCGCATTATCATAAATGCAAAGCGGGACCGATAACTCTGCTGTCACCCGCTGATATAGACGGAAAACCTCCGCATCGGTAAGTGGCTGATAGGTTACGGGGGCAAGCAACACTCCACTGACACCTGCCCGCTGTGCGTCTTCCGCCAGACTCATAACATCCTCGGTACGAACAGATCCAATGCTTGTTATTACCGGGATATCCCCTGCTGCACTAACGGCAAGCTTTGTCGCAGCGAAACGTTGTTCGCGGGTCAGATAAGCATAGCTCCCAGTAGATCCCAGAGCGCCAATTGAATCAACTCCGGCGTCAGCCAGATTTTCAATCAGAGATGTGAATCGGCTTTCATCAATATCGCCGTTATCCAGGGGGGTCAGCGGAAATGCACTCAGGCCAGTAAACATAGTGGTTCCTTATTCAAAAAGAGTCTGGTCTGCCAGCGCCTAGCAGACAAAAGATTACCGGGAAACTTTACGGGTGCCCATAACGCAGAGGATTACACCCAGCGTAATGAACACCATGAGGGGGCGAATGGCCTCATGCAGAAGCGTGGCTGACAGACCAAGCCCGAAGAACGGTTGAAGAAGTTGTAGCTGGCCAACGGCAGCAATTCCCCCAGTTGCGAGCTTCTTGTACCAGAAAATAAAGTCAATCAGCATGCGGAACAGGGAGACATAACTCTGTGCGACCCAGGCAGATACGTCGCTCCCGGTAAACGAGTGATACGCGACGGTTTTATGGCAACAATTGACCCTGTGATAGACCTTTATAACGCAGTGAGTCTCCGCTATGCAATTCCTGATGGTGATGAAAATCTGGAAGCCTATTGTGGTTCACCACGACTCATTGTTGCCGATGGCTGTGAACCGTTTGACACCTGAAAGAGGGTCAACCATACGTGGAGAGCTCCGAGGCTTGGGGAGGTAATCTGGTGTGACGACACGGGCGTCACCTGTCATCGCTGGAACTGGCGACAGGGCGTAAGAACTAGCAAATGTGGCTTCCTGGAAAGCCAGCCGGAAATGCCACTTGAAGTCCTGTATAAGGCCGGAAAATGCTGCCAAACGGACTGGAAGCCATGATGCCGAGATTGAAGTCTGAAGTTAGGTTAATTGAGGCGCCTCAAACCAACTGATAAATTTTAATCCGGCATTATGAGTGCTGGAATTACCACGAAAGAGTCCGCTCCTCGCTCACAGCGGACCTTCAGCTCAGTCAACAATGTCCGCTCCGTGCCAGGAACGGAAGTTGCCAAGAGCATTATCCATGCCTGGATGATGAGGAACAGAGAGGGCAGACTTTTAAGACCAATACTAACCACCGTCATCGGTTTTTTATTTAAGGCCATCTGTCATTCATAACCTGAAAAGAGGGAAAGGGTCTGGTTGCTGTTTAAGCTGTTCGGCAATTCCCTTGAGCGTTAACAGAGCCTGCGTTAGCTGGTCAAACTCTGTTCCTCCGATACACAAACGGATCCCGGACTGATCTGACTGTTCGCTCACTTCGGTGGACGCCGGAGCCGTCACTTTAATTCCTGCCGCCAGCGCGGCTTTATAGAACGACTGCGCTTCTTCTCGTGAAAACGGCATCCAGATATGAAAGCTGGGCTGTCCTGAACGATAGACATGCGCCCCCAGAATGTCTGTCGCAAGTTCGTAGCGACGCTTCGTTTCTTGTTCAATGGCCAGTGTGACAGTTTCTGCCGTGCCATCGACCAACCATTGCTCCATAATGGCACTGCTTAATGGGGAGACCATCATCGCCGTGGCTCTTAGCATGGATTCCGCACGTGAATATAACGCCTCCGGTACCAGCAGCCCACCAATCCGCAGTGCCGGATTTAAAATTTTAGATAAGCTGTTCACGTACAAAGTGATATCAGGGGCTAATCTGGCTATTTGCGGCAATCCGGCATCACGTTTCAGTCGGTACACGTCATCCTCAATGATCGTTATTCCTCTCTCCCGACAAACCCGGATCAGTTCCAGACGGCGGGCAAGGCTCATGATGCGCGTCGAAGGGCTTTGTAGCAGTGGCGTGACGTACACCGCACCGCCCTTTTCTGCATGTTCATCCAGACTGCGTTCCAGAGCGGATACGTCCATGCCTTCGTCATCCATAGGGATCCCCACTAGCGTGAGCTTGAGTAACCGAGAAAGCTGGATCAGACCTGAATAGGTTTGGGCCTCCACGTACAGTCGTCCAAAGGGTTCGCAGACGGTCGAGAGTGCCACAGAAAGCGCGTGTTGAGCACCGTTGGTTAAAATGAGTTGTTGATAATCTGCCGGGATCCCCAACCCGTTAAACCACTGTGCAAGCAGTCGCCGATGCTCATCATGTCCTGCGGCCGGAGCGTAAGTATTAAACATATCCATGTCCGGTCGACGGGCGATGGTGGCTAACGTCGCGCTTAATGAGCGGGACGTTAATGCTGCTGGAGGCGTGTTCTGTGACAAGTCGATAAACGTTCTGTTCCGTGAATTGGCCAGGGCAACGAACATGCCGCTACCCTTAACGCTTCTGACGAGTCCGCGTTTCTCCAGGATACCGTACGCTTTCGTTACGGTACCCAGTCCTATGCCAAGCGTATCCGCTAAATTACGGTGTGCCGGTAAGCGCGCGCCGTGGCTCAGTAAGCCCGAAAGGATATCTTCTGACAACGCCTGTACCAACTGGTCAGTGGGAGATGTGCTGTTTTGTGCAAGTCTGGGCTGCCAGGGGGAGCGTTCACGCATAAAATCACCAAAAGTGTAATGTGACACTATTTATATTTACTCATAGTGTCACATAATTTATTCTGACGCCAGGTTTTGAAATGTTGAAATGAGCCAAAAGAATGAGTGAACAGCAAGTTGATGTAAGGACTGACATTCCCTTTCAGGATGAGGCTGGCAGTACGGCAAAAGAGTTTCGTCGCGGCCTGAAAGATGGCCTGCCAGTCCTGCTGGGTGTAATCCCCTTTGCTCTGGTGTTGGGCGCTCAGGCAAGCCATAAGGGACTCAGTAATCTGGAAGTCCCGCTAATGACAGGACTGAATTTTGCGGGGGGATCTGAGTTTGCTGCGATACAGATCTGGACATCCCCACCCTCTTTTCTACTGATCATGGCGGTGACACTGTTGGTTAACAGTCGCCATATTTTAATGGGCGCAACGCTGGTCCCGCTGCTTTCTCGCTTTCCGAAACGAAAAGTCTTACCGGCGCTTTTTTTAATGACGGATGAGAGTTGGGCGTTGAGTTATAATGACGCACACAGCAAAAAATATAAAAACACAGTGTATTTTAGCATGCCCTATTATCTGGGCGTTTCGTTGTCTTTTTATTCGATGTGGGTTTTCTGCACCACCGTCGGGGCGTTAATTGGCCCGGTACTCGGCGACGTTCATCAGTATGGTTTTGATATGGCCTTCCCGGCTGTATTCCTTGTATTGGTCAGAGGCATGTGGAATGGCTGGCGAAAAGCCGTGCCATGGATAATCAGTTTACTCGTCTCAGTTGCGGTGTGCCATTTTATTTCCGGCCTTTGGTATGTCATTGCCGGTCCACTGGCGGGGCTAGTGACGGCTGCCTTAATAGGAGGCGATGATGCTTAATTATCAGACCGTTATTGCTATTGTACTGATGGCATTGACCACCTATACCACCCGCGTAACAGCCTACCTGATATTACGCAACAGGGTTCTCACCCCGAGGGCCATGGTGGTGCTGAAATCCTCGCCAGGCTGCGTCATGCTGGCATTTATCGCTCCTTTTTTTGCATCCGGATCACCTGCAGACCTGATCGCGTTAGGCATAACGTTATTTATCGCAATGCGATTTTCAATGCCCATAACGGTAATCAGCGGCGTTTTAGCTGCATTCATATTACGCCATTATCTTGGGTGATATTGCTGATTAATTAATTTGCAAAGATGCCACAAAAAAATATGAGACTTCTTTTTCCTAAGAGGGGATTAATCGTGTCGATACCAATCAAAAAAGAGCGCCTAACTGTTATTCTAACCACTATATTTATAACGTTTTTATTTCTACTGGATATTATATTTACTCTAACTCAAAAATAAGTAATCCTTCCTGAATGATTAGGATTTTATGGACACTCTTATTTGCATTACAGCATATCTGGCATGGAGTGAGCGTCAGCTTCTCGCTCACAGCGGACCTTCAGCTCAGTCAGCAATGTCCGCTCCGTGCTGTGAGTTCAACGGGTCGATGCAACGCTAATGAGAGCCAGACTTATGAACTACTTTATTCGACCAGCTACCCCTGACGATATCAACAAAATCATCGAATTCACCACTCAGGAAGCACAAGAATCTGAAGGTTCAGTGATTGACCTTGTTGCTATGGAGCGTGGCGTTTCCTCGGCGTTTTGTGAAAACCCACGTTCAAAATATTGGGTCATGGAAGATTCTTCAGGAACAGTGATCGCCAATACCTCTGTCGTAAAAGAATGGAGTGATGTTCATGGAAATGACTACTGGTGGATCCAAAGCTTTTATATCGCCCCGGAGTATCGTGGGATGGGATTAGCTGATGAGCTCATCAAACATCTTACAAAAGAAGCTAAATCAGAAAAGGCACTGGAGCTTCGCTTATAAGTCCACGGAGATAACGGGCGTGCGATTCGTGCTTATGAGCGATGTGGTTTCACCGAATCTCCGTATACCATTATGAAAGTGGGTTTATAACTTCCCCAAATACAGCGCTCCTAATGCTCCGCCTGAAATCAGAACACTCCTGACAGGCCACGATTCCACCAGGTTCAGATTTCTCATTCATCTTATTTTTCATGTTGCCATCAGATGAGGGAGATAATCGTTTTCACTTCCCGTCTGTCGCGGTAATCTCATACGGTCGTTAATATTGCGACTGCAATGTGTGTAACCCAACTCAAATACTAATAACTAAAAAACAGTACAGACAGGATAACTATGGATTCCTCCCTCACCTCCACGGGTCCCCAACAGGACGCCTCTTCACTTAACCGCGCCCGACGCGCTGCGCTTGGTAGCTTCGCGGGTGCCGTGGTCGACTGGTATGATTTTCTGCTTTACGGCATCACTGCCGCACTGGTCTTTAACCGCGAGTTCTTCCCGCAAGTCAGCCCGGCGATGGGAACACTAGCCGCATTTGCTACCTTTGGCGTCGGATTTTTGTTCCGCCCGTTAGGCGGGGTGATCTTTGGCCACTTCGGCGATCGCCTGGGGCGTAAACGTATGCTGATGCTCACCGTCTGGATGATGGGGATCGCCACTGCACTGATAGGGATTATTCCTTCCTTTGACACCATTGGCTGGTGGGCTCCCGTTCTGCTGGTGACGCTGCGTGCTATTCAGGGGTTCGCCGTTGGCGGTGAATGGGGCGGCGCGGCGTTGCTCTCGGTCGAAAGTGCGCCGAAAAATAAAAAAGCCTTCTACAGCAGCGGTGTTCAGGTCGGTTATGGAGTCGGGCTACTGCTTTCTACCGGTCTGGTCTCGCTGATTAGCTCGCAAACCACCGATGAGCAGTTCCTGAGTTGGGGCTGGCGTATTCCATTCCTGTTCAGCATCGTGCTGGTATTGGGCGCGTTGTGGATGCGTAACCGAATGGATGAATCAGCCGAATTCGAACAGCAGCAGCAGGCACCGCAACCAGAGAAAAAGAGACTACCGGTAGTCGAGGCGTTAATCCGTCATCCAGGTGCCTTTTTGAAAATTATCGCTCTGCGCCTGTGTGAACTGCTGACGATGTATATCGTCACCGCGTTTGCCCTAAATTACTCCACGCAGAATCTGGGCTTACCCCGTGAACTGTTTCTGAATATCGGCTTGTTGGTGGGTGGGCTGAGCTGTCTGACCATCCCCTGCTTCGCCTGGCTCGCCGACCGTTTTGGTCGCCGGCGCGTTTACATTACCGGCGCACTGGTCGGGACGCTCAGCGCATTCCCGTTCTTTATGGCGTTAGAAGCGCAATCCATTTTCTGGATCGTGTTCTTCGCGATTATGTTGGCCAACATTGCACACGATATGGTGGTCTGCGTGCAGCAACCTATGTTTACCGGTTTGTTTGGCGCAAGCTATCGCTACAGCGGCGCAGGCGTTGGTTATCAGGTAGCAAGCGTGGTTGGTGGCGGTTTTACCCCCTTCATTGCTGCTGCACTGGTAACATTCTCCGGCGGAGACTGGCACAGTGTGGCCATTTATCTGATGGCGGGTTGTCTTATTTCCGCCACTACAGCATTGCTGATGCGGGATAAGCAGCACGGTTAAGCCCGGGTGCGGAGGCCGTCCGGTCTTCGCACAATCTTCCTCAACGTCTGACTTTTGTTTCACATTCCTGTGACATACTATCGGGAGAGCAGTACATCTGTGGAACAAGGAGACAGACATGAACAATAAGGGCTCCAGCCTGACCCCGGCTCAGGCACTGGATAAACTGGACGCGCTGTACGAGCAGTCGGTTAAAGCACTGCGTAGCGCCATTGGTAAGTATATTGAAACAGGGACGCTCCCTGACGTAATCGCCCGCCATAACGGTCTTTTTGTTTACCCATCACTGTGTGTCACCTGGGATGGCAGCGCCACCAATCCCCCGAAAACCCGCGCCTATGGTCGTTTTACCCATGCGGGCTGCTACACCACTACGATTACCCGTCCGTCGCTTTTTCGTCCGTATCTTGAAGAACAACTCACGCTGCTGTATCAGGATTATGATGCGCATATCTCCGTCGAGCCGTCGCAACATGAAATTCCCTATCCGTATGTCATTGACGGTTCTGAACTGACGCTCGACCGCTCGATGAGCGCCGGCCTAACGCGTCATTTCCCCACAACCGAGCTGTCACAGATTGGCGATGAAACAGCAGACGGTACCTATCATCCGGCGGAATTCTCTCCGTTGTCGCACTTCGACGCCCGACGAGTAGATTTTTCGCTGGCGCGACTACGCCACTACACGGGAACACCGGTTGAACATTTTCAGCCATTTGTGCTGTTCACCAACTACACCCGCTATGTCGATGAGTTTGTGCGTTGGGGGTGCAGCCAGATCCTCGACCCGGACAGCCCGTATATCGCGCTTTCTTGCGCGGGCGGGATCTGGATCACCGCTGAAACTGAAGCGCCTGAAGAAGCGATCTCCGATCTCGCCTGGAAGAAACATCAGATGCCCGCCTGGCATTTAATCACCGCCGACGGTCAGGGGATCACACTGGTCAATATCGGCGTTGGCCCGTCTAACGCCAAAACCATTTGCGATCATCTGGCCGTACTGCGTCCTGACGTCTGGCTGATGATTGGTCACTGTGGCGGACTGCGTGAAAGCCAGGCGATTGGCGACTATGTTCTGGCCCACGCTTATCTGCGTGACGACCACGTGTTGGATGCCGTACTGCCGCCAGATATTCCAATTCCGAGCATAGCGGAAGTGCAGCGCGCACTGTATGACGCCACCAAAGAAGTCAGCGGTATGCCCGGCGAAGAGGTTAAACAGCGCCTGCGTACCGGTACCGTCGTCACCACCGACGATCGTAACTGGGAGCTACGCTATTCTGCTTCTGCGCTGCGTTTCAATCTCAGCCGCGCGGTGGCTATCGATATGGAAAGCGCCACCATCGCCGCCCAGGGATACCGTTTCCGCGTTCCTTACGGCACGCTGCTGTGCGTTTCCGACAAGCCACTGCACGGTGAGATCAAACTGCCTGGTCAGGCCAACCGTTTTTATGAAGGTGCCATTTCTGAGCATCTGCAAATAGGTATCCGGGCTATCGATCGTCTGCGTGCTGAAGGCGACCGACTGCACTCCCGTAAATTACGTACATTCAACGAACCGCCGTTCCGTTAAGACCTGAAGGTAACTATGCACAACTCAACTCCTCTTTCCGCCCTGCGCAACCTGCTGATAGCGCAGGGGCTGGATGGCATGATTGTTCCGCGCGCCGATGCTCATCAAAGTGAAGATTGTACGCCGCATGACAATAAACTGGCCTGGCTGACCGGTTTTAGCGGCTCTGCCGGACTCGCGTTGGTCCTTCGGGATCGCGCGTTAATGTTTGTCGATGGACGCTATCAGGTCCAGGTACGCAATGAAGTCTCGCTGGATGATTTTGAAATTCATCATTTACACGATGAGCCGCTGGCCGACTATTTGCAGTCTCACGTTGCAGCGGGTACACGTATCGGCTTTGAACCAATGCTGATGGTCAACAGCCAGTTTGAAGCCTTGTCGGCAACACATTGCAAGCTGGTGCCTCTTGAGCAAGATCCTTTTGACCAGGTATGGCTAGACCGACCGGCAGCCCCCTGCGGCATCATTCGTGAAATGCCCATTGAAATCAGCGGGGAAAGCAGCACGCAAAAGCGTGCCCGCGTCGTGGAACAACTCGCTCAACACCAGGCTGACGTGCTGGCAATTACCCTGCCGGATAACATTGCATGGTTATTGAATGTACGCGGTTCGGATCTGGCCATGGTGCCAGTGCCGTTTTCGTTTGCCCTGCTCCATCGCAGCGGTGAGCTGGAATGGTTTGTGGATAGCAACAAAACGCAGCAACTCCCCGCATCACTGCTGAACACGCTCACGCTGGCCCCGCAAGAGAGTTTTCTGACTCGCTGCCAGCAGTTGGCCAATGGGAAGCGCTTCCTGGTCGATAAAGACTACGCCCCGGTTGCATTGCGTTTTGCCATTGAAGAACACGGCGGCAACGTCTTATGGGCGCCCGATCCCATCACCTTGATGAAAGCCCACAAAAATGACGTTGAACTGGCGGGCTATCGGGAATGCCATGAACAAGATGGCGCAGCCTGGGTTAACTTCCTTGCCTGGCTGGCCCATGAAGTTCCTTTGCGCGAAGCGGCAGGTAATCCGGTCACCGAGCTGGAAGCGCAGGCAAAGCAACTGGAATTTCGCCAACAGCAGCCGGGATTTATTGAGCAAAGCTTCAGCACGATTTCGGCCTCTGCCAGCAATGCCGCAATGTGCCATTACCACTCCAGTGAAAAAACCAATACGCCAATTACCTCGCAGGCCATGTATCTGAATGATTCCGGCGGCCAGTACCACAATGGTACGACGGATACGACGCGTACTCTCGCATTTGGCCCACAGGATCCGCAACGTCGCCTACATTACACAGCCGTGTTGAAAGGCTTTTTGTCGCTTATTTCGCTGCAGTTTCCCAGCGGGACTCAGGGCCATCAACTGGATGCCTTTAGCCGCCGGGCGTTGTGGGAGCTGGGACTGGATTTTGATCATGGCACGGGACACGGCGTGGGTCACCAGTTGCTTATTCATGAGCAACCCCATCGCATCGCCAAAAAAGTAAACCCGTGGCCACTGGTCGCAGGCAATATCATCACCATCGAGCCGGGTTATTATCTGGCCGGACAGTATGGGATCCGTATTGAGAATCAGGTGGAGATTATCAACAGTCGTCCTGGTTTTTGTCGTTTCTCAACGCTGACGCTGGTACCGATTGATTTGAATCTGGTTGAACTGCATCTGCTGAGTGATGCTGAGAAACAGTGGATTGATGATTACCACCAGCAGGTCAGAGAGACGTTATCCCCGCGCGTGAACGCAGAGGCACGTCCATGGCTGTTCGCTGCCACCGCACCGATTCGGGTTCAGGCTAATTAATGCAATAAAAAAGGCAGCCCGCAGGCTGCCTTAGTTCTCCCCAACTTCTTACTGCTTAGCTGTTACGGATGTACTCATCCATTTCAGTTTTCAGGTTATCGGACTTAGTCCCGAAGATAGCCTGAACACCGGAACCAGCTACCACAACGCCTGCCGCACCCAGTTTCTTCAGGCCAGCCTGATCCACTTTGGCAACGTCAGCCACGCTGACACGCAGACGGGTGATGCACGCATCAAGGTTAGTGATGTTTTCTTTACCGCCGAATGCCGCAACCAGAGCCGGAGCCATTTCGCCGGACGCACCTGCTTTGCTGTCTTCGGTAGCATCTTCACGACCTGGCGTTTTCAGGTCCAGCGCTTTGATCAGCACACGGAAGATGGTGTAGTAAACAATCGCATAACCGATTCCGACAATCGGGAACAGCCACAGTTTGCTGCTGTTACCGGACAGAACGATAAAGTCGATCAGACCGTGGGAGAACGACGTACCGTCGCGCATACCCAGCAGGATACAGATCGGGAATGCCAGACCAGCCAGAATCGCGTGGATGATGTACAGGATCGGCGCCACGAACATGAAGGAGAACTCGATCGGCTCGGTAATACCGGTCAGGAACGAGGTCAGCGCCGCGGAGATCATGATACCGCCCACTTTCGCGCGGTTTTCTGGTTTAGCAGAGTGCCAGATAGCGATAGCGGCAGCCGGCAGACCGTACATTTTGAACAGGAAGCCACCGGACAGTTTGCCCGCAGTCGGGTCACCCGCCATGTAGCGAGGAATATCACCGTGGAACACCTGACCCGCAGCGTTAGTGTACTCACCGATCTGCATCTGGAATGGAACGTTCCAGATATGGTGCAGACCAAACGGTACCAGGCAGCGTTCAATGAAGCCATAGATACCGAACGCCACGACCGGGTTCTGGTATGCAGCCCACTGGGAGAACGTCTGAATAGCAGTACCGATCGGTGGCCAAATGAAGGACAGAACCACACCTGTGAAGATGGCAGCCAGACCAGAAATGATAGGAACGAAGCGCTTACCCGCAAAGAAGCCAAGATACTCAGGCAATTTGATACGGTAGAAACGGTTGAACATATACGCTGCAATCGCACCGGAGATAATCCCCCCGAGAACACCCGTATCAGCAAGGTGTTTAGCGGCGATCTCTTCAGCAGGTAAATGCAGAACCAGCGGCGCAACAACAGCCATGGTCTTAACCATGATGCCGTAAGCAACAACGGATGCCAGTGCAGATACACCGTCATTATTAGTGAAGCCTAACGCAACACCGATAGCAAAAATCAGCGGCATGTTCGCAAAAACAGAACCGCCTGCTTCTGCCATTACGTGCGATACAACGGCTGGCAGCCAGCTGAAGTTAGCGGAACCGACACCCAGCAGGATACCTGCAATCGGGAGTACGGATACCGGCAGCATCAGCGATTTACCGACCTTTTGCAGGTTAGCAAATGCATTCTTAAACATAATTAGGAGTGCTCCTGAGTATTTGTGCTTATACACTTCATCCTTCAAACCGCCTCAGGGTGGGCTGCGCTCGTTCATCCCAGTCACTTACTCTGGTAAGCTCCTGCAATTCACTCACTTGCCGCCTTGATGCAGCTTGATTGACTTTGTGTATTCTACGTTCTCACGCATTGGCGAGGGGGGAGAACCTCGCCGTGTACAGGGCATCTAAGTACCCTTTATTTATTACACAGAGTAAAATAATTCAGTTTGTTTTTGTTTGACGGCTATCACAGTTCAGTCGTGAATGGCCGCAAAATCCGCACATTCCGATAAAATGAGTTTCTGAATGTGTCAAACTGATTATTCACCGCCCATTTTGTGGCGGTGAACTTTACTCGCATTAGTGATTAATTACGAGCTTTAAAAAAAGTCAGTTAACGAACAGATTGCAGGCGAGAAGCGTCGATGTGAAACAGGCGGGCAAAGTTATCAGTGGTTGCCTGCGCCAGTTCTTCAACGGCAACACCTTTCACTACGGCCATGTACTCTGCAACGTCACGAGTCATGGCGGGCTGGTTCTCTTTTCCACGATGCGGTACAGGCGCAAGGTAGGGAGAATCCGTCTCGACCAATAACCGGTCCAGAGGAACATAGCGGGCGGCATCACGGAGCTGCTCTGCATTTCGGAACGTGACGATGCCGGAAAACGAGATATAGAATCCAAGGTCCAGCAATTTGCCCGCCGTTTCTCTGTCCTCTGTAAAACAGTGTAGTACGCCGCCACAATCCGTCACTTTTTCTTCGCGCAGAATAGACAGCGTATCGGCTCGCGCATCGCGGGTATGCACGATAACCGGCTTCTGTAACTCACGGCCGATCTGAATATGGTGGATAAAAGATTCCTGCTGGCGCACCTTTGTTTCCGGCGTGTAAAAATAGTCCAGCCCGGTTTCTCCCATCGCCACAACCCCCTCTTCGGCGGCAAAACGACGCAGGTCCTCAACATCATAGGTTTCATCCTGATTTAACGGATGCACGCCGCAGGAAAAAACCACATTGTCACGCTCACCGACCAGTTCGCGCATACTGCGGTATCCTGGCAGAGTGGTCGCAACGGCAAGACAGAATTTCACATCGCGTGCGGCCGCTTTCGCCAGCACGTCGTCCACGTCCTTATGCAGAGATTGATAATCCAGGCCATCAAGATGGCAGTGTGAGTCGACTAAAAACATAATGTCTCTCTCAAAGATGGGGAACAGGCAGTACGGAGCCTGGTTGCAGGTAATGCTCAATACGAAGAATAAGATCGGTTAACACCAGCTCACGGTTTACGCCCGTCACGTTCAGCAGTTGCTGACGACAATGACAAACGTCACCGAGTATCGCCTGTATCTGGGCAACGGATAACCGTTCTGCGATAGAAGATATCAGGTCCAGCGCATCAGGATTCGTTAAATGGGAAACGCCATACGGACGTTTCAACGCATCGGTCAACAACGTTGCCAGCCAGTGTAAACGGGCGGCAGCCTGATCGTGGTTTAACGCCGCGAGCAGTATATACCAGTCGCCTGTGTTTAATGTGTTCCCCAGTGCCGCACAAAAATCTGTGCGGTGCGCCCAGCTTTCAGCCTGTAACAACGTAAGTGCCGCGCCTGGCGAACCTGCACTCAGGCGTAACGCGCTCAGCAGCGCTTCTGACGACGTAGTCACTTCACGAGCAAGCCAGGAAATCGCATACGACTCCGGCGGTGGTGCAAGATGATGTAACCGACAACGGCTGCGTAATGTCGCCAGCAAGCGAGCTGGCTCTGTGCTGGCGAGGAAAAACCAGGTTTGTGCCGGAGGTTCTTCCAGCGTTTTCAGCAAGGCGTTGGCGGCGGCATCAGTTAACTGGGCAGCATCCGGGATCCACACGACCTTCGCGCCGCCGAGACGCGAATGCTCGTACAGCTTTTCACTGACTTCGCGTACCGCATCAACCCCCAGCGTGCTTTTGCCTTTTTCCGGCAGCAGCGAATAGTAGTCAGGGTGCGTCCCCGCCTGCATTAGCTGACAGCCGCGGCACTGTCCACAGCTTTTATGCCCTTCCGGCTGCTGGCACATTAAATAGCGGCTGAGGGCGTAAATCAGCGCGTCGTCGCCCATTCCGGGTAACGCCTGAATCAGTAACGCATGGTGACCACGACCCGTCTGGTAGCTGGCTACCAGTTTTTCAAAATCCGGTCGTAACCATGGGTACCATTTCATGCGCCCTGCTCCTTCACCCATTGGGTGATGGTATGACGGATATCAGCCATCACAGCCTCCAACGGCTGCGTAGCGTCTATAGTACGAATGCTGACGTCTTTAGCAGCCAGCTCAAGATAACGCGCGCGAGTGCGATTAAAGAAGTCGAAAGATTCCTGCTCAATACGATCCAGCTCACCGCGGGCACGGGCACGCTTCAACCCGACTTCTGGCGTCACATCCAGATAGATCGTCAGGTCCGGACGAAAATCACCAAGCACCGCATCACGCAGGGTTGCCAGCATGTTTTGATCGATACCGCGTCCGCCGCCCTGATACGCCTGGGTCGACAGATCGTGACGATCGCCAATTACCCACGCGCCTTTCGCCAGTGCAGGTTTAATAACGGTTTCGACCAACTGCACACGCGCCGCGTAAAACATCAGAACTTCGGCTTTATCGGTAATGACCTCGTCACCGACCGATTTAATATCCAGCACCAGACTTCTTAGTTTCTCAGCCAGCTGCGTTCCACCCGGTTCGCGGGTGAAAACCATGTCACGAATACCGAGTTGCTCAAGTGTCTCCACCACCACGTTACGCGCGGTGGTTTTTCCGGCGCCTTCCAGGCCTTCAATGACGATATAGTTACTGCCCATTTTTTTCCTTAAGCACTTTCAGGTAATCCTGCACGGACCGGTTATGGCTGGCAAGATTGGTGTTAAACGTGTGGCCGCCTTTACCGTCAGCCACAAAATAGAGATACGGCGTTTTTGCCGGATGCGCCGCGGCCTGCAATGAAGCCTCTCCCGGCATGGCAATCGGGCCTGGCGGCAGTCCAGTAATGGTATAGGTGTTATAGGCGGTCGGGGTGTCTAAATCCACACGCGACAATTTGCCATTATACCGTGTACCCATCCCGTAAATCACGGTCGGATCGGTTTGTAAACGCATACCGATACGTAAGCGGTTAATAAAGACCGAAGCCACCTGGTCGCGCTCGCTGGCGACCGCAGTTTCTTTTTCAATAATAGAAGCCATGGTTACTAGCTGATTTTTGTCCTGATAAGGCAGGCCATCAGCGCGCCCCTCCCAGACAGTATCCACCGCTTTAACCATTTTCTGATGCGCGCGTTTTAGCAACGCTACGTCAGTAGTATTGGCGGTATACATCCAGGTATCTGGCCAGAACCAGCCTTCTACCCATTGCGAATTTTCCAGCTTAAGTGCCTCGGCCACGGTCTCATAGCTATCGTCGCTTAACGTATGTTTGATATACGGGGCATCACGCAGCTGTTTGAGGTAATCGCTCAGGCGCATCCCTTCAACCAGACGTAACGGGAACTGCGCCTCTTTGCCGCTTTCCAGTAGTTGCAGCATGTCCCGCACCGTCATGTCAGGCGTGAAGCGATATGTTCCGGCCTTAAAATGCGACAGCTCGGGCTCCACACGCAGCAGCCACTGGAACACGCGCGGACGATTGATAACTTTGTCTGCATACAGCTGTTCGCCGAGAGCCAGACGGCCCGTCCCCGCTTTCAGCGTAAAAATCGTTTCTTCTTTAATCAATAATTTGCTGTCCGCCAGATGGCGAACTTTCCACATTCCCACTCCAGCGGCAATGCCCAGCACAACCAGCAATAACAGGACAACAAGTAACAGTTTTTTCATGACTAATTCGGGTGCTCACAAAGTGGGGATAAATAATCGAATAACAAACGTGAAGACAACAACGTGTCGCCACAGGCACGCACGGGAATAATGGGCATTAACGCGTTACAGACGACGATTTCATCAGCCTGCATTACCTCCTCCAACCCGGCATACACTTCGACAATACTGAATGGCGATTGTGCCAGCATCCGGATACAGAATTGTCGCATAATACCGTTCACTCCGGCCTGGTCCAGCCGGGGCGTGTAAACCACATCACCTTTACGCCAGAACAAATTAGCCGCACAGCATTCCGTAACCCATCCCTCGCTGTCAAGAACCAGCGCTTCATCGGCGTCCGTCTGTTCAAGATGAGAGCGAATCAACACCTGCTCCAGTCGATTCAGGTGTTTAAGCCCGGCAAGCAGTGGATTACGTCCCAGCCGCACTGGGCTTAGCGCCAGCGTAATACCTTCTTGCCGCCAACGATCGTAATGATCGGGCCAGGCTGAAACGGAGAGGATGCGTGTGGCACTATGACAATTTTTGCCACTGTAACCCCGGCCTCCACTGCCACGGCTGATAATCACTTTCAACACACCGCGTACGTGCCCTTTCGCCAGCATTTTCATTTCATTTTGCAGCTCGGACCAATCTTCAAAAGAGATCAGCAGTTTTTGGCAAGCGTCTTGTAAACGCTCAAGATGCGCTGCAAAGAGAGGGATTTCACCGTCGATAATACAGGCAGTGGTAAAACAGCCATCACCAAATTGGGCCGCTCGATCGCTTGCGGCCAGCATATCTTGCTCGCAGCCATTAATTAAGAACATGGTGGCTCCTTATTTCTGGTCCGCTAGTTTGGCAGGATGAGTAACACAGGACAAGGGCGGAAAACCGAATAAAAAAAGGCCCGACAAGCGGACCTTTTCAATTTGCTATCGATGCTAGCGCATCACCTGACGGACTTAAATCTTTTTAAAGATCAAAGATCCGTTGGTACCACCGAAGCCAAAGGAGTTACACAGCGCATACTCCAGACCACTAACCTGACGCGCTTCGTGAGGTACGAAGTCCAGGTCACACCCTTCATCCGGATTATCCAGGTTGATGGTTGGCGGAATAGCCTGATCGCGCAGCGCGAGGATAGAGAAAATAGACTCTACCGCGCCCGCCGCACCCAACAGGTGTCCGGTCATGGATTTGGTGGAGCTTACCATCACACGGCTTGCCGCATCGCCAAAGACAGATTTCACTGCCTGGGTTTCAGCTTTATCGCCTGCAGGCGTAGACGTACCATGTGCGTTGACATAGCCGATCTGACCCGCTTCAATAGCCGCATCGCGCAGTGCGTTGACCATTGCCAGCGCAGCGCCTGCACCGTTTTCCGGTGGCGACGTCATGTGGTAAGCATCGCTGCTCATACCGAAGCCAACGACTTCAGCATAGATTTTTGCACCGCGCGCTTTCGCATGCTCGTACTCTTCCAGTACCACCATGCCAGCGCCGTCGCCCAGCACAAAGCCGTCACGCTCTTTGTCCCACGGGCGGCTTGCCGCTTGCGGGTTATCATTACGCGTAGACAGTGCACGTGCCGCGCCAAAGCCACCCACACCCAACGGCGTACTGGCTTTTTCAGCACCACCCGCAACCATCGCGTCTGCATCGCCGTATGCAATGATACGTGCGGCATGACCGATGTTATGCACGCCTGAAGTACAGGCGGTCGCGATGGAGATGCTTGGCCCTTGCAGGCCGTACATGATGGTCAGGTGACCAGCCACCATGTTAACAATCGTCGACGGAACGAAGAACGGGCTGATCTTACGCGGTCCACCGTTTACCAGTGAGGTATGGTTTTCTTCGATAAGACCGAGACCGCCAATACCAGAGCCGATAGCGGCGCCAATACGATGAGCGTTCTCTTCCGTAATTTCGAGGCCAGAATCCTGCATGGCCTGAACGCCAGCGACAATTCCATATTGAATGAAGGCATCCATCTTGCGCTGTTCTTTGCGCGAGATAATGTCTTCACAGTTAAAATCCTTTACTAAGCCAGCAAATTTCGTTGCATAGGCGCTAGTATCGAAATGGTCGATCAGGCTGATGCCACTCTGACCGGCAAGGAGAGCTTTCCAGGTAGACTCTACGGTATTGCCGACAGGAGACAACATGCCCAGTCCGGTCACAACTACACGACGCTTAGACACGGTTGTCCTCCAGGGAGGGAAAATAATTCAAGTGGGATAAAAAGATAAAACTCAGGCGGTCGAATGACCGCCTGGAGATGTTCACTTACGCCTGGTGGCCGTTGATGTAATCAATGGCAGCCTGAACGGTAGTGATTTTCTCAGCTTCTTCGTCCGGAATCTCAGTATCAAACTCTTCTTCCAGAGCCATTACCAGCTCAACGGTGTCAAGAGAATCTGCGCCCAGGTCTTCAACGAAGGAAGCATTGTTGGTTACTTCTTCCTGCTTAACGCCCAGCTGTTCGCCGATAATTTTCTTAACGCGTTCTTCGATAGTGCTCATACTCTTAAATTTCCTATCAAAACTCGCTTTCGCGATGGTTTTCGTAGTGTATAAAATGTTGAAAAATTTGCAACTAAATCCCGGCAGGTCTTACCACGATTTTACGTTATTTTGAGGCCAAGACCTACAATAACGCAAATATTTTTCATCGTGGTTAAACCATGTACATCCCGCCGTTGACGTGCAAAGTCTCACCTGTGATGTAACTTGCTTCGTCAGAAGCTAAAAATGCAACCGCACTGGCGATTTCCTGAGCGCCGCCGAGGCGACCCGCAGGAACCTGCGCCAGAATACCCGCACGCTGATCATCAGACAGCGCACGCGTCATGTCCGTTTCAATAAAGCCCGGAGCAACAACGTTTACAGTAATGCCACGAGACGCAACTTCGCGCGCCAGTGATTTACTGAAGCCGATCAGACCCGCTTTCGCCGCAGCGTAGTTAGCCTGACCCGCATTTCCCATGGTACCAACCACAGAACCGATAGTGATAATACGCCCATGACGCTTTTTCATCATAGCTCGCATTACCGCTTTTGACAGACGGAAAACAGATGACAGGTTGGTTTCGATGATATCGTTCCACTCGTCATCTTTCATGCGCATTAACAGGTTATCACGAGTAATCCCGGCATTATTGACCAGGATATCGACTTCACCAAATTCTGCGCGAATATTTTCCAGAACAGATTCGATAGATGCCGGATCGGTCACATTCAACATCAGACCTTTACCATTTGCACCTAAGTAATCGCTAATGGCCTGCGCGCCGCTTTCGCTGGTAGCAGTACCGATAACTTTCGCGCCACGGGCAACGAGTGTCTCAGCAATTGCGCGGCCAATGCCACGGCTTGCACCGGTAACCAGCGCGATTTTTCCTTCAAAACTCATGGTCTTCCTCTTTTATTGCTCTAGCGCCGCAGACAGTGCCGCCGGCTCATTCAGTGCCGAAGCAGTCAGGGTATCAACAATACGTTTCGTCAGACCGGTCAGAACTTTACCCGGACCGACTTCATACAGGTGCTCTACGCCCTGGGATGCCATAAATTCAACGGTTTTAGTCCACTGAACCGGGCTATACAGCTGACGAACCAGCGCATCGCGAATTGCGTCTGCCGTAGTTTCACACTTCACATCAACGTTGTTCACAACCGGAACAGTCGGTGCGTTAAAGGTGATTTTCTGCAGCTCAACGGCAAGTTTCTCAGCAGCAGGCTTCATCAGCGCGCAGTGAGAAGGAACGCTGACCGGCAGCGGCAGCGCACGCTTAGCGCCCGCGGCTTTACAGGCAACACCAGCACGTTCTACGGCTTCTTTATGCCCGGCAATAACCACCTGACCCGGTGAGTTAAAGTTTACCGGTGAAACCACCTGGCCTTCGGCAGACTCTTCGCACGCTTTAGCGATAGCGGCATCGTCCAGACCGATAATAGCAGACATGCCGCCAGTGCCTTCCGGAACCGCTTCCTGCATGAATTTGCCACGCAGTTCAACCAGACGTACGGCATCGGCAAAACCGATAACACCCGCACATACCAGCGCAGAATATTCGCCCAGGCTGTGACCCGCCATCAGCGCAGGTGTCTTACCCCCCTGCTGCTGCCATACGCGATAAAGCGCAACGGATGCGGTCAACAGCGCGGGCTGCGTCTGCCAGGTTTTATTCAGTTCTTCAGCCGGACCTTGCTGAGTCAACGCCCACAGATCATAGCCCAGTGCAGCTGATGCTTCAGCAAATGTTTCTTCAACAATTGGGTAGGTTGCTGCCATTTCAGACAACATCCCAACGGTCTGGGAACCCTGCCCCGGAAACACAAATGCAAATTGCGTCATGTTTAAATCCTTATACTAGAAACGAACCAGCGCGGAGCCCCAGGTGAATCCACCCCCGAAGGCTTCAAGCAATATCAACTGCCCAGCTTTAATACGCCCGTCGCGGACGGCTTCGTCCAGCGCGCACGGTACGGAGGCAGCAGAGGTATTACCATGTCTGTCGAGCGTCACGACAACATTATCCATCGACATACCCAGCTTTTTAGCTGTCGCGCTGATAATGCGCAGGTTAGCCTGATGCGGCACCAGCCAGTCCAGCGCAGAACGGTCGAGATTATTGGCTTCCAGCGTTTCATCAACGATGTGCGCAAGCTCGGTCACCGCGACTTTAAATACTTCGTTACCCGCCATCGTCAGGTGGATCGGGTTTTCCGGGTTCACGCGATCGGCGTTAGGCAGCGTCAACAGTTCGCCGTAGCGACCGTCAGCGTGCAGATGCGTGGAGAGAATGCCTGGCTCTTCTGATGCGCTCAGTACAACCGCACCAGCCCCATCACCGAAAATGATGATCGTTCCGCGATCGGTTGGATCGCAGGTACGGGCCAGGACATCGGAGCCAACGACCAGAGCATGCTTAACTGCGCCAGATTTAACGTACTGGTCGGCAACGCTCAGGGCGTAAGTGAAGCCAGCACAAGCGGCTGCAACGTCAAACGCCGGACAGCCTTTGATCCCCAGCATACTTTGGATCTGGCACGCCGCGCTTGGAAATGCGTGAGTGGATGATGTGGTAGCAACCACAATCAGACCAATTTGTTCTTTGTCGATGCCCGCCATTTCAATCGCACGGTTTGCGGCGGCAAAGCCCATCGTCGCAACTGTTTCATTTGGCGCTGCAATATGGCGTTCACGGATACCTGTACGAGTGACGATCCACTCATCAGATGTCTCAACCATTTTTTCCAAATCGGCGTTAGTACGCACTTGTTCAGGCAGATAGCTGCCAGTACCAATAATCTTCGTATACATGTACGCTCAGTCACTTTTTGGTTATATACCGCTACGAGCAAATCGCTGATACGTTGGCCACATTCACAAACGCACCGTTATCTGTGTGCTCGTGATTTTGCGCTTTCGCCACCGTCCAGCAGTTCGAATCCAGCTGGGTATACAGATTCCAGGCGAGCGGCAATTCGCTGAGGAACTTGTCGCTGCACCGCCTGCACTGCCTGTTCAATCGCGACTTCAAATGCTCGCTGATTGGCCGCACCATGACTCTTAATCACCGTGCCGCGCAATCCTAACAGACAGGCGCCATTATACTGGTCGGGGTTGAGGTGACTAAATCGCCTTGTCAGGCTTTTTTGTAACCAACGTTTTAATAACAGAAGCCACCACGACCGTTTTTTGCCCTCACCCTGAGATTTCAGCAGTGAAAGGAACATTCTGACAACACCTTCCATCGTCTTTAATGTGACATTACCTGTAAAACCGTCACAGACCAACACATCGGTTTTGCCAGTCAGTAACTCATTGGCTTCAAGATAGCCGATATAATTAATGGAAGGGATTGTTTTTAGCACAGCTGAAGCATCTCGAATACTGTCGAGACCTTTCGTTTCTTCTTCGCCGATGTTGAGTAACGCTACGCGAGGATTGGCAATGCCAACAACCTCTTCTGCCAGCACGGAACCCATGACGGCAAATTGCACCAACATCGTGCTATCACAATCTACGTTGGCGCCCAAATCCAGCACCACCGTTTTGCCCTTTTGCTGATGGGGTAACACCGTCACCAACGCAGGACGCTCAATCCCCTCAAGGGGTTTGAGCAATAACTTCGCAAGTCCCATGAGTGCGCCCGTATTACCGGCGCTGACACAAGCTTGTGCCTGACCTTCTTTCACGAGCTCCAGGGCAACACGCATTGAGCTTCCACGACTGGCGCGAATAGCTTGCGAGGGCCGGGCATCACTGGCAATAACTGACTGAGCAGGGATAATCTGCAGACGCGAACGTTGTTCGAAGTCAGCTTTGGCAAGTAATGGCGTGATTGTATCGGGATCCCCGACTAAAAGAAGTGTGAGTTGCGAATTAGAATTCAGTGCCTGCAATGCTGCAGGCACTGTCACGGTAGGGCCAAAATCTCCCCCCATGACATCTAACGCCAGGGTTAGACGTGTCAAGGTATCGTCGCTGCCCGGTTAGGTGTTTCCCCAGTCACCCGGGGAAAGCCTCACTAAGCTTCATCACGCGTTCACTCTTTGTCTTTCTCACCAGAAGTGGGAAAGCCATTGAGTCATGCGTGATTACTTAGCGATTACCTTACGGCCACGGTAGAAACCGTCGGCAGTGATGTGGTGACGCAGGTGTTGTTCACCAGAAGTTTTGTCTACAGACAGGCTGGTGACTGCGGTCAGAGCGTCATGAGAACGACGCATGCCACGTTTGGAACGGGTTGGTTTATTCTGTTGTACGGCCATGGACCTTACTCCTCAATTACTTACGCTTTAAGCTGGCTAATACGGCAAATGGGTTTGGTTTTTGCGCTTCATCAGGCAATTCGCCAAAGACCATGTCCGCCTCGGACACTTCACAGTGTTCAGAATCATGCACCGGAACTACCGGCAAGGAGAGGATAATCTCATCTTCAACCATTGCAAGCAGATCGATTTCACCGAATTCGTTAACCTCAATCGGCTCATACGCTTCCGGGAGTGCTTCAGCCTGCTCGTCAGAACGGACAGGACTAAAACAATATGTTGTGTGAACATGAAGTGGGAACGGTTTCCCGCAACGCTGACATTCGAGCGTAACCGATACCTTCGCATCACCGGTTATAACGGCGAGACGCTGGTTATCGATAGCGAACGACATGGAGCATTCCACATCACTGTCCACACTGACTACAGAATCGGCGACGCGCTCAACCAGATCAGAAGTATAGATACCTTCATAATCGAGGCGTTTTTGAGCCGTACGAACCGGATCAAGAGTCAGGGGTAATTTTACCTTTTGCATAGGGCGCGCATATTAACTTTGTAACGTCATATAGTCAAAGAAAAAGGCAGCCTGTGGTTGCCTTTTGCCAATAATTCGCACACATTGCGGGTCATCGACTTAAAATCGGTCAAGACAAGCCACTACAGCCAGCTTGTAGGTCGAAGTCCATAGTTTAAAATGGCTCTCATCAATACGCTATATGCGAGGGAAAAAATATGCCTCAACTTATTCTTGCTTCTACCTCCCCCTGGCGTCGCGCTTTACTCGAAAAACTGGCAATCCCGTTTGAATGCGCAGCGCCAGAGGTTGATGAAACGCCGTTGCCCGGCGAAGCACCACGCCATTTAGTCTTGCGACTGGCGCAGAAAAAAGCGCAATCTCTCGCCCACCGTTACCCATCGCATCTGATTATTGGCTCCGATCAAATTTGTGTTCTTGATGGTGAAATAACCGGCAAACCATTAACTGAAGAAAATGCGCGCCAACAATTACTCAAAGCCCGTGGCAATATTGTGACGTTTTACACCGGACTGGCGCTGTATAATTCTGCGACCGGACATTTACAAACTGAAGTAGAACCTTTTGACGTCCATTTCCGTCATTTAAGCGAGGCGGAAATTGATGATTATCTGCGCAAAGAGCGCCCGCTCCATTGTGCAGGTAGTTTCAAAAGTGAAGGGTTAGGTACTGCACTCTTTGAACGCCTGGAGGGTCGTGACCCAAATACCCTGATCGGTTTGCCGCTTATCTCGTTGTGTCAAATGCTGCGGCGGGAAGAGATGAACCCGTTGAATGCCTGATTGATCTGCCTGATGGCGACGCGATGCGTCTTATCAGGCCTACGGTGCATCACACGATTGTAGGCCTGATAAGCAACGCGCATCAGGCTTTGCTGCGTAAAACCTCGAGGCAGCGCTTCAATTGCTTATCCATCGGCGCTTCAATACGCATCACTTCACCCGTTCCCGGATGGGTAAATTTCAACGCTGCGGCGTGCAGGAAAAGCCGATTCAACCCCGTATCCGCCAGTTGCTTATCGAACTCACGGTCACCGTAGCGATCGTCAAAAGCAATTGGATGACCGGCATACTGGGTATGCACACGAATCTGGTGCGTACGTCCGGTCACCGGGCTACAGCGCACAAGCGTGGCAAACGCATAGCGCTCTTCCACTTTAAAACGTGTTTCTGACGGTTTGCCTTCCTGGTTCACCCGCACGATACGCTCGCCGCTTTGCAGAATGTTCTTTAACAGCGGCGCCTGCACGGTTTTGACATGCGACTGCCATTGGCCTCGAACCAGCGCGAGATAGTCTTTCTGCATGCCTTTTTCACGCAGTTGTTCATGCAATGAACGCAAGGCTGAGCGTTTTTTAGCCACCAGCAAAACGCCGGAGGTATCCCGGTCGAGGCGATGCACCAGTTCAAGGAAACGCGCTTCCGGTCGCAACGCACGTAATCCTTCAATGACGCCAAAGCTTAACCCGCTTCCGCCATGTACGGCCGTACCTGAAGGTTTGTTAAGCACCAGAATGTGGTCATCTTCATATAAAATGACGTCGGTCAGCGCCGCGACCTTCTGCAGGTTTGGCGAAATGGCCTCTTCTTCACGTTCAGCGACACGCACAGGTGGAATACGCACAATATCCCCGTCTTCAAGTTTGTACTCGGGTTTAATGCGTTTTTTGTTCACCCGCACTTCGCCTTTACGCAAAATGCGATAAATCATACTTTTTGGCACGCCCTTAAGCTGGGTGCGCAAAAAGTTGTCGATGCGTTGCCCTGCTTCGTCTGCAGTAATGGCAACTGTTTTTACGGCTGGAGTCTCTGTTTTCATGGGGGCCGATTTTAAATAGCCATCAAGATTCGCGCCACACATTTTTCTATGCTTATATTAACTGCTATACCTTATTACTTAAGTTTGACATAGCCGATTTGGTGGTTATTAAAGCAATCACTACGCGGAAGTGAAAAAACTGTGAGTAACCGGGTGATAAATGGCAAAAGTCATCTTGCTATAACAAGGTTAGCAGTGGAATAATGAGGTTGTTTCCGTGTTGAATCTTGTTAAAACAAGAACTTTTCCGGAATGACCCAATTTTGCCCGACCGATCATCAACGCAGCAATGGCGTAAGACGTATTGATCTTTCAGGCAGTTAGCGGGCTGCGGGTTGCAGTCCTTACCGGTAATATGGAAGCTTTTCTGGAGAGTAACACCCAGACTGTTCCCCTGATAATTGCGCTGTGTTTCCGTATGAAATGCAGGCAACCGACACTCTGCGCCTCTTTGAGCTGACGATAACCGTGAGGTTGGCGACGCGAATAGACACGAGGCCATCGGTTCACACCCGGAAAGGCATTACTCTGCCCGCAGCTTAGTCGTCAATGTAAGAATAATGAGTAAGTTACGATGAAAAGAATGTTAATTAACGCAACTCAGCAGGAAGAGTTGCGTGTCGCCCTTGTAGATGGGCAACGTCTGTACGATCTGGATATCGAAAGTCCTGGACACGAACAGAAAAAAGCCAACATCTATAAAGGCAAAATTACCCGTATTGAACCGAGTCTGGAAGCTGCTTTTGTTGATTACGGCGCTGAACGTCACGGTTTCCTCCCGTTAAAAGAAATTGCCCGCGAATACTTCCCCGCTAACTACAACTCCCATGGTCGTCCCAACATTAAAGACGTGTTGCGCGAAGGTCAGGAAGTCATCGTTCAGATCGATAAAGAAGAACGCGGCAATAAAGGCGCTGCGCTGACTACCTTTATCAGCCTGGCGGGTAGTTATCTGGTTCTGATGCCGAACAACCCACGCGCGGGCGGTATCTCCCGTCGCATTGAAGGCGACGACCGTACCGAATTAAAAGAAGCGCTGGCAAGCCTGGAACTGCCTGATGGCATGGGGCTTATCGTGCGTACCGCAGGGGTCGGCAAATCCGCCGAAGCACTGCAGTGGGACCTGAGCTTCCGCCTGAAGCACTGGGAAGCGATTCAAAAAGCCGCTGACAGCCGCCCTGCTCCGTTCCTGATCCACCAGGAAAGCAACGTTATCGTTCGCGCTTTCCGTGACTACTTACGTCAGGACATCGGCGAAATTCTTATCGATAACCCGAAAGTGATGGAGATGGCGCGTCAGCACATCGCCGCACTGGGTCGTCCGGATTTCAGCAGCAAAATCAAACTGTACACAGGCGAAATCCCGCTGTTCAGCCACTATCAGATCGAGTCTCAGATTGAATCCGCGTTCCAGCGCGAAGTACGTCTGCCGTCCGGCGGCTCAATCGTTATTGACAGCACAGAGGCACTGACCGCTATCGATATCAACTCCGCACGCGCAACTCGCGGCGGCGACATCGAAGAAACAGCGTTCAACACTAACCTTGAAGCAGCCGATGAAATTGCCCGTCAGCTGCGTCTGCGCGACCTCGGCGGTCTGATTGTAATCGACTTCATTGATATGACGCCGGTTCGCCACCAGCGCGCGGTTGAAAACCGTCTGCGCGAGGCCGTACGCCAGGACAGAGCGCGTATTCAGATCAGTCATATTTCTCGCTTCGGTCTGCTGGAGATGTCTCGTCAGCGTCTAAGCCCGTCTCTGGGTGAATCCAGCCATCACGTGTGTCCGCGTTGTTCCGGCACCGGTACCGTACGTGATAACGAATCACTGTCGCTGTCTATTCTGCGTCTGATCGAAGAAGAAGCACTGAAAGAAAATACGCAAGAAGTTCACGCTATTGTTCCTGTGCCGATCGCCTCTTACCTGCTCAACGAAAAACGTACCGCGGTTAATGCTATCGAAACGCGTCAGAATGGCGTGCGCTGTGTGATCGTGCCAAACGATCAGATGGAAACCCCGCACTATTCTGTGCTGCGCGTACGTAAAGGGGAAGAAACACCGACCCTGAGCTATCTGCTGCCGAAACTGCATGAAGAGGCAATGGCATTGCCGACGGAAGAAGAGTACGTCGAGCGTAAACAGCCTGAGCAACCGGCACTGGCCACCTTCGCCATGCCAGACGTTCCGCCAGCCCCTGCTCTGCAGGAACCTGCCGCGAAAGCCGCCGCACCTAAAGCTGCAGCAGCAACCGCAGCCGTTGCCGCACAGCCCGGTTTGATTAGCCGTTTCTTTGGCGCCCTGAAGTCCATCTTCGGTGGTAGCGAAGAAGTGAAACCGGTTGAACAACCTGCGCCGAAAGCTGAAGAGAAAACCGAACGCCAGCAGGATCGTCGTAAACCGCGTCAGAACAATCGTCGCGACCGTAACGATCGTCGTGATAACCGTGATAATCGCGGTGACCGTGACAACCGTAGCGAACGTTCAGAAAACGGCGAAAACCGTGAAGATAACCGCCGTAACCGTCGTCAGTCCCAGCAGCAAAATGCGGAAGCTCGCGATAACCGCCAGCAAACCACTGATGTTGCAGACAAAGCGAAATCCGGTGATGAACAGCAGGCGCCGCGTCGCGAACGCAACCGCCGTCGTAACGATGACAAGCGTCAGGCTCAGCAGGAAGTTAAAGAGCTGAACCAGGCTGAACAACCTGTGCAAGATACCGAGCAGGAAGAGCGCGTACGTCAGCCTCAAACCCGCCGCAAACAGCGTCAGTTGACTCAGAAAGTTCGTTTCACAGACAGCCCGGCGGTTGAAGCCGAAGTGGCTACTGTTGCTGCAATCGCTGAAACTGCTGTTGCTCAACCAACAGAACAGCCGGTACCAGCACAGCGCACCGAACTGGCGAAAGTTGATCTGCCAGCCGTCGTTGCGACTGAGCAGGAAGACAACAGCGAAGCTCGTGACTCCAACGGTATGCCGCGTCGTTCTCGCCGCTCTCCTCGCCATCTGCGCGTCAGTGGACAGCGTCGTCGTCGTTACCGTGACGAGCGTTATCCGGTTCAGTCGCCGATGCCGTTAACGGTCGCGTGCGCATCTCCTGAATTAGCGTCCGGTAAAGTTTGGATCCGCTACCCTGTTGCACGTCCTCAGGATCAGCAGGTTGAAGAACAGCGCGAACAGGAAATGGTCCAGCAGCAAGCTGCACCTGTCGCCGTAGAGCCTCAGGTTGCTGCCGCTGCCGTTGAACACATTGTGGATGCCCCTGCGCCGGTTGAAGCCGTGCGACCAGAGGTTGTCGTAGCTGAGCCTCAGGCCGCCGTTGTTGAAACCACACAGGTTGAAACCACGCATCCGGAAGTGATTGCGACCCCAGTCGAGGAACAACCGCAAATTATCGCTGCATCTGATGCGCCCGTAGCAGAAGAAATCGCCGCTGAAGCCGAACCTGTGGCTGACGTTGTGACTGCACCGGTTGCCGAAGAGCCTGCAGAGGTTGTTATTCCCCAGCCAGAAGTGGTTGAAGAGATTGCTGAAGTTGTGGAAACAGCGCCAGTTGTTGAAGAGGTTGCAGCGCCGAAAGACGTTGTTGCCGCGCCTGTCGTCGAAACTGAAGTCGTTAAGGCTGAAGTTGTCGCAGCAAGCGCTGATGCTGAACACCTGCACAGCCATGCAACCGCGCCAATGACCCGCGCTCCTGCACCGGAATATGTGCCAGAAGCGCCGCGTCATAGCGACTGGCAGCGTCCGGCATTCGCCTTTGAAGGCAAAGGTGCCGCAGGTGGACACAGCGCAACGCATCAAGCGACTGCGCCAGCAACACGTCCACAGCCTGTTGAGTAAGCCATAATCAATATCAAAGCCGGCCTTCGGGTCGGCTTTTTTTATATCTGATCTACGCCTTTCATCCCCGTCAGCTGCGGCATAACATCCTTCATTAGGGCCAGAAACTTGCGTAAGCGGGTCGGATAGTAACGCGCCCATGGATAAACCAAATGTACAGGCAACGGCGCCGCATGCCACTCAGGTAGCAACGCAACCAGACGTCCATTGGCAATATCCTCCGCCACCATCCAGCTTGAAACAATAGTCACTCCCAACCCTGCCAGCGCGGCATTTCTGGCGACATAAATACTGTCGGTACTTAATCTGGGTGAAATATTCAGCGTGACTGGCTCATTACGCAATTGGTGCAACAACGAAACGCTATGCTGATAAAACGTGTTCACGGCAATCCAGGGCAGCGCTGATAACTGCTCAGGATGAGAAAGCTCGCCATATTGCTCCAGCAGTCCTGGACTCGCTACCATACTACGGGGAACTTCAGCCAGTAAAATGGAAACCGTGGCCGGATCCACCTCAGTACCAACCCTGATCGCGCAGTCAATATTATCGCTCAGAAAATCAACGGTTTTATCGTTGAGCATCCACTCTACTGCCAACTGGGGATAGCGCGAAAGAAACTGCAAAAGCGGCTCAAGTAGTTGTTGTTGCCCGAACGCATGCGGTGCGCGGACTCGCAACGTCCCCACCGGTTCATCTTCTGTGACATTAAGTCCATCTTCCAGCGCCAGCCAGGCATCAATAATCTTCTTAGCATGCTGATAGCCTCTTTCACCATCGTCGGTCAATTTCATCGCATGCGTGGTACGCATAAGCAGTTTCACACCCAGCAGCGTTTCCAGCGATTGCAGCCGTCTGCTAACGGTCGCCTGCGTCGTCCCTATCTGTTTTGCCGCTGCCGAAAGCGATCCTGCTTCGACAATACGTACAAACGTACGCATCAGCTCCACCCTGTCTATACGCTCATTTTTTATCATTTTCAGTTTCACCATACGTCTGACGTATAACTGTTTTACCACTGCGCTCGCTACCGCGCCACTCGCTGAAGGATAAAAATAACCGCACATCCTGTGATTGAGGAATCATTTGTGAACACACATACCGCACTTTCCCGTTGGGTCATTTTTGTTCTGGCAATGGGCGCCGGATTCAGCGTGGCCGCTATCTACTACGCCCAGCCTCTTCTGCCTTTAATGGGTCAGGATCTGGCCTTAAGTCTCACCGGTATGGGGTTGGTCCCGACGCTGACCCAGGCGGGATATGCGTTAGGTATATTGTTTTTATTGCCATTAGGCGATCGTTATGACCGCCGGACATTAATCCTGCTGAAAAGCATCTCTCTTGCCGCGCTGCTACTGGCCTGTAGCTTTACCGGTCAGTTGCATTCTCTATTACTGGTGAGCCTGCTGATGGGAATGGCGGCAACCATGGCACAAGATATTGTGCCTGCGGCGGCAATACTGGCGCCCGAAGGCAAGCAGGGAAAAACGGTGGGCACAGTGATGACGGGCCTTCTGTTGGGGATTTTACTCTCACGTACCGTCAGTGGACTGGTGGGCGAAGCGTTTGGCTGGCGCGAGATGTACCAACTCGCTGCCGTCAGCATTGCCGTAATTACCGCGATTATGTGGAAAGTACTGCCTCGCTTTACGGTCCATTCCACGTTGAGCTATCCATCATTAATGCTCTCAATGGCGCAACTTTGGCAACGATATTCCACCTTGCGCCGCGCAGCACTGGCACAAGGCTTTCTGTCCATTGCTTTTAGCGCCTTCTGGTCTACGCTGGCGGTGATGTTATCTGAGCATTACCACATGGGTAGCGCTATAGCGGGTGCTTTTGGTATCGCGGGAGCAGCCGGAGCGCTTGCCGCACCGATGGCGGGCCATCTTGCCGATAAAGTGGGTGCGGCAAAAGTGACGCAATTGGGTGCTTTGCTGGTAACGGTATCTTTCGCACTGATGTTTTTGTTACCCGCCCTGCCCGTTCAGGGGCAGTGGCTGCTCATCGCCCTTTCGGCTGTAGGTTTTGATCTCGGATTGCAATCCAGCCTGGTTGCCCACCAGAATCTGGTCTATAGCCTGGAGCCTCTGGCACGAGGACGACTGAACGCTCTGCTGTTTACGATGGTGTTTATCGGTATGGCGCTGGGTTCAGTTCTCGGAAGTCAGGTCTACGCCCTGGCAAATTGGGAAGGTGTCGTTGTGTTGGCTACCTTCAGCAGTGCAATTGCGTTGGTCATAAGACTGACGGAGAACCCGTCGCTTAGTAAGACGTCGGTTGCCTAAAAAAATGCCCGCTCCGGGGTGTTAAAGGAGCGGGCAGACAAACATACCCAGTTTCAAGATATGTTTCAAAACGAGGCGTTAACGATTGAGCTGGAACAACGACATTCCCTGCATATCGGTGAACGCTTTATAGGATGCCTGTAGCGCAGCCTGCTGCATGACATAAGACGAGATCGCGGCGTTCCAGTCAACATCCACCAGATTACTCATCTGCTGAGTTTGGCCTAATGCACGATCGGCGCCCAGTGAATCCAGCGAGCTTAGTTCACTCAGCTGCGTACCTAATTCTGCACGGACGCTCAAAACATTATTGAGTGAATTCTTTAAACCACGGTTGGTTTTATCAATGGCAGCAGCGGCGGTAGCTTTTGCAACGTCATCACCCGCAATAGGGGTTTTGAGCGCATCAATAGCGGTATCCAGCATTTTAAACAGGTTCTTTTCCTGAGTGCCGCCACCAGGTTCCGGTACAGCGTTGCTGGTCAGGTTGGCGAATACTTTATCGCCAGTATGACCAATCACCATGGTTCGGGAGGCATCGACCTGTTGGGTAACGTTTGTTGTACCGCCGCTGTAAACGCCATCTGCCTGGGCAAACGGTGCGGATTCTGTTTTATATCCACCGAAAATATAGCGACCATTACCGTCGGTACTGTTTGCCAGGTTCATCAGCTGATCGCGGATCCCCTGTAGGTCGGTGGCCAGCGATGCACGGTCGTCATCACTTAACGTTCCGTTCCCGGCATAAACGATTTTTTCCTGTGCAGCCTGAATTGCCGTCGTCACCTGGCTCAAAACATTCTCTTCCAGCGACACCTTTTGCGTCGCGAATGAGCGTGCCAGCGTATATTGGCTGTTCTGCGCCTGAGCCTGAGAAAGTACCACGGCCTGCGAGGCGGCAATCGGATCGTCTGATGGGTTGATCACGCGTTTGCCCGTTGACATCTGCTCACCAAACTTCATCCATTCAGCCTGAGAGTTAGTGATGCCACGCATATTCTGCTGGTACATCATCTGGGTGCTGATACGCATTGTGTCCCCCTCCCTTAGCGGATATTAATCAGTGCATCAAACAACGCATTCGCGGTCTGCAGCACTTGAGCGTTAGCCAGGTAATACTGCTGAAAACGCTGTAAATTACCGTACTCTTCGTCGAGGTTAACGCCGGAAATAGACTGTTGCTGCCGGTAAAGCTGTGTCACCACGTTGTTCTGGGTGGTGGCGCTGGTTTTCAGCGTAGCGGTTTTGTTCCCGACATCGCTTACCAGCGTGGCATATGCATCGTTGAAGGTCTTATTGCCGACAGTCGCTTTGGTTTGCAGATCTAACAGTTTCTGACCGTTACGGTTGTCGCTCTTGCCTTTATCGATGGTGGGGTCCGTATCATTTTTAGACACTTGAGCCATGGCGATTTTCGACTCATCGGTCACCATAACTTTCATATCAACGATAGCGTTACTCACGGGTTTTACAGTAAAACTGTCATTAGCTTTCGCGCCAGCATTAACGGTGATTTCCATCCCGTCAAAGGACATTTTTCCACCGGTAACGGTGGCTTTGAAACTGGTATTATCCGCCAGGCGAGTAACCTGCCAGTCCTTCCCATCAAAAACGATTTTATAATCTGTCGCCTGCACGGCGGAGCTGTCAGTGATCTTAGCGCTTAACGATCCTGTACCCGTATTTTTCGCGTTGTTGAAGACTTCCGGGCTGCCGATAGCAAAGAAATCCTTACCCTGATCGCCGTTGGCATCAAAACCTTCTTTATGCTGGGTGTTAAACGCATCGGCAAATGCAAGCGCCAGTTGGCCGAGGGTATTACGCGTCTGATCCAGCTCCTGAGAACGGAAGGTGAGCAGTCCGCCCAGTGAACCGGTATTCAGCAGTTTCTCCGGAATTTCAACAGCTCCGGCAACGCCATCAACGTAGGCCACAGTTGTACGATTAGGATCATCGCTGGAAGGCACTGCTGCCAGTTGGCGTGCATTGCTACCCTGTACCAGCGAATAACCGTTCGCCATGGTCAGGTTGTAAGTGCCACCATCCTGAACGCTGACTTCAACACCGACAATCTGATTCAATTCACTGACCAACTGATCGCGCTGGTCGAGCAGGTCGTTAGGAGACGCACCTGCGCCGACGCCTGTCATACGAGAAATCTGGTCGTTGAGGCTGGCAATTTGTTTCGAATAGTTGTTGATCTGATCAACGCTGGCTTTAATCGCGGTATTGACCTGCTTATCCTGATCGCGCAGATACTGGTCGGTCGTTTTAAACTGATTTACCAACCCATCAGCTTTACCGATTAGCGCCTGGCGTGCCGCCGGATCTTCGGCGTTGCTGACCAGCGTTTGCAGGCTGGTAAAAAAGTCCTGCATGGAGGTCGAAATAGAACTGGTTTTGCTGGAGAGCAGATTGTCGATTTTTGACATTTGCTCATATCGTGTCGTCAGACCGCTGCTCTGGTTCTGCGCTGCTCGCAACTGGTTAGTGATAAAGGAGTCATATTCACGTTGTACACCAGAAACATAGACACCATTGCCTACCCAGCCCCCCGCACCCAGCGTGCTGTTCGCTTGCGCCATAATTGTCGTCTGTCGGGTATATCCGGCAACGTTATAGCTGGAGATGTTGTTACTGGCAGTATTCAACGCGGCCTGCGCTGCGCTGAGTCCACTCATCGCGTTATTAATCAAGCTGGACATGGAGGTTCCTTGTAATCCTTCAATACTCGTTATTATCGGCAGCAGGTCGGTAGACTTGAGCTATTTAAAAGAGATTATCGATGTTCGTGCTGTAGGTTTTGCTCACTTTTTCACTCATCGATTTCAACTGCTGGATCATGCTGGTTAATTTTCGCGCATAGTTAGGGTCCGTGGCGTAACCCGCATTTTGCAATGCCTGCGCCCCTTGCTCGGCGGTCGCGGCAGCGGTCACTGCCGCATAGCGCGGGTTACGTGATATCAGACCGACATAATCCGACAACGCCTCAAGGTAAGAGCTATAGACGCGGAATCTGGCTTTCACCTTTTTCGCCTCACCGTTCTCATATTCAGTCGTGGTGATTTCAGTGGTTGGACCTTTCCAGCTTCCCGAAGCCTTCACGCCAAAAATGTTAAAGCTCGGCTCACCGTTCTCACGGCGAATTTGTCGCTGCCCCCATCCGGATTCCAGCGCCGCCTGTGCCAGAATAAGATGATGCGGGACCCCGCTTTGCTGGCTGGCCAGCTTAGCCGGCAGCGATAGCTGGGCGAGGAAATCTTTGCTGTCACCTGACAGTGGCTCATCATTGCTTTCTGTCGCCCGAGGGATGGCTTTGCGGACCAGTTGCGTCAGTGCCTGATTTTGATAGCTGGTCACCGTTTCCAGTGAAAACTTCATCGGCACCTGCGGCGCGTCATCCGCAGGTTGCGCTTGCCCTTCAGTCATCTGCTTGACCATCATTTCAGCCAGCCCCAGACCTTTGCCTGCGGTCATTTGCTGCGCAATTTGTTGGTCATACATACTGGTATACAAGCGCGTTGAATCGCTGCTAAAGACGCCATCTTTCGGCAGCGCTTCACGCATGCTTTTCAGCATCATCTGCACGAACATCCCTTCAACCTGACGGGCGACCGGACGGATATTCGCCGCCGGGTCCTGACCCGCTTTCGCTTTCAGTTCGTTCAGTGATTGCGCATCCCAGGCAGCGCTGGTCAGCAGTTTGCTGTCACCAATCATTAGATGATTTCCAGTTTGGCGCGTAAGCAACCCGCGCTCTGCATCGATTGCAGAATGGACATCAGATCCATCGGCGTTGCCCCCAGCGCATTCAGCGCACGCACCACATTGTTCAGGTTGGCGCTGGAACGCACGCTTTGCAGTGAACCACCGCTTTGGCGCAGGTCAATCTGGGTTTGTGGCGTCACCACGGTTTGTCCACCGCCAAACGGTGTGTCCGGTTGGCTGACGTTCGCCTGGCGGTTCACCGTGATCGACAAGTTGCCTTGTGCCACGGCACAGCTATCCAGCGTCACTTCGCGGTTCATGACGACAGATCCGGTGCGCGAGTTGATAATCACTTTCGCATCCTGCGGCGTGACGTTCACCTCAATATTCTGGATATCAGCGAGGAAACGCACCTGCGAGCTGTTGCCGCTTGGCACACGCACCTGAATGGTTCGGGCATCCAACGCTGTTGCGCTACCAAAGCCACGCGAGCGGTTGATGGTGTCGGTAATCTGCTGCGCCATCGTGAAATCTTCATTATTGAGCTGCAGATTAATGGTGTTACCACCGCCGAACTGGCTGGGTAATTCACGTTCGATAATCGCACCGTTGGTAATGCGTCCACCATTGAGCTGGTTAACCTGTACGCTACTACCACCTGCAGCCGCGCCCGCACCACCCACCAAAATATTCCCCTGAGCCAGCGCATATACCTGACTATCGACCCCTTTTAACGGGGTCATCAGCAGCGTACCGCCGCGCAGGCTTTTGGCATTCCCCATAGAGGAGACCACTACGTCGATGGTTTGTCCCTGACGACCAAATGCAGGAAATGACGCGGTAACCATCACCGCCGCCACGTTTTTCAGCTGCATATTGGTGCCAGTTGGCACGGTTATCCCCAACTGCGAAAGCATGTTATTGAGCGTTTGCGTCGTAAACGGCGTCTGTGTGGTCTGGTCACCCGTACCATCCAGACCGACTACCAGCCCATAACCTATCAACGAGTTTTCCCGCACGCCCTGAACGCTGGTCAGGTCACGAATACGGTCAGCATGCGCAAAGGTGGTTATCAGCACCAGTACCATTCCAACAAAAGATTTAAACACTGGGTACCTCGCTTACATCGGCGACAAGTTAAGGAAGAAACGCTGCAACCAGCCCATATTCTGCGCTTCATTGATGTAGCCGTTACCGACGTACTCAATACGCGCGTCCGCAACCTGGGTTGACGGTACGGAGTTGCTGCCACTGATGGTGCGCGGGTTTACAACCCCGGAGAAGCGGATGAATTCAGTGCCCTGATTTATAGCGATCTGTTTTTCACCCACGACATGTAAGTTGCCATTCACCAGTACCTGATCGACCGTTACGGTCAGCGTACCACTGAAGGTATTTCTGGCGTTCGCGCCGCCTTTACCGTTAAAGGAGTTACCGCCGGAGGCTTCTACGTCGGCACGTTCGTTACCGAACAATCCTTCCAAATAGCGCGGTACGGTATCAAAGCCAAAGTTTGTCTTGCCGTCGCGGCTGGCGTTCGCCGAAGAGCTTTTGCTCGCGCTGACGTTTTCCTGCAATACGATGGTCAGCGTATCGCCAATATTGCGTGGACGACGGTCTTCAAAGAGTGGCTGATAACCATAGTTAATCGGTTGTGCCGACTGGAAGATTGAGCCATTCGCCACCGGCGTTGGACCTGGAACGGGCTGGGCAGACGTTGCGCCCTGCACGAGCGGCGTGGCCGGGATCCAGGCACATCCTGTTAGTGAAACCACCAGCAGGGCTAAAATTGGGTATGGGTGAAGCGCGTATTTTCGCATTGCGGTCATCTTCAAAATCAGTGTGCCGGTGAGATTTTCACCCCACCGGGCTCCACTTTAGAGTTGCGTCAGTTTTTGCAGCATCTGATCGGTGGTCGATACCGCTTTACTGTTGATTTCGTAAGCGCGCTGAACCTGGATCATGTTTACCAGCTCTTCCGCCACGTTGACGTTAGAGGTTTCAACATAGCCCTGATACAGCAGACCCGCGCCGTTCAGCCCTGGCGTGCTCTCATTCGGCGCACCGGATGACTGCGTTTCGGTGTACAGATTCTCACCAATGCTTTCCAGACCGGTATCGTTCATGAAGGTTGTCAGGTTAAGCTGCCCGACCTGAACAGGCGCCGCCTGCCCCTGTTGGGTCACGCTGACAATACCGTCGCGTCCAATGGTGATACTGAGCGAGTTAGCCGGAATAGTGATGGCCGGCTGAACCTGAAAACCACCCGCCGTCACCAACTGACCGTTCTGATCCACCTGGAAAGAACCGTCGCGGGTATAAGCGGACGTACCATCGGGCAACATGACCTGGAAAAAGCCCTGGCCTTTAATCGCCACATCTTTACTGTTGTTGGTCTGCGACAGGTTACCCTGGCTGTGTAAACGCTCGGTCGCAACCGGACGTACGCCGGTACCAATCTGCAAACCAGACGGCAGTGTGGTCTGCTCAGAAGACTGTGCACCAGGCTGACGAATCGTCTGGTACAACAGATCTTCAAATACGGCACGTTGGCGCTTAAATCCGTTGGTGCTGACGTTTGCCAGGTTGTTGGCAATCACATCCATGTTGGTTTGCTGCGCATCCAGGCCGGTTTTGGCGATCCATAATGAACTGATCATAAAATGTCCTGTATTAACTCATCGACAGCAGTTGGTTGGCGCGGCCCGCGTTATCATCCACGCTACTGATAATTTTCATCTGCATTTCAAAGCGGCGGGCGTTGGCGATCATGTCGCTCATCGCAGCAACCGGTTTAACGTTACTGCCTTCCAGCACGCCCGACATCACACGGATGCTGGGGTCGGCCTGTAACGTCGCACCACGGGTAGCCTGTGCGGCCTGGGTCAGGCGGAACATACCGTCATCACCACGTTGCACTTCAAGCCCTGTTGCCTTCACCAGCTTCAGCCGCCCTACTGGCGCGACCGTATTAGCCGGATCGCCAGGGTTAAGTGCTGAAATTGTCCCGTCCGCCGCAATGGTGACTTCTGAACCTTCCGGTACGGCTATCGGTCCAGCTTCGCCAATTACCGGATGCCCCTGAATAGTCAGTTCACCCGTAGGGCTTACCTGAATAGCGCCGTTACGGGTATACCCTTCGCTACCGTCTGCGGTCTGCACAGCCAACCAGCCATCTTGTTGCAGCGCCACATCCAGCGGGCGGGAGGTATAGTCCATCTGACCCGGCGTCATGTCGGCCCCCGGCGTGGAGGCCACCACCAGCGTACGCGTCGGTAAAGACAATCCTTCTACAGGAACCGCGCGCAGCGCATTGAGCTGCGCACGAAACCCTGGCGTGGAGGCGTTTGCCAGGTTGCTGGCCGTCACCGCCTGTTGATTCAGCGTCTGACTGGCCGCGCCCATGGCGGTATAAATTGCGTGATCCATTAAGCCATCCCGTCAGGCGCTTAGCGCAGGTTGACCAGCGTGTTGAGGATCTGATCCTGGGTTTTGATGGTCTGTGCGTTCGACTGATAGTTACGCTGGGCGACAATCATATTCACCAGTTCTTTACTCAAATCCACGTTTGACGCTTCCAGCGCGCCGTTGGTCAGCTTGCCGAAGTTACCTTCGCCTGCAGTCCCCAGTAGCGCCACGCCGGAAGACTGAGTCGCCGCCCAGACGTTGTCGCCCTGAGACGCCAGACCTTCGTTGTTGGCAAAGTTTGCCAGCACGATCTGCCCCAGAACCTGTTGCTGTTCGTTGGAGTAGTTACCGACCACCGTACCGTCATTATTAATCTGGTAGCTCACCAGATCGCCCGGCTTGTAGCCGTTCTGATTCGTGGCGACGATGTTGTTGGCACCGGTGTTCTGCTGCATGGAGTTCAGGAAGCTCAGGGAGAAGGTGGCTTCAGTTGCGCCATTAATCTTCCCAGTTGCGATGTTGATATCCTTTGGCCAGACGTCTGGAGCCGTCGGTGGCAGCTCAGTTGCCGTGGCGCTCATGCCTAAAAACACACCATTTTTATCAAAACGCATAAACCCGGCTGATTTTTCAGGATCGCCGGTTGAAGCATCTTGAGTGAAGACTTCCCAAGAGTTGCTCTCCTTATTCTTGACATAAAAAATGTTCATGTCATGAGCGTTACCCTGGCTATCGAAAACGGTAACACTGCCTTTTTTGTTGTAGGAATCGGCATCGCTTGGGTTAAACGGGGTCTTGGTAGGGACCTTGTCAGTGGAGTTCAGGTTGACCTGCATTGACGCAGTGGTGGTTGATTTAGCCGCCATCAGCGTATTCGGGATAGTGATCGGTGCCGGGTTCGCACCCTGCTGTATGGTTGGCGGTGTACCGGTAGCCGGATAGCCCGTCAGCTGCAGCCCCTGCATGTTAACGATATTGCGGTTTTCATCGAGCTTGAACTGACCGTTACGGCTGTAGAAAACGGAACCGTTACTGTCTACCATACGGAAAAAACCGTTCTGGCTGATAGCAACATCCAGACCACGTCCGGTGTTGGTGGTAGTACCGTCGGTAAAGTCCTGAGTAATACCCGCAACTTTAACGCCCAAACCGACTTTCGAACCGGCAAACATATCGGCAAAAGATGCCGTGCCAGATTTAAAACCGTAGGTGGCGGAGTTGGCGATGTTGTTACCAATGACATCGAGGTTGGTCGCTGCAGCGTTCAGACCGCTGACCGCTTGAGAAAAGGCCATGACTTACTCCTGATAGGTGTGAAGGCTTAAATTATCTGCCGTACTTCGTCGAGGGTGGTGGTTCCATAGGTGCCCAGATCCAGCGTATTACCGCCGTTACTGCGAATAACGCCCTGCACCAGCGCAAACTGAAGCGGCTGGGCCACCAGTTGCGTTCCGCCATTACTGGCAGCAATTGACACGTTGTAAGAACCGCTTGGTGCATCCGTGCCATCGGTCATGGTGCCGTCCCAGGTGAAGGTATGAACGCCTGCTTTCAACCCGCCAATGTCAATGGTGCGCACCACTTTGCCGTCTTTATCGGTAATGGTTGCGGTAACCTTATCTGCCGGTTGCTGCAGCTCAATTCCAAATGGTGTTGTCGTGGTTTTGGCACCCTCTTCTGTCCCTTTACCGGTCAGGATGGTGGTACCCGGGATCATGACCCCGTGGCCAATCAGCGTACTGGCCTGCAGCGACTGACTGTTGTCGATCTGCCCGGAGATCGATCCCAGCGTAGTGTTCAGCTTCTCAATCCCGCTCACGGTACTGATTTGCGCCAACTGGGTAGTCAGTTCGTTGTTTTGCAGCGGGTTGGTAGGATCCTGGTTTTTCAGCTGTGCAACCAGCAGCGTAAGAAAGCTGCTTTGCAGGTCAGCGGCGTTGCTGCCCGTCAGTGAGCTATTCCCCGTGGCGGCATTAACCCCCGTCGTGCTCGGGTCATTCATTTTTACAGCAATAGACATGTGCGCCTCCTTTACTGGCCTAGCGTCAACGTTTTAAGCATCAAGCTTTTCACGGTGTTGAGCACTTCGACGTTTGCCTGATAGCTACGTGAGGCAGACATGGTGTTGACCATCTCGCCAACAACGTCCACATTCGGCATTTTCACGTAGCCATTCGCATCGGCCAGCGGATTACCGGGTTCATAAACCAGCTTATCCGGCGCCTGACTTTCAATGACGTCAGCAACTTTTACGCCACCGGTTGCCGCACCTGGCGCGGCATCTACCTGAAAAACAACCTGTTTCGCGCGATACGGCTGACCGTCGGGTCCGCTGACGCTATCCGCATTCGCCATGTTGCTGGCCGCGACGTTCAGGCGTTTAGACTGAGCCGTCAGCGCAGAACCTGCGATATCAAAAATATTTAACAGCGCCACGAATTAGTTCCCTCCTTGCAGCACGTTCATCATGCCTTTGATTTGTCCACCCAGCGCGGTCAGCCCCATTTGATATTTGAGGCTGTTGTCTGCAAATTGCGTGCGCTCCCGGTCCATATCTACCGTGTTGCCATCAAGAGATGGCTGGTCAGGAATACGGTAGAGCAGCTCCGTAGACGGCGCAGAAACGGTCTGGGCCGGAATGTGTTGTGCAGAGGTCAGCGTCAACGAAACGCCGCCGGTTTCTTCCCGTCCTCGCACCATGACTTTTTTTAATTCACTGGCGAAATCCAGGTCGCGCGCCTGGTACCCCGGCGTGTCGGCATTGGCAATGTTGGCCGCCAATATTTCCTGGCGTTGGGCGCGCAAATTCAGCGCTTCCTGTTGAAAACGTAAGGCGGCGTCGAGCTTATCGAGCATATCTCCTCCGCAAATGACAAAATTCAGCCGACAGCTTAAATCCCATTACGCGCGCGTTATCGCCGGAATAAACGCAAAATGCGTCGCTATTTGTTGCGTTGATGACTGCGTCACACAGGTAAAATCCTGCCACTACCTGAAAAAGCGCGAGGTTTTGATGCAAACGTTTAAACGTGGAATAGTCGTGGCAGCATTGCTGTTCAGCCCTATGACGCTGGCACAAGACCTGAATTCGCAGCTAACGGCATGGTTTTCCCAGCGCCTGGCCGGATTTAGCGATGAGGTGGTGGTCACTATCCGAACGTCACCTAACTTACTGCCGAGCTGTGAGCAACCAGCATTAAGCGTGTCAGGTAGCGCAAAACTGTGGGGTAATGTGAATGTGCTGGCTCGCTGTGCCAACGAAAAACGCTATCTGCAGGTGAACGTGCAGGCGACGGGAAACTACGTTGTTGCCGCTGCGTCCGTAGCGCGAGGTAGCACCCTGACCCCGGCCAGCGTAACGCTGAAACGTGGTCGACTGGACCAACTACCGCCGCGCGCGGTGCTGGATATGAGTCAGGTGCAGGATGCAGTGAGCCTGCGCGATCTGGTGCCAGGCCAACCGATACAGCTTTCGATGTTGCGCCAGGCATGGCGGATCAAGGCCGGTCAGCGCGTACTGGTTATTGCCAACGGAGATGGCTTTCGGGTCAATGCCGAAGGTAAAGCGCTGAACAACGCCGCTGTCGCACAGAATGCGCGAGTGCGGATGATTTCAGGCCAGGTGGTGAGCGGCGTCGTCGATTCTGATGGGAATATTCTTATTAACCTATAATAGGTTAAAGATTTTTTAGCGTGTGCCGATAGATAAACAACCAATGATTACAGCGGGCCGCTATAGCGTAACCCCTCGATGAGGAAAAATAAAATGAGCATTGATCGTACCTCACCATTGAAGCCAGTAAGCACCGTTCAGCCGCGTGAAACCAGCGATGCGCCGGTACAAAAAGCGCGGAAGGAAAAAACCACCGCGACCACCAGCACCAGCGTCATGCTGAGCGACGCCCAGGCCAAACTGATGCAGCCTGGCACCAATGACATCAATATGGAACGCGTGGAAGCACTGAAAACCGCAATCCGTAACGGTGAATTGAAAATGGATACCGGAAAAATTGCCGACTCGCTGATTCGCGAGGCGCAGAGCTACCTACAGAGTAAATAAAGTATGACTCGTTTGTCAGAAATACTTGACCAGATGACGACTGTCCTCAATGACCTGAAAACGGTAATGGATGCTGAACAGCAGCAGCTTTCCGCAGGACATATCAACGGCAGCCAGCTACAGCGTATTACAGAAGAAAAAAGCTCCTTGCTGGCAACCCTTGATTATCTTGAGCAGCAGCGCCGCCTGGAGCATGACGCCACGCGCAGCGCCAATGATGAGATTGCTGAACGCTGGCAGACTATCACCAAGAAAACACAGCATTTACGCGACCTCAACCAGCACAACGGTTGGCTGCTGGAAGGGCAGATCGAGCGTAATCAACAAGCAATACAAGTGCTGAAACCGCACCAGGAACCGGCGTTGTATGGCGCAAACGGTCAAACCTCTGCTGCGCACCGCGGCGGGAAAAAATTCTCTATTTGATGTCAGCCTGATAACGTTTTGCTTATCAGGCCTACGTCTTTAGTAGGCCGGATACGGCGTTATGCCGCCATCCGGCATTGATCCATTACGCCGTCCGGCGCACAAACTCTTTTACTTTAAAGCCCAGTACGGCGAGTGCTGCGAAGTAAGCGGCAATGCCGGCCACCACGACCGCCATCAGACGCAGCAGACGCCACAGCATCGTTCCCTGCGACCAATCCGGCATGATGTAGAGCATCCCAACCAGCACCGCAGACATCACCAGCACGGAAATCACCAGACGCGCCAGGAACCAGCTCCAGCCCGGTTGTGGGGTAAAGATTTTCTGTTTCCGCAGTTGCCAGTACAGCAGTGAAGCGTTCAGACATGCCGCCAGACCAATCGACAGCGACAATCCGGCATGCTTTAACGGCCCGATAAACGCCAGGTTCATCACCTGGGTCATAATCAGCGTCACAATGGCAATCTTCACTGGCGTTTTAATATCCTGGCGCGAGTAAAAGCCCGGAGCCAACACTTTCACCACGATCAAGCCAATCAAACCTACCGAGTACGCCACCAGCGCACGCTGGGTCATCGCGGCATCAAAGGCGGTAAATTTACCGTACTGGAACAGAGACACCGTCAGCGGTTTGGCCAGAATACCCAACGCTACGGCACTCGGTAATGCCAACAGGAAACACAAACGCAGGCCCCAGTCCATCAGGCGACAATATTCATCATGATTACCACTGGAAAAACTTTTGGACAGCGATGGCAGCAGGATAGTCCCCAGCGCCACGCCCAGAACACCGGACGGAAACTCCATCAGACGGTCAGCATAATACATCCATGAAACTGAGCCAGAGGCCAGAAACGAGGCGAAAATCGTATTGATGATCAGTGAAATCTGACTGACCGATACCCCAAGGATCGCTGGCCCCATTTGCTTGACGACACGCATCGCCCCTGCATCACGGAAGTTCACGCGCGGCAGCACCAGCATGCCAATTTTCTTCAAGTGCGGAAGCTGATAAATCAGCTGTAGCACGCCGCCAACCGTAACGGCCCACGCCAGCGCCAGCACCGGCGGGTTAAAATAGGGTGCCGCAAATAGCGCGAAGCCGATCATGCTGATATTCAGAAAGGTCGGGGCAAATGCAGGAATGGAAAAGCGGTTCCAGGTATTAAGGATCGCACCAACCAGTGAGGCCAGTGAAATCAGTAGAATATAGGGAAAAGTGATCCGCAGCAGTTGAGTGGTCAGCGCAAATTTATCCACTGTGTCGGCAAATCCCGGCGCGGTAACTAATATCACCCATGGCGCAGCCAACATCCCGGCTACCGTCACCACGGCCAGCGCCAGCGTCAACAGTCCGGAAACGTAGGCAACAAACACGCGGGTAGCATCTTCCCCCTGCTTGCTTTTGTACTCAGCAAGAATCGGCACAAATGCCTGCGAAAATGCGCCTTCGGCAAAAATTCGGCGCAACAGGTTAGGAAGTTTGAATGCCACAAAAAAGGCATCTGTCGCCATCCCTGCACCAAAGATTCTGGCGACAATCGCATCACGCGCAAAACCCAGCACACGTGAAAACATCGTCATCGAGCTGACGGCTGCCAGCGACTTTAATAAATTCATCTATGTTGTATTCCAGACTCTGAGGCAAAACCCCGACAAACCTGCCCGTAGGTCGGATAAGGCATTCTCGCCGCCATCCGACACTTTTGCTGTGCCTGATGGCGACACCCTGGCACCTTATCAGGCCGACAAACCAGCCTATGGTTGAAAAGAGGTGTTATTTTGAGTGGGCATATAGTACCTGGATTACAATGAATTACTACCGCCAGATGTTACAGGGGATTATTCAGCCATCGCCTCCCGCCACAGCTTTTCAACAACACGCTGGGCCAGTAGCGCCTGCTCGCCTGCCGTCTGGGGAACCGTCTGATTTTGCACGCACTCAATGAAATGACGCGCACATCCGGCAAAACCACGCTGTTCTAAGGTCGTTTGCCAGCCCGCTATCGGCTTATGAATAACACCTTGCCCACGCTCTTCCCGCCATTCCCGCATATCAGTTACGTCAATCAGGCCGCCGTCCGTCACCGCCTGCACGCTCTCGCGCTGGCTACCGGCACGGCGATGCATACTGGTCGTTATCTGCATTTGACCGACAGAAAAATGATGCTCGGCGTAGAGCATCGCACCAGATTCATTGGTCAGCAGCGTGCCGTTATTTAACTGCGCCTGCCCTCCCGCCAGCCACAAAGCGGTATCGACCACGTGCAGATAGTCGTCCAGCAGAGTGAAGCGCAGATCGTGCGGCCCAACGCTATCCGTACGGTGCTTATCCATACGTACAGACGCTGCACTGCCCAACTGGGTTTTGAGATCCTGGTACAGCGGTGCAAATCGACGGTTAAACCCGACCATCAGCGTGAGTTTTTTCCGCGCGGCCAGCTCGACCAGTTGCTCAGCCTCGTGCAGATTTTCCGCCAGCGGTTTATCCACGCACACGTGGACTCCGGCATTCAGCAATTCACTAACTACCGCATAGTGCGTCGCGGTACTGGAATGGACGAAAACCGCGTCGCAGGTTTGCGCCAGATTCTTCAATGAATCCACGTAGGGTATTCGCCAGGTGTCACAGATACGCTGTGCTTTATCGCGCGAAGGTGAAAAGGCGCCTTGCAGCGTCCAGTCCGCGGATGTGCCCTGCACGGGTAGCCAGGCCTTTTGTGCAATACCGCCAAGGCCGACTACACCGATACGTAATTTATTCACGTTAGTCTCCCAGGTGCGCCAGTAAGGAATCAAGCCGCTGCTTAAGTTCTGCGACTTCCGTTTCCAGCGCTTCCACGCGCGCATGCAGATCGCCGGAGGCTGCAGGGAGTTCATCTGCCGCGGCAATGGCTTCATCAACCTCACCACAAAACAGGTGCATATAGCGACTTTCACGTTTGCCCGGCTCACGCGCCAGGCGGATCACATAAGGCCCATCTTCCCGGTTCGCCAGATTCTCCAGCGTCGACTCCACTTCGGCCATGTCGCTGAATTCGTACATACGGGATGCGCGGCTACGCAGTTCACCAGTCGTCTGAGCGCCCCGCAGCAGCAGTGTGGTGATTATGGCCACCTCTGCGGCACTAAGTTTCAGATTGCCAAATTCAGAGTTGCAGAAACGCTGCTCATATTTCGTGACGCGATTGCCAAAGCCGCTCACCGTGCGCAGAAAATGTCGCTTAACCAGGTTATCCAGTTGCTCCTGCACGTCCGATTCCGACAGATTCATCACCGGTTCACGATTCGTTTTTTGATTGCAGGCTGTTACGACTCCATTAACGGAGAGTGGGTACTGTTCCGGCGTGGTCACTTGTTTTTCTAATAAACAGCCAATCACTCGTGCTTCGGTGGCGGTTAATTCGTATTTCATCGTCTTCTCCATTAATCATGGCTGCATCTGAAACTTAGCGGCCGGGGGTCCATTCTGATGTGGTCAACGCCGTCAGCACGTGATCGCGCCACTGCCCGTCAATCAGCAGGTAGTCTTTGGCATACCCTTCTTTTTCAAAACCCAGTCGCGCCAGCAGGTCACCGCTGCGCTTATTATGTGGCATGTAGTTAGCCATAATGCGATGAATATGTTGCGTGCGCTGCATATAACGGATGGCCGAGGTTAAGGCTTCATACATTAGCCCCTGCCCCTGCCACTTCTGCGCAATGGAGTAGCCGAGATAACAGGCATGGAAGGATCCCCGCACCACGTTTGAGAAGTTCGCAACGCCGATAATTTCTTTTTCGTCCGGATCGAGCAGCGCAAAATAATAGGCGGTGCCCTGTTTATGAAACTCAGAGATCATGCTCAGACGCGCCTGCCAGCCGGACGGATAGCAGTGGCTTTCATCGCGAATAGGTTCCCAGGGTTTTAAGAAATGACGATTTTCTGCGTAATAATCTGCCAGACGCCAGGCATCACGCTCATGCACTAAACGCACGACCAGGCGGTCGGTGGTTAAGCGCACTTTTGGCACGTTACTGCGATAGCCAAACATTCTATACCTACTCCTTCCCGTAACGTCTTCAATACGCTATTCGCATTACTATACCTGTGCGAATACACCCTGTGAAAAGAGCAAAATGCCATTTTTTGAATTATTCACACATTTTGATGAAAACTCTCTATCAAGACGGACTTTTGATAAAAAAATATTGTCCCGCGAAGGGTGGGAAAAGCGATGACGACACCGCAGAATAGGAGGTGCTTATCTTTTAAACTCTATCCAGAGTGACGAGTTTTTCCCTGGAGGGGAAATGTCGCAAGTCTCGCAGGCAAGGAACCTGGGTAAATACTTCCTTCTCATCGATAATATGCTGGTCGTGCTGGGTTTCTTCGTCGTTTTCCCGCTGATCTCAATTCGTTTCGTCGACCAAATGGGCTGGGCCGCCGTGATGGTCGGTATTGCACTAGGATTACGTCAATTTATCCAGCAGGGGTTGGGTATTTTCGGCGGCGCTATTGCGGACCGTTTTGGTGCAAAACCGATGATAGTCACCGGCATGCTGATGCGCGCTGCCGGGTTCGCCACCATGGGCATTGCCCATGAGCCGTGGCTGCTGTGGTTTTCCTGCTTTCTCTCCGGACTGGGCGGTACACTATTCGACCCACCCCGCTCGGCGCTGGTGGTTAAACTGATCCGCCCGGAAAAGCGCGGGCGTTTTTTCTCTATTCTGATGATGCAGGATAGCGCCGGGGCCGTGGTTGGCGCGTTGCTTGGCAGTTGGTTATTGCAATACGATTTCCGTCTGGTCTGTGCCACCGGCGCAATTTTGTTCGTTCTGTGCGCGGCGTTTAACGCCTGGCTGCTCCCGGCATGGAAGCTGTCGACGGTGAAAATTCCAGTGCGCGAAGGGATGAGCCACGTGATGCATGACAAGCGCTTTGTCACCTATGTGCTGACGCTGGCAGGCTATTACATGCTGGCGGTACAGGTGATGCTGATGCTGCCAATCATGGTGAACGACATCGCAGGTTCACCGGCCGCCGTGAAATGGATGTATGCCATCGAGGCGTGCCTCTCATTGACGCTGCTCTATCCAATTGCCCGCTGGAGTGAAAAACGTTTTCGCCTTGAGCATCGCCTGATGGCCGGTCTGCTGGTGATGTCTCTGAGCATGATGCCGATCGGTCTGGTCGGGAATTTGCAGCAGTTATTCACCCTAATCTGCACGTTCTATATTGGCTCGATCATCGCCGAACCCGCGCGTGAAACCCTGAGCGCCTCACTGGCGAACGCTCGGGCCAGAGGAAGCTATATGGGCTTCAGCCGACTGGGACTCGCTATCGGTGGCGCGATTGGTTATATCGGTGGCGGCTGGTTGTTTGACATGGGCAAGGCCCTGGCACAGCCTGAACTGCCCTGGATGATGCTCGGTATTATCGGCCTCATCACCTTCCTGGCACTGGGCTGGCAGTTCAGTCTCAAACGCCCAACGCGAGGCATGCTGGAGCCAGACGCCTGATAGCCGAGCCTGCTTCCGGGCGCTTTTCAGTTTTTTCTGCTGGCGTCCGGGGCGCTGGTACTCGATGATGCTTTGTGTCACGATTACGCCACATGCATCATGTTGAGGAACCCCATGAAAAAGTTTTTTTTTGCCGCTGCACTGATTGTCAGCGGCCTGTTGGTTGGTTGTAATCAACTCACGCAATACACGGTTAGCGAGCAAGAAATTAATCAGGCCCTGGCAAAGCATAATAACTTTTCTAAAGATATCGGCTTGCCCGGCGTTGCTGAAGCACACATCGTACTAAATAATCTCGCCAGTCAGATTGGCCGTGAAGAACCCAATAAAGTGACGCTGACCGGTGACGCCAACCTGGACATGAATTCCCTGTTTGGCAGTCAAAAAGCGACCATGAAGCTGAAGTTAAAGGCCTTACCGGTATTCAACAAAGAGAAAGGCGCAATTTATCTGCAAGAGATGGAAGTCGTGGATGCGACCGTTACACCAGAAAAAATGCAGTCGGTACTGCAAACGCTGATGCCTTATTTAAACCAGTCGCTGCGTAACTATTTCAACCAGCAGCCAGCCTACATTCTGCAGGATGACAGCAGTCAGGGTGAAGCTCTGGCGAAAAAACTGGCGAAGGGAATTGAGGTGAAACCGGGGGAAATCATCATCCCGTTCACCGACTAATAAAACTGAGGGCGCCGATGCGCCCTTTTTTTTCGTGCAAACGAAAACGTTTCCGCTTATCCTTTGTTTCCGGCAAAAAAGACTATCCTCAGCCGGAGCATATTGATGACTGCACCATCCCAGGTTTTAAAGATCCGCCGCCCAGACGACTGGCATCTTCACTTTCGCGATGGCGACATGTTAAAAACTGTCGTGCCCTACACCAGTGAAATTTATGGTCGCGCCATTGTCATGCCGAACCTGGCACCGCCCGTCACCACGGTTGACGCGGCTATCGCTTATCGCCAGCGCATTCTTGACGCGGTACCTGCCGGACACGACTTCACACCATTAATGACCTGCTACTTAACGGATACGCTGGATCCCAACGAGCTGGAACGTGGATTTAACGAAGGCGTATTCACCGCAGCAAAACTCTATCCGGCCAATGCCACCACCAACTCGACGCATGGCGTAACCTCTATTGACGCCATCATGCCGGTGCTGGAGAGGATGGAAAAATTGGGTATGCCGCTGCTGGTGCACGGCGAAGTGACGCATGCAGATATCGATATTTTCGATCGCGAAGCGCGCTTTATTGAAACGGTGATGGAACCACTGCGCCAGCGTTTGACCTCGCTGAAAGTAGTGTTCGAGCATATCACTACCAAAGATGCTGCCGAATACGTGCGCGACGGTAACGAGCTTCTGGCAGCGACTATTACGCCACAGCACCTGATGTTTAACCGCAACCACATGCTGGTTGGCGGGATTCGTCCTCACCTGTACTGCCTGCCGATCCTCAAACGTAACGTCCACCAACAGGCGCTGCGTGAACTGGTTGCCAGCGGGTTTACGCGCGCCTTCCTCGGTACCGACTCAGCGCCGCACGCACGTCATCGCAAAGAGTCAAGCTGTGGCTGTGCGGGATGCTTTAATGCACCGACCGCACTAGGCAGCTATGCCACCGTGTTTGAAGAGATGAATGCGCTGGACCATTTCGAAGCCTTCTGCTCACTCAACGGCCCACAGTTCTATGGTTTGCCGGTCAATGAGAGCTTTATTGAGCTGGAACGCATGGAGCACCTTGTTCCTGAGAGCATAGCGTTGGAAGACGATACGCTGGTGCCTTTCCTGGGTGGCGAAACGATATGCTGGTCAGTAAAAAGCTAAAAAAAGTGTAGCCAACCGATGCGAATAACTGTATAAATAAACAGTATATTCCACAGGGGGCTACTATGCGTATTGAAGTCACTATTGCCAAAACTTCACCTTTACCTGCCGGTGCAATTGACGCACTGGCAGGTGAACTCTCCCGCCGTATTCAGCACCATTTTCCGGATAACGAAGGTAACGTTACCGTCCGTTATGCCGGCGCAAACAATCTGTCGGTTATTGGCGCGACCAAAGAGGACAAAGAACGCATCAGCGAGATCCTACAGGAAACCTGGGAAAGCGCGGATGACTGGTTCATCAACGAATAAATAATGATATGCAGTGATGTTTGTTTGCCGGGTCGCCCCGGCTTTTTTATACACGCAATCTTGTAATCAATCGCGCATTTCTTCTGACGAGCATTTAATTTAATATTAACCCACCGATTATCTTTTAACCAAAACAACAAAATAATTGTGCAACATACTAAAAAAAATGAATAACATGTCGTTTTCTTAGTCAGATAACGCTGAAAACAAAAAATTTATGCCCTTCCCTCTTTAAATTTTCAATGAATACCCTTATTTATTGATATACTGAAGTTGCTTCAGAAAAAAACGCATTGAACCTCGAAAACCGTTGTCTAGTAACACGAATTAGGGGGCATGATGGAAAAGAATAATGAAGTCATTCAGACTCATCCGCTTGTAGGGTGGGACATCAGCACCGTTGATAGCTACGATGCGCTGATGCTGCGTTTGCACTACCAAACCCCGAACCGCCCTGACCCGGATGGGACTGAAGTTGGTCAAACGCTCTGGTTAACCACTGATGTTGCCAGGCAATTTATTTCGATATTAGAAGCAGGAATCGCCAAAATTGAATCTGGCGATTACCAGGTTAATGAGTATCAGCGACATTAAACCTGATACATCCAACCATCAAAAGGCACCTTAGCGGTGCCTTTCTTATTTCCAGGTTGAATATTCCAGGTCAGTTATTTACCCTTCTACTATCGCGATTGCAGAGAGAAGCGGATGAAATACGACTTAATCATTATTGGCAGCGGTTCGGTAGGCGCCGCAGCTGGATACTATGCCACTCGTGCCGGTCTGAAGGTTCTGATGATCGATGCGCATATGCCACCACATCAACAGGGCAGCCACCACGGTGATACTCGATTAATTCGTCATGCTTATGGCGAAGGCGAAAAATACGTTCCGCTGGTGCTACGTGCGCAAACATTGTGGGATGAACTGTCCACCCATAATGAAGAACCGATTTTTGTTCGCTCCGGAGTTATCAACCTCGGTCCGGCAGAGTCAACCTTCTTAGCAACTGCAGCGCAAAGCGCAAAACAGTGGCAACTTAACGTTGAACAATTAGATGCAGCCGCCATCATGGCTCGCTGGCCGGAAATTCGCGTACCTGACAACTATATCGGTCTGTTTGAAGCGGAGTCCGGTTTTTTACGCAGTGAGTTAGCAATTAAAACCTGGATCCGTCTGGCGGAAGAAGCAGGCTGTGCGCAACTGTTTAAATGCCCGGTCAGCGCAATTCATCACGGTGATGATGGCATCACGGTAGAAACGGCTGACGGTGACTACCACGCGCAGAAAGCAGTGATCAGCGCCGGTACCTGGGTGCAGGCTTTAGTCCCTGAACTACCGATACAACCTGTGCGCAAAGTGTTCGCCTGGTATCAGGCCGATGGGCGCTACAGCGTTAAGAATAACTTCCCGGCCTTCACCGGCGAACTGCCAAATGGCGATCAATACTACGGTTTCCCGGCTGAAAACGACGAGCTGAAAATAGGTAAGCACAATGGCGGACAGGTAATTCACTCTGCAGAAGAGCGTAAGCCATTTGCCGCTGTAGCCAGCGACGGTTCTGAAGCCTTCCCATTCCTGCGCACAATTCTGCCTGGCGTTGGTTGTTGCCTGCACGGCGCATCCTGCACTTACGATAATTCACCGGATGAGGACTTTATAATTGATACTCTGCCGGAACATGACAATACGCTGATCATTACCGGGCTGAGCGGACATGGCTTTAAGTTTGCTTCTGTACTGGGAGAGATTGCGGCAGACTTCGCTCAGGACAAACCGTCTGACTTTGACCTGACCCCCTTCAGGTTAAGCCGTTTTAAGTGATAATAAATGAATGGCCTCGTTGGTGAGGCCATTTTTAATGACAGGAATAACGTCAATGCGTCGTATCTTTCACTATCTGGTTAATAATATTCGCGAGCACCTTATGCTCTACATTATTTTATGGTCGCTGCTGGCCATTATGGATGTAATATATATTATGTTTTTCTAATTCCTGTGCGTTGACAATAATTGACAAAAATTGAGATTAGCTTAATTTTCATTGCAATAAACTGAACAATAACAAAAACCATAACACCCCATAAACTAAACCCCGCCACATATTTTCGCACTAATCCCTTGATGGTTACCTCAACAATCAGTCAACTTTATTGAACAAAAAATAAATATCATCACCATTGTTATTTATTAGTTGCATTAATGTCTTTTACGCGCCATTTTCATTCACTTCTGAAATATCAATCGGTGTGCTTATGCAATTCAATAATACTCCACAGCGCTATGGCGTAGTGTCAGCCACATTACATTGGCTGGTTGCGATTGCTGTATATGGCATGTTTGCGTTGGGGTTATGGATGGTCACGCTTAGCTACTATGATGGCTGGTATCACCAGGCCACCGAACTGCATAAAAGCATCGGCATCCTACTCATGATGGGACTGGTTATCCGCGTTGTCTGGCGGGTGTTCTCCCCTCCACCTGCTGCGTTGGCAAGCTACTCCCGTTTGACCCGTATCGCAGCGGCACTGGGTCACCTCGCACTTTATTTGCTGCTCTTTTCGATTTTCATCAGCGGATATCTGATTTCCACCGCAGATGGCAAAGCGATAAGCGTCTTTGGCTGGTTCGACATTCCTGCCACCCTGGCCAATGCGGGTTCTCAGGCCGACCTCGCCGGTAGCTTGCACCTGTGGCTTGCGTGGACCGTGGTGATTTTATCCCTATTGCACGGACTGATGGCCCTGAAACATCACTTTATCGATAACGACGATACCCTCAATCGCATGTTGGGAAAATCGTCATCTGACTATGGAGCTTAAAATGAAAAAAAACCTGCTGGGACTTACACTCGCCTCTCTGTTATTCACCACCGGGTCGGCCGTGGCGGCAGATTACAAAATTGACAAAGAAGGACAGCATGCCTTTGTTAATTTCCGTATTCAGCATCTGGGTTACAGCTGGCTGTACGGCACTTTCAAAGATTTCGACGGTACGTTTACCTTTGATGAGAAAAATCCCGCAGCCGATAAGGTTAACGTAACCATCAACACCAACAGCGTTGACACTAATCACGCCGAACGTGACAAGCATCTGCGCAGCGCAGATTTCCTTAACGTGGCGAAGTTCCCGCAGGCGACCTTCAGCTCCACCAGCGTGAAGAAAGAAGGTAATGACCTGGATATCACCGGTAATTTGACCCTGAACGGCGTTACCAAACCGGTTACGCTGGACGCGAAGCTCATCGGTCAGGGCGGCGATCCCTGGGGCGGTACGCGTGCTGGTTTTGAAGCGCAAGGTAAGATTAAGCTGAAGGATTTCAACATCACCACCGATCTCGGCCCTGCATCACAGGAAGTCGATTTGATCATCTCAGTGGAAGGTGTTCAGCAGAAGTAACGCAAGAATTGCCGGATGAGGTTCTGCCCCTCATCCGGCATCATGTTATTGCGCAGGGTCTGGAATACCCAGTTTGGTATTCAGGTGACCGCGTGATTTATTAAAGATTTTGTTGCCATTTTCACGCCCCGCACGGCGACGCCGTTGTTCCTCTTCCGGCAACTCACTCTCTTCGCTACACAGCTCGCTACAGCAGCCTTTATATTTCTGCGCACAAGCCGGGCACTGAATAAACAACAGATGGCAGCCATCATTTTTGCAATTAGTATGGCTATCGCACGCCGTGCCGCACTGATGGCAATGTGCGATAACATCTTCAGAGATCCTTTCGCCCATACGCTCATCAAAGACAAAGTTTTTACCGACAAAACGTACCGGAAGCCCCTGTTCACGCGCCTTGCGGGCATACTCAATAATACCGCCCTCAATGTGCCAGACTTTGCTAAATCCATTGTGTTTCATCCAGGCGCTGGCTTTCTCACAGCGGATCCCACCCGTGCAGTACATCACGATTTTTTTATCTTTATGCGCCTGCATCATTTCAACAGCTTTCGGCAACTGGTCGCGGAACGTGTCTGCCGGTATCTCCAGCGCATTCTCGAAATGACCCACCTCATATTCATAGTGGTTGCGCATATCAATGAATACCGCTTCAGGATCGTCCAGCATGGCGTTTACTTCTGCAGCCTTGAGATAATCCCCCACGTTGCTGGCGTCAAAGTCTGGATCGTCAATACCATCCGCCACGATACGTTCGCGGACTTTCATACGCAGTACCCAGAACGATTTACCGTCATCATCCAACGCAATATTCAGACGTAAATCCTTCAATGCAGCATCAAACGCATAGAGCTGCTGGCGAAATGCCTCGACGTTGCTTTGCGGTACGCTGATTTGCGCGTTAATTCCTTCATGGGCAAGATATACTCGCCCGAAGACGTTCAATGCGGTGAACATCTGGTACAGCGCATCACGCGTGTGCTGAGGATTGGCAATGGTGAAATATTTATAGAATGAGATCGTCGTGCGCGGCTCGGTCTCGGCCAGCATTTTGGCTTTGAGGGCGTCGTTCGAAATGCGGTTGTGTAACACTGGCATGGTGTACGTATCCTGCAAATAAGGAATAAATGAAAATCGGCGGCATAATAAAGCAAACATCGCCAATTTACATCCACACATTTTACGCTACATTTCATACTTCACGATAAAATCGCAACAACAATTGCGGAATTAATCACCGTTCTCCCGTCACAAATTTTTGATACGCGCGAAAAAATGCGACAATACAGGGAATTGGTCGTTTGAAGACAGGATAGACATGACGAATTTACCCAAGTTTTCGGCTGCGTTACTGCATCCACGTTATTGGTTAACCTGGCTGGGTATTGGCATCCTTTGGTTAATCGTGCAGTTACCCTACCCCATCCTCTTTAAGTTGGGCTGTGCGTTAGGTCGACTGGCGCTACGTTTGATGAAACGTCGGGCAAAAATTGTTTCCCGAAATCTGGAACTGTGCTTCCCGCAGATGAGTGAGCAGGAACGCCAGCAGATGGTCGTCAAGAACTTCGAATCCGTAGGCATGGGCGTAATGGAAACCGGGATGGCCTGGTTTTGGTCCGATAAGCGTATTTCGCGCTGGACGGAAGTGATCGGAATGGAACATATCCGTGACGTCCAGGCGCAAAAACGCGGGATTCTGTTAGTGGGTCTGCACTTTCTGACTCTGGAACTGGGTGCGCGCCAGTTTGGCTTGCAGGAGCCGGGTATTGGTGTGTATCGCCCTAACGACAATCCGCTGCTGGACTGGCTACAAACCTGGGGCCGCATGCGCTCGAATAAATCAATGCTCGATCGTAAAGACCTGAAAGGGATGATTAAAGCCTTGAAAAAGGGCGAAGTGGTCTGGTACGCGCCGGATCATGATTACGGCCCTCGCGCCAGCGTGTTTGTACCACTTTTTGCCGTTGAACAAGCCGCAACAACCTCAGGAACCTGGATGCTTTCGCGCATGTCCAATGCCTGCCTGGTACCGTTTGTCCCCCGCCGCAAACCTGACGGTAAAGGGTATCAATTGATTATGTTACCTCCAGAATGCTCGCCACCGTTGGAAGACGCAGAGACTACAGCTGCGTGGATGAACAAAATTGTTGAGCAATGCATAATGATGGCACCAGAGCAGTATATGTGGCTGCATCGTCGCTTCAAGACGCGTCCTGAAGGCTCCCCTTCTCCGTACTGACGCAGTGTTGCAGTCCAGTGGGCTGCAACACCCTCCCAACCCGTTTTAGGTTTAACTGCTATCCGCATTGCAGCAACTATCAACCAGGCGCATAATTAGCCTGCTTACTTATATTCAATCGATAGCGCAAACAGCGCACCACACTGCGGATCGCTATGTCACCCTCAGATGCCCCCATAAACTGGAAACGCAACCTCACCGTTGCCTGGTTAGGTTGTTTTTTAACCGGAGCAGCATTTAGCCTGGTCATGCCCTTTTTGCCTCTTTACGTCGAGAGTCTCGGCGTCACGGGTCATAGCGCCCTGAATATGTGGTCGGGCCTGGTCTTCAGCATCACTTTTCTCTTTTCAGCCATTGCCTCTCCTTTCTGGGGTGGCCTTGCCGATCGCAAAGGACGAAAAATCATGCTGCTGCGTTCCGCGTTGGGCATGGCAATTGTGATGCTGCTGATGGGACTGGCGCAAAATATCTGGCAGTTCTTAATCCTGCGTGCCTTGTTAGGGCTGCTTGGTGGATTCATCCCCAATGCGAATGCACTGATCGCCACCCAGGTTCCACGCAATAAAAGCGGCTGGGCACTGGGAACGCTTTCAACCGGTGGCGTTAGTGGCGCACTGCTCGGGCCGCTAGCTGGCGGGCTGCTCGCGGATCAGTACGGATTACGCCCGGTATTTTTCATCACCGCCAGCGTGCTGCTGGTCTGCTTCATCCTGACGCTATTTTTTATCCGCGAGCGTTTCCAGCCGGTGAGCAAGAAGGAGATGCTGCACATTCGTGAAGTCGTGGCCTCTTTAAAGAACCCCAAACTGGTGCTGAGCCTGTTTATCACCACTTTGATCATTCAGGTAGCCACCGGTTCTATCGCGCCAATACTGACCCTGTACGTTCGAGAGTTGGCTGGCAACGTCAGCAATATTGCATTTATCAGTGGGATGATAGCCTCTGTCCCCGGCGTTGCGGCATTAATCAGCGCCCCGAAACTTGGCAAATTAGGCGATCGAATTGGCCCGGAGAAGATCCTGATCGTCGCGCTGATCGTTTCTGTGTTACTGCTTATTCCAATGTCATTTGTCCATACGCCCTGGCAGCTTGGTGTTCTGCGCTTTTTATTGGGTGCGGCCGACGGCGCTCTGCTCCCGGCGGTACAAACGCTGCTGGTTTACAACTCGACCAATCAAATAGCTGGACGTATTTTCAGTTATAACCAGTCATTTCGCGATATCGGTAACGTAACAGGACCTCTAATGGGGGCAGCGATATCCGCCAACTACGGTTTTCGTGCCGTTTTCTGTGTGACCGCGGGCGTCGTACTGTTTAACGCCCTGTACTCGTGGAATAGCCTGCGCCGTCGTCGGAGTACAGAGGTCGTGGGATGATTTGTGTATTTGTATTCGCCGGTTCGGAATAATAAACTTATCTTACACGGCGTATATTTCAACCTTAATGATAATAGTAACACACCTTATTTCTGCCAGAATTTTTGGCTTCATACAAAGCGGCATCGGCGTATGAAACAACTTTATCCGCTGATTCATCATCAATTTTGCTGCAATATACACCGATACTTATCGTCATTTTTTCTTTTAACTCATATGAATTTGGTATTGTCGTACCGTTCTCTACATTTCGCCTAATTCGCTCTGCAACAACAATTGCCTCATCTTTATCGTTACACTTAAGAAGGATCGCAAATTCTTCGCCGCCTACTCTGGCAAAAATATCCGTATCTCTGATTGATTTATTGATAATGTCGACAATGCTGATTATTACTCTGTCACCTTCCTGATGACCGTAGGTATCGTTAATCCGTTTGAATTTATCAATATCCAGAACCATTACACACACTGCGCCTTTTGCTAATGATGATTTTAATGACTTATAGAATAGTTTACGATTATATATTTTAGTCATTGCGTCTTTGATAGCTGAATCCGTTTCTTTTTTTAAGATGATGAAGGTGTTGTACATCAGTATTGAGATTATACACAGGGCACTTATCACCTCAATCCCCCGGCTAACATACCAAATATACATGCTATATTCATCCAGGCTCAGAAGTAGTACATTGGTCAATATTGCTGAGCAACACAGTAGCCCTATACTTTTCCACAAGATGTTATGCGTTCTGGTTTTAATGATTAAATACAGCAGGACCAGTCCCCAGGATACAATTAGCGAATAAATGTACCCAATATGCCAGTGCACAGTGACATTATCAGGCTTCACGCTTGTGATCTCGAGTGTAAAATTAGGGTTATAACTGGCCAGAGCGTGCGCCACCACCGCGATAACAAGCATGATTAAAAAAGACAGAACGATATAGCAAGGTTCTCTTTCTTTGGTTTCAATAACTGTCGAGGATACTTTATAAGATTTTAATGAAACAAATAGTAGAGCTATGAAACTAATCTGCCGAAAGTAATAGAATATGGCTATATCGTTAGTTCTTTTTTCGATTGAGGCATAATCATTAATCAAGTCCTGAACGATGTAGATAGTCTCGATGAAAAATATGTTATTCCCAAGAAACGCCATACCTAATATCATAAGGCAGGTGAGATCTTTTCTACAAAGATACTGGAATAACATAAACAGGAAGATTATCCCATATAAAAAGAACAACCCTACAATTATAATCAGATATACTGTTTGCGGGACACTTTGTATCGTTAATTTAAATTGTGTAAGACACACTCCACCAAGAACATAGCTAGCCAAACAGATTATATAGAAAGCCATTAACCTTCTATTATTTGAATTGCCGTTATCCATAACAACCTTCAGGGCTTTCTTAATTTTGCATTTTATATAATAAAGCATAAGATTTTGCAAACTATTATATCTGCACAGATTCAATGACACTAATTCATTTCTTATTTAATGGTTTCTTATAGATTTATAACCTTTGTCATTAATAATATTTTATTATGTATACTATTTAAGTATCACTCACACCATTCACACCCCCCATACACATAAGATACTTTGTCACTACCAGAGACATCACTAAGTTTAGCCACTTTCATTGATTGCCCCTGCGACACTTCCGTATTGGGCATTAATTTTCTTCTTTATTTTTATTAAGTTATGAAATATTGCGTCATAAGCGATCGGATCCCCCCGCTAAAACACATAAAAAAGAACGTTTAACCCTGAAGATTTCCTTATATAACGTCATTTTTTAATTTTTCGATTTTCATTACTACATTGCAAACCACATACATTACTCTTTTTTCTTGAATTTTTTTCCTGATATTACGTCGGCTTCAGTATCTGCCAATGTAAATTTTTTCATAAACAACCGGAGTTACTTTCACTTGGTCTCGTAGGCATTGCAGGCAGTAATCATCTGATTGAGAGAGCCATGCAGCTAACGGGTTTGACGCTCTGCGGATCGCCGTCTATAGATTGAATCATCCCCTTTATTGTTCGCTTTAGGAGAAGAAATATGGCAAAGAATGACATGAATTTTTATGCCACGTTGGAAGAGGCTATTGATGCAGCTCGTGAAGTGTTTCTGGCTGATAACCCTGACCTTGAGTCAGACGATGCCAGCGTTCAACAGCTAAGCGTCCAAAAATACGTGCTACAGGATGGCGACATTATGTGGCAGGCGGAATTCTTTGCTGACGAGGATGATGTAGATGGTGAATGTCTTCCAATCCTGAGCGGAGAAGCGGCCCAGAGCGTTTTTGATGGCGACTATGATGAAATTGAAATCCGCCAGGAGTGGCAGGAAGAAAATACGCTTCACGAATGGGATGAAGGTGAATTCCAGCTGGAACCTCCCCTTGATACTGAAGAGGGGCAGACCGCAGCCGATGAATGGGATGAGCGATAATTACTCGTAAGGTCCATGATGTATGTCGAGCGGCAGCAGCAACGTATCAAACACCAGCGAAAATGGCAGATCGAGGATAGTGACGTAGCGCCATGCGGAGTCCCTAACATCCCATTGCACGCCAGGATAGTATTGGTTTCCGTGTCCTTGCCCTGGGATGGTACGACTAATAATGCTGCCGCATCCGCTCAGGAAGAAGATCATTATTCCTACAGCCAAAATTCGCACCGGCTACCTCACGACTCATTCTATTTCTATTCAATATAAAAAAATACCGGCACCAGGCCGGTATTTTCATGTTACAGAACGCTTATTTTTTCCTGAACGCCAGCGGGTTCAGTGTCAGTCCCTGATAGTAGTTCACCCACGAAGAATACTTATCAGGTGAATTCCAGACACGGTAATGTAAACGCGCCATGGTCACCGGATCGCTCAACAACACCAGGCGGCGATCGCGATTCAGTTTCTCCGGCGTTTCGTTCAGTGCCTGTTCCACATGACGATCGCGTGCAATCTCCAGCACGTTGCTGGCGCGGTGGCGTGCAGTCGCCATGGCCGTGGCCAGTGCGTTAAACGACGGATTAAACACCGCATGCATAAAGCCATCGTCCAGCGTGCGTTTACGGTTCATCACCAGATAGGTATCGGTATCCACCAGCACCTGCGGCGGAGAATACTCTTCCGGGATCAGGAACAGCTTCCAGCGCTTGGTACGTAACCCCACCGTGGAACGGCTGGAAATCACAGAAACAAACGGCGACAGGATCAGCGAGAAGACTATCGGTGCCAGCCAGAACAGGAAACGCAGATCGAGCCAGGCCATACCCACAGCCCACACCAGCCCCAACAGTAACTGGGAACCGTGACGCATAAACGCTTCACCCCACGGGGTCGAATCGTCATCACGCTGCGGCGAATTCCAGACAACTTCCCAACCGAGGAAGGCACTCACGACGAAGACGGTGTGGAACAGCATACGCACCGGCGCCAGCAGCACGGAGAACAGAACTTCCAACAGTAGCGACAGCGTGACGCGGATAAACCCGCCGTACTCTTTCGTCCCTTTACACCAGATGAGCAAAATACTCAGCAGCTTCGGCAGGAACAGCAGCACCATCGTTGAAGCAAACAGCGCGATCGCCAGTTCAGGACGCCACTGCGGCCAAACCGGGAACAGCTGGCGCGGTTGCAGGAAGTACTGCGGCTCCGTCAACGCATGCACCACCTGCAATGCGGTAGAGAGCGCGAGGAACATAAACCAAAGCGGCGCAGACAGATAGGACATTACACCGGTCAGGAATACCGCACGGTGAACCGGGTGCATCCCTTTCACAAGGAACAAACGGAAGTTCATCAGGTTGCCGTGGCACCAGCGGCGGTCACGCTTGAGTTCATCCAGCAGGTTCGGTGGCAGTTCTTCATAAGAGCCCGGCAGATCGTAAGCAATCCACACACCCCAGCCAGCACGACGCATCAATGCCGCTTCCACGAAGTCATGGGAGAGGATTGATCCCGCAAACGAGCCTTCGCCCGGTAACGGCGCGAGCGCACAGTGCTCGATAAACGGCTTCACACGGATAATGGCGTTGTGACCCCAGTAGTGTGACTCCCCTAACTGCCAGAAGTGAAGCCCGGCGGTAAACAGCGGTCCATAAACACGGGTCGCAAACTGCTGGCAGCGCGCATACAGCGTATCCATACCGGAAGCCTTCGGTGAAGACTGGATAATCCCGGCATTCGGATTCGCTTCCATCAGACGCACCAGGCCGCTCAGACAGTCACCGCTCATCACTGAGTCAGCGTCCAGCACCACCATGTAACTGTACTGATTTCCCCAGCGACGACAGAAGTCATCAATGTTGCCGCTTTTACGCTTCACGCGACGACGACGACGGCGGTAGAAAATCTGCCCTTCGCCCTGCACCTCAGCAATCAGCTCCATCCACGCTTTTTGTTCTGCTACGCAGATATCAGGGTTGTAGCTGTCACTCAGGATATAAACATCGAAATGTTCGGCGTTGCCCGTTGCTTTGACCGATTCCCACGTAGCGCGCAGTCCCGCAAATACGCGGTCAACGTCTTCGTTACAGATAGGCATAATCAGCGCAGTACGGTGTTCAGGATTCAGCGGTTCATCCCCAACCGTTGAGGCCGAGATACTGTACTTATCTCGCCCAATCAGCAGTTGCAGGAAGCCCATCAGCGCGGTCCAGAATCCCGCAGACACCCAACAGAAAAGCACAGCAAACAAAATAAGAATGCCGGTCTGGAGCATGTAGGGCAGCAATTGCATAAAGGAGACCCATAAATCCTGCCCCATCATGTCTATCGGATTAATGAATGCCCAACCCTGATACGGGAGGATCGTCTTCATATACCAGGTTGCTACGACCGTTTGCGCCAGCGTTAGAATCAACAGCGTATAGCGGCGGATGGTGCCTACAGTACGCCATTTTTGCTCGCTTTCTTGTTCTTCTTTCGTCAAACGCGAAAGATAACGAGGCGTCACATCGCGCCCACGCAAGCGATCCCAAAAACGGCCAACCGGGTTGGTACGCCAGGGATCGGGGAACATAGAGGTACGCGTTGCTTTTGGCATCGCCTGCAGCTGATCGCGGCCCTCATCGTCCTTAACCAACTGCTCTTTAGCCAAAGAATCCGGCCATGCTTGCTCAAGGCGAGCTTTCACAGACCCCTGCGGTGAATCATCTTCGCGCGAGTAAGTACGATGCTCGGCATCCAGCGCCTGATGAACGGCGCGGATGTCAGTTTTCGGCAGTGCCGCTTTCTCGATATCCGAAAGCGGCATTGCGTCAATATACTCAGTTGTCTTATTCATTGGCAGGTAACTGGTAGCTCCAGGTTTCACTCAGCGTCTGATCGGCATTGACCAAGGCAGCACGCATTTCAGTGGTTTTCTTCACGTCTTTCACTTTCACGCGCAGCATCAAACGCCAACCTTTAGATATCGGGTTATAGCGCACAGTGCTTTCAACGATTTCGCCGTTGTCGCCAATACTGGTTTGTGCGGTAACCGGGGTATCCTGCGGCAGCTTTTTCATATCTGTGCCGGTAAAGTCCACCACAAACGCGATGGTACCGTCAGGCTGACGAATCAGGTTGGACTGTTTTACATCACCGGTAGAACGACGAGTCTGCTGTACCCAGGCGCTTTCCGGCGCATGAAGTTTGTCTTCATCACGCGTGAACGTCAGAGTGTACTTGAAGTTCATCTCTTTGCCCGCTTCAGGCAGTTGATCCGGCGTCCAGTACGCAACGATGTTATCGTTCGTTTCATCGTTAGTTGGGATTTCAACTAACTCAATCTTACCTTTACCCCAGTCACCTTTTGGCGTGATCCAGGCGCTTGGGCGCAGATCGTAACGATCGTCGATATCTTCAAAACGCGAGAACTGACGGCCACGCTGCAACAGTCCGAATCCTTGCGGGTTTTCCATAGCGAAGCTGCTCACCGCGAGATGTTTCGGGTTATTCAGCGGACGCCAAATCCACTCCCCGTTGCCGGCATGGATAGACAAACCGTTAGAATCATGCAGTTCCGGACGATAGTTTGTCGCCGGAGACGGCTGGTTCGGTCCAAACAGGAACATACTGGTTAATGGTGCCACGCCCAGTTTGCCCACTTTGTCGCGTAGGTAAACTTTGGACTGAACATCAACGACAGTGTCACGGCCTGGAATAATGACAAAACGATACGCTCCGGTTGCACGCGGAGAATCCAACAAAGCATAAATGGTTAAACGTTTATCAGTCGGTTTCGGACGCTCGATCCAAAACTCACGGAAGCGGGGAAATTCTTCACCAGAAGGCAGAGCGGTATCAATCGCGAGGCCACGCGCTGACAGGCCGTAGACCTGACCTGCGCCCAGAACGCGAAAATAGCTGGCACCGAGCATGCTGACGATTTCATCGTTTTTATCTTTGCTGTTGATCGGATACAGCACTTTGAACCCGGCGAAGCCGAGATCTTTTACCGTGTCTTTATCATGCTGAACATCGCCAAAATTAAAATAATCCGGGCTGTATTTGATTCTTTTCACCGCCGTGGCGGTAACTTCGTTGATTTTGACCGGCGTGTCGAAGTACATACCCTGGTGGTAGAACTCGAGCTTAAATGGGGTCTTGAGATTGCTCCAGTACGCTTTATCGCGATTGAACTGGATCTGTTGATAATCCGCATATTTCATGTCGCGGAAAACGGAGGGCAAGTTACTTTTTGGCGCCTCATAGCCTTTCCCGGCTAAGGATTGAGCTTGTTTTGCAACATCATCAATACTGAACGCCCAGCTCGATGATGTGTACAGCGTTAACATGACTGCTGCACCCAACCAACGCATTTTCATCATTTGTAGTTTATGTTTCATAATTAGTAAGCACTTCCCCCTTTGTGTGCTTATATTGATCCGATCCATTTTAATGGATAATCGGGTACTCCGACAACTGAATCCCTGTATTGTTCGCGCGCTGGCTCATGGTTTAAGCAGGTTCATCTGCCTGTTTTCACTTTGCGTGCTTATCCTGGAGACAGGTTGTTGGACTTCGTGTAGGGTTGCCCTCGAATGTAACCATTATTCGTCTTAGGGATAAGACGAAAAGTCTGAGAATACGTAACTGTCTATGAGCTCTGTATCACCACCACGTGAATATTTTCTTGACTCCATCCGTGCCTGGCTAATGTTGTTAGGGATCCCATTCCATATTTCATTGATCTACTCCACCCACACCTGGCACGTGAACAGCGCAGAACCTTCGTGGTGGTTAACCCTTTTTAACGACTTTATCCATGCATTTCGCATGCAGGTCTTCTTTGTCATTTCAGGTTATTTTTCCTACATGCTTTTTTTGCGCTATCCGTTAAAGCGCTGGTGGAAAGTGCGTGTAGAACGCGTGGGGATCCCTATGCTGACCGCGATTCCGCTGCTTACGCTGCCGCAATTTATCATGCTGCAATACGTGAAAGGGAAAGCAGACAGCTGGCATACCCTCAGCGGCTACGACAAATACAATGCGCTGGCCTGGGAGCTGATTTCCCATCTGTGGTTTTTACTGGTTCTGGTGGTGTTAACGACCCTGAGTATGTGGGTGTTTACCCAAATGAAAAACAGACTATCGCGTGGAAACGGTACCCCTGCATCGGGGGTGTCGATGACCAAATTAACGTTGATTTTTATATTGTTGGGTGTCGGCTATGCCGTCGTCAGAAGAACGATTTTCATCCTCTACCCTTCGATTCTCAGCGACGGCATGTTTAATTTTATCGTTATGCAAACGCTGTTCTATGTGCCTTTCTTTATGCTCGGCGCGCTGGCGTTTATCAATCCTAATCTGAAAGCACTGTTTACCACGCCATCGCGCGGCTGCACGCTAGGCGCCGCATTCGCATTTGTCGCATACCTGCTCAATCAACGTTACGGCAACGGCGATGCCTGGATGTATGAAACCGAATATGTCATTACCATGGTCATGGGGCTCTGGATGGTAAACGTCGTCTTTTCGCTTGGCCACCGTTTACTGAATTTCCAGTCGGCTCGCGTGACCTATTTTGTCAACGCGTCGCTGTTCATCTATTTGGTGCACCACCCGTTAACGCTGTTTTTTGGCGCGTATATCACACCGCACATCAAGTCGAATCTGCTGGGTTTTCTCTGCGGCCTTCTTTTTGTGGTTGGAATTGCGGTCATACTGTACGAAATCCATTTACGGATCCCGGTGCTGAAGTTTCTCTTTTCGGGTAAACCGCCGATTAAGCAGGATAAAAACAAGGCGGTTGCCGGTTAGTTTTCTTGCATTGAATGGTTCAGAGCAGCCATTCAATGGGCAACACGGATGCAAGCCTCACCAGAACCCGCTTCCAGAATCCTGTAGCGGGTTCTTTTTTCAGTACCTGTTCGCTGCCAGAAAGCCGATCAACCCAGTTAATTCTGCCCCAACGGTCAAGACGTAGTTGCCAGGCCATATCACGCTGACTTTGCATAAAACGTTTATGAATCAACTCAGCCAGTACTTCACTCTCAATCACAAACCCCATTTCCGTATTGAGCAGCGTTGAACGGGGATCAAAATTAAGCGAGCCGATAAACACTTTACGACCGTCAATACTGAAGGTTTTCGCATGCAGGCTGGAGCCTGAATTACCGGTTAATCCCCGGTCGTGTACTGCTGAAACGCGATCGCGGGTCGGTTTGAGCTCGTATAACTCCACGCCGTAGCGCAGGAGTTTTTTTCGCCAACGCGCATAGCCCGCGTGAACGACTGCAACATCATTCGCCGCCAGAGAATTAGTTAAAATTGCGATCTTAACGCCTTTTCTCACCAGTCTCAGGAGCTGCGCCACACCGGCGCGAGTGGGTACAAAGTAGGCGGAAATAATATCAATACGCTCGGTGGGAGATCCCATCACGTCAAACAAACGCTGCGGTAATAGTGAGTGGCGCGGCGCTTTCCCCTCTCCTTTTGCAGGATCATCACTCAGTAAGCGCGTTTTCGCCCAAATTAGCGGCAGCGACCTCTGATCGAGATGGGTCACAAACTGGCTGGTTTCCAGCTTATGTAGATAGCGACGCGTGATGTCATCATTATACCAGGATTCAGGAAGTTCGATTTTTTGCGTAGAAGCAGGTTCTGCCACCTCAAGTACGTTTTGCAATGTTGAAACCGAGCGGCAGTGCCAGTAACGCTCAAAGTCGTCTGCAACATCCTGGACAACCGGCCCAATAGCCATAACGTCCAGATCGGAAAACAGTGGTTGTTCGCCTGCGCCAAAATAGGCATCGCCTATATTTCGCCCCCCCACAAGAGTTACGACGCCGTCAGCGGTATAACTTTTGTTGTGCATACGCCGATTCAACCGGGCAAAATCGGTTAAATAGCCCAGGGCACGCAGGATGCGAAAGGAAAAGGGATTAAACAGGCGAACTTCAATATTAGGGTGATTGTCCAGCAAACGCAGCGTGTCATCCAGACCTGGCGTGTTGTTATCATCCAGCAACAAACGCACCCGGACGCCCCGCTTCGCTGCGGTCAGCAAAACGGAAAATAACAATAGCCCGGACATGTCGCTTTCCCAGATGTAATACTGAACATCCAGGGTTCGTTCCGCCATTTCCGTCAACCGATAGCGAGCAGCAAACGCATCCAGGCTGTCATCCAACGTCAGAATGCCGCATTCTCCCGGGTGGTTTACGCATAGCGGCGTGATGGCACGCTCAAGTCGCGTCATATCAGTCCGTGCGTTCATCGCCTTGTTGGGTAAGTAATCTCTTGTATAGTCGAGCGTTTTCTTCATCAAAGCACACGAAGTATATTTGTTCGGGAAGCGTACGCCGGGTGATAAATTTCAACACCGTTTTCACCGCGATCTCTGCTGCTGCAGCGCGTGGGTAACCATAAGCACCGGTGCTTATCGCTGGAAAAGCAATGGATTGATAACCATTGGCTAAGGCCAGTTGCAATGTATTTAGATAGGCCTCTTCAAGTCGTTCAGCCTCGTGGTGATCACCGCCTTGCCAGACGGGCCCTACGGTGTGAATAACTGCTTTTGCCGGAAGCGCGCCAGCCAGCGTGATAACAGCATGCCCGGTCGGGCATTCTCCCTGTTGTTGTATAACCTGTTTGCAGGCCTCCAACAACGCAGGCCCGGCAGCACGATGAATCGCGCCATCGACTCCACCTCCTCCCAGTAACGAGGAGTTGGCCGCATTGACGATCACATCTACCGCGATCGTCGTAATGTCGCCCTGTAACACATGAACACGCGATTGCATAAGTTCCCCCTGACAAAACACTCTCCGTTAAGTGTACAGCAGGGTTTTCCTTGAAATCTCATTTTTTAGCCATAAGCGTGCATACCTACGCCAGAATGATTCATTTATATTCAATATTCAGAATAGCCATGCTTTTCTGTTCATTGAGGTAATGCATTTTCACCGTGGCAATTTGTTGCACACTTTGAGGCGCTGTCGTGACCTGTTGCAGGTCGTAGAGACTATTACTCATCGTGCCATCACGCATACATGACAATTCAATCAGTTGTTGTCGAGTGTTAACGTCGCAAGGTGCTTCAACTATTGCACCACGAAAATGAATAACCCCGCCGGGTAAGATTTGCGTCGCCATTGCGGGGAGGGTTAAAAGAGAAAAAGCCCACAAACCGGTATTTAAAATACGCTTTAAGAATGTACACATAAGGGTTCCTCAATGATTAATCATCCTTGAGGGATCACAATGATCCTTCACCGCTGCGAGTTACGATCAAATAAAACGTTTGTTCGTTTCTATATTCATAGAACAGCACCGCACTCCCAGCCACACCCTTAATGCAAATCCGGCAAAAAATTATGGGTGACTGTTTGAGTCAGGCCATTGTTGCGACAGATGCAGAGACTGCCCGTCAGAAACGGTAACGATAATTTTAACCGAATCCTCCGGTGAAATATTAAAGCTCATTTTTGTTAATTCAATTGGCCGATTAGCAGGGACCGAAAGGCTTGTTTTCTGCTGTGACTGACTTTGTCCGCCCTTTCCTTTACGTACGGCAAGAACTTGCACTTCACATACGCACGGTTGAGCTAATGTCACCTGAGGAATAATGGTGTACATGTCACCTTGCTGAGTTGTATTGAATGTTATTTGATTTGCCAACGCGGCAATGAGTAATAGCGTGTGCATAATATTCTCCCGAAAAAAAACAGGGCTTTCGCCCTGTTTATTATCAGTCAGAAAACTGAATTAGTGCTGGTTAGCTGTAGCATTGTTGCCATAACCAACCTGCTGAATCAGCACATTGGAGTCAGACGCTGTCTGATTAACCACAGCACCGTTACGACCACCGAACTGAGTTACGCTGATATCAGCATTTTTTGCATTCCACTGATCGATAGTAGCACTGTTCTGGAAGCCGGTCTGTTTCAGGCTAATGGTACTATCATCAGCACCTTGGCCGACGGTCGCACCGTTACCATGTCCGTGTTGTGTGATAGTCACGTCTGATTTACGTGCATCACTTTGCAGCGCATTCGCAACGTTACTAGAGCCAAATTGGTAAATACTCATTGAAGAGTCTGGGCCATAGTTGCTACCGCCACCATGATGATTACCGCCCCATTGCGGAACAACACCTGCCAGAGCACTGCCAGAAACTACGATTGCTGCGAATGCTGCCACTTTTAAAAGTTTCATGGTAAACCCCCATCGGATTGATTTAAACGTCGTTTATGGATTAGCGTTGAGTAACGCGAATTGCCATTTGCGACTGTCTCTGCACCACAACTGCTGTTTTTTGTGTACCGTACTGGGTAATATTGGCTTTATTACCAGAGCCTTTCTGGATAATCATCGCCGTATTACCGTAAGAGCTTTGTTTAATACTCGCATCATTAGAGCTACCCGTTTGATCAATATATGCAAAGTTATTTGATCCCGTCTGTTCTGTTTTCGCCCGGTTACCTGAACCTTCTTGCGAAATGACCGACAATAACTTAGTGCCCTCCTGGCGAGTATTTGCACTATTAGCAGTACCAACCTGACCAATAATGGCTGCCTGATTAAATGAAGACTTACTTAATTCATTTACCGCAAAGTTATATTCTGAATTAGCTAAATCATAACTGGTTGCGGATGCAATCCCAGGCACACCCAGTATTGTAAACATCATAAATAACAACTTGTTTTTCATGTTGTCACCCTGGACCTGGTCGTACATGAAGTTAAATTAATTACCACTCAAATTGTTGTTAACATGACTTACATTTGTTAACGCCACGTTACGATGAAGAGTATGTCCGTGGAAACATTTTAAATAACTCACCCGCGAGTGGTATTTTTATATCCGGATTCACACCAAAGTACTAATTAACAGTGAATAACATCGCTTCAGGTCTGGATTTTATTTTTATTTTGCTATCAGTAATGAATTTCTATGCAGTCACTGAGAAAGTGCATTTTGCACGATATCAGGGCCTCTCAGTACAACGTCGAGATAGACATCGGTACAAGTCGTGACAAAGGTCATTTTTTTCCATCTAAAATTGACCAACGTAAATTGAGATAAGGATTTTAGAATTCATTAGAAATTTAAAACTCAACAATCATTAATTAAATGACTTAAAATCAATGTGTTACTATAATTTGTATGATTTTTTAAATCTATGCAGCAAAGGTAAAATGTACAACTTTCCTATCAAATCTAAACTCTAATAAAACCATAAAATCACATTTTAATATATAATTTTACAAGTTGTTACATGTTTAACACTTGCTTTAAGATTTGTAATAGCTAGATTGAAATCAGTTGAAGTCCATTTGTTTTAATGTTTTCACCCCTTTGGGTCGATATTTTATATCTACACAGCAGTGCAACATCTGTCAGTACTTCTGGTGCCTCTATTTTAGTAGAGACAGCTGTCAGGTGTGCGACTAAAAAGTGGAGTTTCATCATGTTTAATGAAGTCCATAGTATTCATGGTCATACATTATTGTTGATCACAAAACCTTCTTTGCAGGCAACTGCATTATTACAGCATTTAAAACAATCACTGGCACTCACCGGAAAACTACATAATATTCAACGTTCTCTGGATGATATATCCTCCAGCTGCATTGTTTTACTGGATATGATGGAGGCAGATAAAAAACTGATCCATTACTGGCAAGATAATTTGAGTAGAAAAAACAACAATATAAAGACGTTATTGTTGAATACTCCTGATGATTACCCTTATCGGGATATCGAAAACTGGCCGCATATCAATGGTGTTTTTTACGCAACTGAAGACGAGCAGCGTGTTGTAAGCGGCTTGCAGGGTATCTTGCGCGGTGAATGTTACTTCACGCAAAAACTTGCCAGTTATCTGATCACGCACTCTGGAAATTATCGTTATAACAGCACGGAGTCGGCACTGCTGACGCACCGTGAAAAAGAGATCCTTAATAAATTGCGTATCGGCGCCTCAAATATTGAAATCGCTCGCTCACTGTTTATCAGTGAAAATACGGTAAAAACACATCTTTATAATCTTTTCAAAAAGATAGCTGTCAAAAATCGTACGCAGGCGGTCTCATGGGCCAATGATAACCTCAGGCGATAAAGCCATGAAACGCTATTTGACCTGGATTGTGGCAGCAAATTTATTCTTTGCTGCCGGGAGTCTGCACGCAGCGACAACCGTAGAGGTGGAGGTTCCCGGACTGTTAACTGACCACACTGTCTCTTCAATCGGTCATGATTTTTATCGGGCCTTTAGTGATAAGTGGGAAAGCGAGTACACAGGAAACTTAACCATTAATGAAAGACCCAGTGCGCGTTGGGGAAGTTGGATCACCATAACGGTCAATCAAGACGTTATCTTCCAGACTTTTTTATTCCCAACGAAAAGAGACTTCGACAAAATAGTTGTCTTCGCATTGGCAGAAACTGAAGAAGCATTAAATCGCCGGCAAATAGATCAAACACTATTAAGCACTAGCGATTTAGCGCGTGATGAATTCTAAAATATGATTTTGTCCGGAGGCTTTCATGCGTGTTAAACATGCAGTGGTTTTGCTCATGCTAATTTCACCATTAAGTTGGGCCGGAAACATGACGTTCCAGTTTCGCAACCCAAACTTTGGTGGCAACCCGAATAATGGTGCTTTTCTGTTGAACAGCGCCCAGGCCCAGAACTCATATAAAGATCCAAGCTATGACGATTACGGTATTGAAACCCCGTCAGCTCTGGATAACTTTACTCAGGCGATTCAGTCACAAATTCTCGGTGGCCTACTCACCAACATTAATACCGGTAAACCAGGAAGAATGGTGACCAATGATTTTATCATTGATATCGCCAACCGGGACGGACAACTGCAATTGAATGTCACCGACAGGAAATCGGGGAAAACTTCGACTATTGAAGTGTCGGGTTTACAAACACAGTCGACCGACTTCTAAGTTATAGCCACGAAAGGAAATAATCATGCAGCGTTTACTTATCATGGTGGCAGTAATTTTACTCAGCGGATGTTTAACAGCCCCGCCTCAAGAAGCCGCTAAGCCGACATTAATGCCCCGAGCCCAAAGCTATAAAGACTTGACGCATCTGCCTATGCCTACAGGTAAGATCTTTGTGTCGGTATACAACATTCAGGATGAGACTGGCCAATTTAAACCTTACCCGGCAAGTAACTTCTCAACCGCCGTCCCGCAAAGCGCCACGGCTATGCTTGTCACCGCATTGAAAGATTCTCGTTGGTTCGTCCCACTGGAACGTCAGGGGTTACAGAACTTGCTTAACGAACGCAAAATCATTCGTGCAGCTCAGGAAAACGGTACGGTTGCGATTAATAACCGGATCCCGCTACAGTCCCTGACCGCGGCAAACGTCATGGTGGAAGGGTCAATTATCGGTTATGAAAGCAACGTTAAATCCGGTGGTGTCGGTGCACGTTATTTTGGTATTGGCGCCGATACGCAATACCAGCTCGACCAGATAGCGGTAAACCTGCGCGTAGTTAACGTCAGCACCGGTGAGATCCTGTCGTCAGTGAATACCAGTAAAACCATTCTGTCTTATGAAGTACAGGCTGGGGTGTTCCGCTTTATTGACTACCAGCGTCTGTTGGAAGGTGAAATTGGTTACACCTCTAACGAACCGGTTATGCTTTGTCTGATGTCAGCGATTGAAACGGGCGTTATCTTCCTGATTAATGACGGCATCGATCGCGGATTGTGGGATTTGCAGGATAAGAAACAAGTTGATAATGACATTCTGGTTAAATACCGTCATATGTCGGTACCGCCAGAATCCTGATGGGTCTATACAGCATAAAAAGCGTGAGGAAATCCCTCACGCTTTTTTATTTACTGGTCAGCGTCGACGATATTCTATTTTCACGGCGAGATGCCAGCCACAGACCACTGTTTTTCATCGCATAGCCGAATACCAGACCCAGTGCCAATGACGGAACAACCAGTCGCCAGTCCCCCTGCCCTGCAAATGTTGCACATGCGCCAATGAACGTGCCCGGTACAAATGAAAGCAACCATTGCTTTGCCTGGATACACATCAGAAACGCGACAATTCCTGTCATGACATAACCAATAATGTCCATATGCGGAGCAAGCGCGCTACCGTTAATAATCACCAACGCCCACACCACACCGCTTAGCAGCGTACACGCCGAGATCCACAGTCCTTTTAACCCACCTTGCGGGCAGGCGAAATAAGCCGTACAACCCAGAAAGCCAGCCCAACTGAGTAAACCAAGAGAAACGGCCACCCATCCCCAGATCCCGGAGAGAATGCCCGTTGTGATTGCAATTGAGAGAAGTATGTTCATGCCGCGCATCTTAGCAGAAAAACGGCATGGGAATGAGATCGCGCACACAATTTATGCAAGCTTATAAATTGAGTTGCACTATTAAGTGATACACATCACATTTATTCGTCTGTATCTTCCTGCAATTCGTCCCACATCGCACCAATGGCATCACGCGTCAGCGGTGCTATCGTACGCCAGAAAGGCGTGTTCGCGTGCGCTTCAACTTTTCCAAGGAACGTACCGCACCAGGGCAGCAAGTAGTCTACAAACAAGGTTTCAAGCGCCTCACTTTCATCTTCCGCAGACTGGTCCTCAAGCCATGAAGCCGCCAGCAACAGCGTACCAATGTGATCTGCCGGTGTATCAGCCAGCGGCATGCCCCGGGCTGAAAGAAATGCACGAACATCGGATTCTTTCGCCCCTTCTACCCAGGCACTACGATAAGGCGGCACTGCACACTCGTCACCGACAAACAGCGCGTTGTAATCTGCAGCCAGCTGGGGCATATCGCAGCTCTTCTGTAAACGGGTGAGCAGTTCGTCCTGTTCCAGCGGCCAGTTGGCTGACAGTTTACCTTCACTAATCAGGGTAAACAGGGGAACCAGTAAAGGGTCCTGCGGTTGGCGGTAAAATAGCGAGCCCAGTACACGACACAGGATAGAAAACTCGTTCATTGATATATTCCAGTTAGTAACAATTACAGTTCAGCAAATTCCGCGATCGGCTCCATGCCTCGCGATTCCAGAAACGCCAATAGACGTTTAGGTGTGACGTTTAAAATTCTGTCTTCAGGGAAATTAACATCATCCAGGATTTTACGGCATTCGCCAAATTCTCCCAGCGTGAAAGCGGTATGTGAATCCGACCCTAACGCCACCCAGCCGCCAGCATCACGTACAGCCGCAGCAACCGCACGACAATTATCCTCACTGCCCTTACGCGAATGCAAAAACGAAGAGTTATTGATTTCCAGTGCAACCTGGTACTTTGCCGCCGCCTTCGCAATTGCTTTAATATCAACAGGATACTTTGGATTTCCCGGATGACTGATGATGTGCACATTACCGCTGGCCATCGTAGCTATCATTGCCTGGGTATTGGTGTCTTTATCGTGAGGGGCAAAAACCGGCTCATGGAAGCCCGCAATAATGAGGTCCAGGGAGGTAAACATCGGACCTGAACAGTCAATTTCACCTTCAATATTCTTAATATTGGCTTCGATTCCTCGCAGGATCCCCACGCCATCCACGACACGTGGCCAAATACGCATATTGATAAAGTGCCAGTGATGAGGCGCATCCGCCATGTCCGGTCCATGATCGGTAATGGCAAACAGCTTGATGCCTTTGCGACGAGCTTCCGCGATGTAATCACTTAAGGTGCTGTAGGCGTGGGTGCTGGCGACGGTATGCATATGCAGGTCAACGGGATACATAACTCTCTCCTGTAGTCATTTTCCGTCAAGGATAGCAGGTATCGCCGCCATTAATACCCTAAAAATTCGAGTCGTAGGCAGGTGGCAAGGGAGTGATACCTGAATCACTTACTTATGTAAGTGATTCAGGTGAACAACCGTAGCCAACGCACATGCAGCTTGAAGTATGGCGGGTATTCTAGCTGAAACCCGGTACTTGCCGGGTTACCATCAATATCCCCGAACGCGATTGACCTGACCTGTTACGACTTGCCCGCTCTCCAGGTTCATAATCGTGCGGGAGATATAGTCCACCGCTTCTGCCGGACGGGTAACTGCGGCAATATGTGGCGTCATCGCCACACGCGGATGTTTCCATAATGGGCTGTTTTCTGGCAGCGGTTCACGGCTATAAACATCCAGCATGGCCCCCTTCACCTTGCCGCTGTCCAGCGATGCCAGAAGATCGTCTTCATTGAGATGAACACCGCGTGCAAGGTTCAGCACGTAGGCGCCATCCTGCAATTGGCTAAGTAAATCAGCGTTAATAATGCCTACGGTTTCTGCCGTATTAGGCAGGAGGTTGATCAGCACGCGAGTTTGACTCAAAAATGCGCCCAGTTCCTCAGTACCGGCGAAGCTTTCCACGCCAGACCAGGATTTACGCGTACGACTCCAGCAGCGCAGTGGGAATCCCCATGCTTGCAGGCTTTCGGCAACTTTTGCGCCCAATACCCCTGCCCCCATGATCCCGACGGTAAATTCCTCGCGAGTATATTCTGACAACGGTTGCCATTTCGCCTGATTTTTCAATGCCTGATAATCATCAAAGCGACGAAACCAGTGCAGCACCTGACTGACCGCATATTCCTGCATTTGCAGGCCCATACCCGTATCTTCCAGACGGAAAAGCGGGATCGACGCATCCAACATTTCCGGATGAGCATTGAGTTTACTGAGAATAGAATCGACACCCGCTCCCAGCGCAAATACGGCTTTTAATTTTCGTCCTGCGAGCATTTCAACCGGCGGATGCCAGACCAGCGCATAGTCAGCATGTGCATTATCACCCGCTTTCCACTCGCGTACGTTCGCACCAGGTATTGCCTTTGCCAACGCATTAATCCACCAGGTCGTATCGAATGTTGGGTGATAGAAAATTATATCCATATTGTCTCCTGAACATTGTTGTGCGGAACTTTCTCGCACTTATTATCATCATTTTTCGAGGGAACATCAGAGTAGCAAATTTTAGGATGCTGGCAAAAAAAACAATTCCCGCTTATTTATGCTCCATGTTGCTTGAAGTTTGTGTAAATGCACATTTTTTTCAAAAAGTTGATTGACGGCGGGGCGGTGTTTCCCCTACATTAGCGCCCGTTCCGGTAGCACAGGGACAACAATATGGTGAGGTGTCCGAGTGGCTGAAGGAGCACGCCTGGAAAGTGTGTATACGGCAACGTATCGGGGGTTCGAATCCCCCCCTCACCGCCATATTTTAAGAAGAGCTCGTACGAAAGTACGGGCTTTTTTTTTCGCATGTTGCACATCTGCGGGGGGATGAGAAGCCCCGACCGGGGTTCGACTACTGGCGCAGCCAGTTGGACAGACCGGGAGCGCAGCGTACGGGCTGCCCCGCAGGGGCGAGCAAAGCGAGTCAATCCCCCCTCACCGCCATATTTTAAGAAGAGCTCGTACGAAAGTACGGGCTTTTTTTTCGCATGTTGCACATCTGCGGGGGGATGAGAAGCCCCGACCGGGGTTCGACTACTGGCGCAGCCAGTTGGACA
>NZ_JAOWGW010000081.1:157146-258199 GCF_030332945.1 Citrobacter sp. Cpo037
TCGACTACTGGCGCAGCCAGTTGGACAGACCGGGAGCGCAGCGAACGGGCTGCCCCGCAGGGGCGAGCAAAGCGAGTCAAGCCCCCCCTCACCGCCATATTTTAAGAAGAGCTCGTACGAAAGTACGGGCTTTTATTTTCGCATGTTGCACATCTGCAGGGGGATGAGAAGCCCCGACCGGGGTTCGACTACTGGCGCAGCCAGTTGGACAGACCGGGAGCGCAGCGAACGGGCTGCCCCGCAGGGGCGAGCAAAGCGAGTCAATCCCCCCTCACCGCCATATTTTAAGAAGAGCTCGTACGAAAGTACGGGCTTTTTTTTTCGCATGTTGCACATCTGCGGGGGGATGAGAAGCCCCGACCGGTCATGTACTGGCGTCAAACAACAAAGCCCGGTTTCCCGGGCCTTGAAGACGGAGTACATATCAGTTGTAAGCGTTGAGCGTCCGCTGACAGAGCGCAGAGCGGACGCAATCGTCTTTATTGAAACGAACAATCCCAACCATCTCATCTTCTTCGAAACGGGCCAGCGCATCGCTAAGCCCTGAGCGAACGTGCGCTGGTAGATCGCACTGGGTCACATCCCCATTCACAATCACCGTCACATTCTCCCCGAGGCGGGTCAAAAACATCTTCATTTGCGCAGCAGTGACGTTCTGAGCCTCGTCAAGAATGACCACTGCATTTTCAAATGTACGTCCACGCATATAGGCGAACGGCGCGATTTCCACCTTACCAATCTCAGGTCGCAGGCAATATTGCATGAAGGAGGCTCCCAGCCGTTTGACAAGCACGTCATACACGGGGCGAAAATAGGGAGCAAACTTCTCGGAAACATCTCCAGGTAAGAAGCCGAGGTCTTCATCAGCTTGCAGAACTGGACGGGTTACAATGATCCTGTCCACATCTTTATGGATCAGGGCCTCTGCTGCTTTTGCCGCGCTGATCCAGGTTTTACCACACCCGGCTTCACCGGTGGCGAAGATCAGCTGTTTACTCTCGATAGCATTCAGGTAGTGCGCCTGAGCTTCATTCCGCGCCGTGATTGGCGAGGCGTCGCGACTGTCACGCGCCATACCAATCGCTTCTACGCCGCCCATCTGCACAAGCGAGGTGACCGATTCATCTTCACGTTGCTTATGGCTACGCGAATCCCGCCTCAGCACACGTTTTGCTTCACGACGAGCTTTGATCACTGCTTTTTGTCTTCCCATGGATAGCACCTTGAGTTGTAGGTATACATCACACGCGCCGTTGGCGGCACGATTATGCGCACGAACATCTGAGGGTTGGCTTCCTTGTAAGCCATTGCTTGCTTTCGGATAAGACGCCACGCACAGCTACGCGCACCGTACAGGGCGTCAGTTGCGAAGATAAGAAGTGAATAAGAGAGAGATTTAGCGGTGACGAGGAGGCTACCGGAAGAGAAACGTCCGCGTAAGGTACTGCTGTTACTGTGAAAAACGTGTCCAATAAAGGACTTTTCCATTCGCGATCTCCATAGTGAATGACAATCACCGCCGGGAACTACCGCTATTACTTATAAGTACATCATAACCTTTCGCTAATGCAACAATATTTTTACTTACTGTTAACTTAAATTCTATCTTATCACCAGAGACAGTCTCTTGCAGAGAGATGACAGAATTATTTCAGTCGCATACCGATCATAAAAAATAGTTTGTTCCTTCATCAAGATGTCAGGAAAAACCCCGCTGTACTGCGGGGCATAATCATCAGGCTTCAAGCAGAGACTGTCCCAGATAATTGTCTGCAGTTTTAACACCCGGCAAAGCAAAGAAATATCCCCCACCAATCGGTTTGACATATTCTTCCAGCGCTTCACCGTTCAGACGTTTCTGCACTGTCAAAAAACCTTTTTCCAGATCGTGTTGATAGCAGACAAACAACAGCCCCATATCCAGTTGACCGGAATTAGTCACACCGAGCGAATAACTGTAGCCACGACGCATCATCAGGCTGGAGTCGGTCTCTTTCGTACGCGGATTTGCGAGACGGATATGGCTGTCGAGCGCAATCACCTCGCCTTCAGGATCGCTGGCATAGTCAGGCACATCATGCTCATGCTGCATACCCAGCGGCGCGCCGGTGTGTTTATCGCGACCAAAAATCGTTTGCTGCTCTTTCAGCGGCGTACGATCCCAGAACTCAACGCGAAACTGAATGAGCCTGACGGCCTGATAGCTACCGCCTTGTGCCCAGTCAGGCTCGCCCTGCCCGTCCGTAACCCACACCACGTCTTGCATCAACTTCGCATCCGTAGCGTCCGGATTCGCGGTGCCGTCTTTAAAGCCAAGCAAATTGACCGGGGTCTCTTTGCCTTTACTACGTGCGGCGTGGTCGGAAATAAAACCTTCACGTTTCCAGCGCACGCTAAGGAGATCGGGTGTATGTTTAATGATATCGCGCAACGCGTGGATGACGGTGTCCTGGGTGTTGGCACAAATCTGCAGCAGCACATCGCCATGGCACAGCGCCGCATCCAGCGAATCATTCGGGAAACGGGTCATTTTTTGCAGCTTTTTCGGCATCTGCGATTTCAGGCCATAGCGTTCATCAAACAGCGAGGAGCCGACTGACAACGTCATCGTCAGGTTGTCTGGCGCAATGTATGCGCCGAGGATACCTGAATCCATAGGGGGGAGACGCGGATTCGGCGTATCCGGCGCCGGTCCACCGGTGGTCAGAAACGCAAACCGGCTGGTCAGCAACCGGAATAACCGCTCAAGATCGGCCTTATCGCTGGCGAGAACATCGAATGCCACCAGCATCATTGATGCCTGCTGCGGCGTCAGGATCCCCGCCTGATGCTGACCATAAAACGGCTGCGCTTCACTACGTGCATCCGGAGACAACGTGCCCGGCGCGCTTTGTGATTTTTGCGCGTGGGCAACCGGACACCCACCCGCCAGCGCCAGCGCCAGCGCCCCACCCAGGGCGCCCATCCCTTTCAGTAAACGTCGGCGTGAAGGTTCGCTCACGCCGTTTTCATTATCTTGCTGCATAGTGCTTAGTCCAGACCCAGAACACCGCGTAATTGCGACAAATCTTCCGCCAGCGTCGTGATTGGCCCTTTCAGTGCATTACGATCGGCATCAGTCAGTTTGTCATAGGTTTCAAAGCCGTCTTTGGTACGGTACTTGCTCAGAATGGTATCGACCTTTTTGAAGTTCGCATCCACCTTCGCAAGCAGTTCAGCATTGGATTTTTGCAACTGAGGACGCAGGAGATCGACAATTTTCTGCGCACCATCGACGTTGGCCTGGAAATCCCACAGATCGGTATGGCTATAGCGATCTTCTTCCCCACTGATTTTGCTGGCAGCAACTTCTTCAATCAGTCCTGCTGCCCCGCCAACAACTTTAGACGGTGGGAAAGCCAGCTCGCTAATACGCGTTTGCAGGTCAAGAACATCGCTGTTTAATTGGTCGGCGTACTTATCCATACCTTTGGTGGTATTGTCGCCAAACAGCGCTTTCTCCAGGCGGTGGAAGCCGGTGAATTTAGGATCGGCGGCTTTTTGCTCATAATCATCTTCACGTGCATCGATGCTGCCATCGAGATCGGAGAACAGTTCAGCAATCGGTTCAATACGCTCATAATGCTGACGGGTTGGCGCATACAGCGATTTCGCTTTTTCCAGATCGCCAGCTTTAATCGCATCGGTAAAGGCTTTGGTGCCCGCAACCAACTGCGCGGTTTCGGCTGTCACATAGGCTTTGTATTCGGTAATCGCGCCGCTCAGACTCAGCAGAGCATCGCTTTGCGCGGCATCCGCCGTTGCGCTACCTTTTACGATCAGTTTGCCTTTCGGGTTAGTCAACAGGCCGCAGGTCATATCATATTCGCCAGGCTGGAGGTTAGCGGTCATTTTCTGGCTAAAGCCCGGTGCAATGTTTTCGCGTTCTTCAACCACCATAACGCCTTTGAGGATCTCCCACTCCAGCGCTTTCTGGCTATGGTTCTGGATGATGAACTGCGTTTTCCCTGCATTAACCGTGATAGTCATCGGTTCACATTGTTTGTCGTTAACCGTGACTTTCACCTGCGGAATATCGGCAGCTTGTGCATTAAAAGCGGAGGCAAACAGCGCGGCGATACCTAGCTGCAGCGCACTACGGCGAAAATTAAACGTCATAACCTATCCCTATAAATAAGTATGTTGTAACTAAAAAGTATTCTGCATCGCGTTTTTATCAAGGTGCGGTACGCGATGCCGTAGTGCCTGAACGCGGCGGTAACGCAAACATAATCAACGCCGGAATCAGGTAGATAAACCAGACAGCGACTTCACTAACGCTTGGCGCTTCCTGATAGCCGAAAATGCCTTCCATCAATGTGCCAAACAGCGAATGCGTCGACAGCACGCTGCTCAGGTCAAACGCCACATCCTGAAAATGATTCCACAACCCAGCTTCGTGGAAAGCACGGATTGCCCCAGCAGCAAGACCGGCAGCCACCAGCAAAATGAACAGGCTGGTCCATTTGAAAAATGCCCCGAGATTGAGGCGAATGCCGCCGAGGTAAATCAGGTAACCCAGTACCACCGCGGTAGCCAGTCCCAGCATCGCGCCTAACGGCGGCCAGATACCTACATCCTGCTGGAATGCTGCCAGCAGGAAGAACACCGACTCCAGCCCTTCACGGGCAACAGCAAAAAAGACCATCATCACCAGCGCCCAGCCGTGATGGTTGCCACGCTGCAACGCGTTATCGACAGCCTGTTCAAGCTGGACTTTGACGTTGCGCGAAACTTTACGCATCCAGAACACCATCCAGGTGAGGATCACCACGGCAATGACCGCCACGATGCCTTCAAACAGCTCCTGTTCTTTTTGCGGAAATTCACCGGTGGTTTCGTTGATGAAAATCCCTAACGCCAGGCATAACGCCGCCGCCAGCAGAACACCAATCCACATCACACCAATCCATCGACCACGCTGAGTCCGTTTCAGGTAGCTGGCAATCAGGCTGACAATCAGCGCGGCCTCTAACCCTTCGCGCAACATAATTAGAAATGGAACAAACATGCGAAGAACCCTTAAACGTTATTCTCAGTCAATTGATGAAAAGAAAAGTAAATTACAGTGATAGTGATTATCATTACAGGAAAGAAAAACTCAAGCAGAATGTTTTGAGAATGATGACTGAATGTAAAAGGTTAGGCAGGTAACGGTTATAGCAGGTTTACAACGGAAGCAATAAAAAAGCCCGCACGCGGCGGGCTTGAAGACAGAGGCAGATTATTCTGCCTGTAAACGCGATGGCGGAGCTGAGTGATAATGCGCATCAGCCTCGGCAAAACGTTGCTGCATAGCAGTTGAAGGCGCTTTACCCAACAGGCTGAAGACCACAATACCGATGCTGCCGAAAACAAAGCCCGGGATGATTTCATACAGACCCAACCAGGCAAACTGCTTCCAGACGATTACCGTCACCGCACCGATGATCATCCCTGCCAGCGCGCCGTTGCGGGTCATACGCGACCACATTACCGAGAACAGAACCACCGGACCAAACGCCGCGCCGAAGCCCGCCCAGGCGTAGCTTACCAGACCCAGCACGCGGTTCTCCGGGTTCGCCGCCAGCGCGATAGACACCAGCGCCACGACCAGCACCATGATGCGACCAATCCATACCAGCTCTTTCTGGCTGGCATTTTTACGCAGGAACGCTTTGTACAAATCTTCGGTGATTGCGCTGGAGCACACCAGCAGCTGGCAGCTCAAGGTCGACATAACCGCAGCGAGGATCGCAGACAGCAGAATACCAGCAATCCACGGGTTGAACAGGATTTGCGCCAGTTCAATAAATACGCGCTCGGCGTTCTGGTTAACAGCACCGGCAAGCTGTGGGTTGTTGTTAAAGTAAGCAATACCAAAGAAGCCCACGGCCACGGCACCTGCCAGGCACAGGATCATCCAGGTCATACTGATACGGCGAGCATGAACGATGCTATGGTGGGAATCTGCTGCCATAAAGCGCGCCAGAATATGCGGCTGGCCAAAGTAGCCCAGACCCCAGCCCATCAAAGAAATGATGGCAACAAAATTCAGCCCTTTGAACATGTCCACGTTCTCAATGCTCTTTTGTTTAATCACTTCCAGCGAATCTTCAAATCCACCCACGCCAATAATGACCATTACCGGCGTCAGGATCAGAGCAAAGATCATCAGGCTGGCCTGGACGGTATCGGTCCAGCTAACCGCCAGGAAACCACCAATAAAGGTATAAATGATCGTCGCGGCCGCCCCTGCCCACAGCGCTGTTTCATAGCTCATGCCAAAGGTGCTTTCAAACAGACGCGCCCCTGCCACAATCCCTGAAGCACAATAGATGGTGAAAAACAGCAAAATAACCAGCGCAGAGATAATACGCAAAATTCGGCTTTTATCTTCAAAGCGACCGGTAAAGTAATCCGGTAACGTCAGCGCATTGTTATTGTATTCGGTATGTACACGTAAACGTCCGGCCACCAGCTTCCAGTTGATCCATGCGCCCAAAATAAGGCCGATGGCGATCCAGCTTTCTGAAATCCCCGACAGGAAAATCGCGCCGGGCAACCCCATCAGCAACCAGCCGCTCATGTCAGATGCCCCGGCAGATAACGCGGTCACGAATGGACCCAGACTGCGTCCACCCAGAATGTAATCGTCAAAGTTTTTGGTTGAACGCCATGCAATAAACCCTATCAATATCATGCCGAAAATATAGACACAGAATGTCACTAACATCGGTGTGCTAATAGCCATCAAAACTCTCCAAAATTATGTATCAGCAATGCCGTGGCTTGCCGTTTTATTACCCTGCCGGAACGTGGCAAAGATATCTATGTTGACCAGGGCGACCGTATCCTGCCGGAAGCGATGGTTATTCACAATCGATTTAACACACCATTTACATCAAATTTGATCCAGAGTAGATAGCATTTTTCTGTAGGTTGCACTCTCTCACATTTTTTTCGGTTGCACCTTTTAAAAGTGTTAACTACCGCAGAGAAAAAGATTCTGTAATTTTTACAGCCCACATCATAAGACTCATATTTATTAACATTTCATTCATTTCCAAGCTTGCAAACCAAGTCACATTTAACACGGTTGCACAAAGTTGCAACATAGTGGATATTTCTCGGTAACTATCAGCCCCGTATTTCAGTACAACAGGAGTAAACGGCATGGGAACCACCACGATGGGGGTTAAACTGGATGACGCCACTCGCGAGCGTATTAAAACAGCAGCATCACGAATCGATCGCACGCCACATTGGCTGATCAAGCAAGCCATCTTTAATTATCTCGAAAGACTGGAAAATGACGACGCGCTTCCTGAACTGCCGGCCCTGCTGGCGGGTGCCGCGAATGAGGGTGAGGAGTTAACCACGCAGCAGAATGAAGCGCACCAGCCTTTCCTGGAATTTGCCGAACAGATCCTGCCTCAGTCTGTTTCCCGTGCAGCAATCACCGCCGCGTACCGCCGAGCCGAAACCGATGCCGTGCCGATGCTGATGGAGCAGGCTCGTCTGCCGCAACCCATCGCCGAGCAAGCGCATAAACTGGCGTACGATCTGGCTGACAAACTGCGTAACCAAAAGACCGCCAGCGGCCGCGCCGGGATGGTACAAGGTTTATTGCAGGAATTCTCCCTTTCTTCACAGGAAGGCGTCGCGCTGATGTGTCTGGCGGAAGCCCTGCTGCGTATTCCCGATAAGGCAACCCGCGATGCGTTAATCCGCGACAAAATCAGCAACGGCAACTGGCAGTCGCACATTGGACGCAGCCCGTCCCTGTTCGTCAACGCGGCGACCTGGGGGCTGTTGTTTACCGGTCGTCTGGTTTCTACGCATAATGAGGCCAGCCTTTCACGCTCACTCAACCGTATTATCGGCAAGAGCGGTGAACCACTGGTGCGTAAAGGTGTCGACATGGCAATGCGCCTGATGGGCGAGCAGTTCGTCACCGGAGAGACTATCGCTGAAGCGCTGGCTAACGCGCGTAAACTGGAAGAAAAAGGCTTCCGCTACTCTTACGACATGCTGGGCGAAGCGGCTCTGACTGCCGCCGATGCCCAGGCTTACATGGTTTCGTACCAACAGGCAATCCACGCCATTGGTAAAGCCTCAAATGGTCGCGGCATCTATGAAGGGCCAGGCATTTCTATCAAGCTGTCAGCGCTGCATCCGCGTTATAGTCGCGCGCAGTATGACCGCGTGATGGATGAACTCTATCCGCGTCTGAAGTCGCTTACTCTGCTGGCCCGCCAGTACGACATCGGTATCAATATCGATGCTGAAGAGGCCGACCGACTGGAGATCTCCCTCGATCTGCTGGAGAAACTGTGCTTTGAACCTGAACTGGCGGGCTGGAACGGTATCGGCTTTGTTATTCAGGCCTACCAGAAGCGCTGTCCGTATGTTATCGACTACCTGATTGATCTCGCCACGCGCAGCCGCCGTCGCCTGATGATCCGTCTGGTTAAGGGCGCCTACTGGGATAGCGAAATCAAACGTGCGCAAATGGACGGTCTGGAAGGTTATCCGGTCTATACCCGTAAGGTCTACACCGACGTTTCCTATCTGGCCTGTGCGAAAAAACTGCTTGCGGTACCGAATCTGATCTACCCGCAGTTCGCCACCCACAACGCCCATACGCTGGCGGCGATTTATCAGTTGGCCGGTCAAAACTACTATCCTGGTCAGTACGAGTTCCAGTGCCTGCACGGTATGGGCGAACCGCTGTATGAGCAGGTCACCGGTAAAGTTGCCGATGGCAAACTGAACCGTCCATGCCGCATTTATGCACCGGTAGGCACGCATGAAACGCTGCTGGCATATCTGGTGCGTCGTCTGCTGGAAAACGGCGCCAACACTTCATTCGTCAATCGCATTGCAGACACTACCCTGCCGCTGGATGAACTGGTAGCCGATCCGGTCGAAGCCGTTGAAAAACTGGCGCAGCAGGAAGGCCAGGCTGGTCTGCCACATCCGAAGATTGCCCTGCCGCGTGATCTGTACGGTAAAGGCCGTGAAAACTCAGGCGGTCTGGATTTAGCAAACGAACATCGTCTGGCCTCGCTGTCCTCTGCCCTACTCAACAGCGCACTGCAAAAATGGCACGCAAAACCGATGCTCGAACATCCGGTTGCTGACGGTGAAATGACCCCAGTCGTCAACCCGGCCGAACCGAAAGACATTGTCGGTTACGTGCGTGAAGCAACCCACAGCGAAGTGGAACAGGCATTGCAGAACGCGGTAAATAACGCGCCGATCTGGTTCGCCACACCGCCACAAGAGCGCGCCGTTATTTTGCATCGCGCCGCCGTTCTGATGGAAGGCCAGATGCAGCAGTTAATTGGCATTCTGGTGCGCGAAGCAGGCAAAACCTTCAGCAACGCCATTGCGGAAGTACGCGAAGCGGTTGACTTCCTGCACTATTATGCCGGTCAGGTCCGCGATGACTTCGATAATGAAACCCATCGTCCGTTAGGGCCGGTGGTCTGTATCAGCCCGTGGAACTTCCCGCTGGCCATTTTCACCGGGCAGATTGCCGCTGCGCTGGCGGCGGGCAACAGCGTGTTGGCAAAACCCGCGGAACAAACTCCGCTGATTGCCGCCCAGGGTATTGCCATTTTACTCGAAGCAGGTGTGCCGCCAGGCGTGGTGCAACTGTTGCCTGGTCAAGGCGAAACGGTCGGGGCACAGCTCACTTCCGATGAGCGCGTACGCGGCGTCATGTTTACCGGCTCAACGGAAGTCGCCACGCTGTTGCAACGCAATATCGCGACCCGCCTCGATGCTCAGGGGCGCCCAATCCCGCTTATCGCCGAAACCGGCGGGATGAACGCCATGATCGTCGACTCTTCTGCGTTAACGGAACAGGTCGTGGTCGACGTTCTGGCTTCTGCCTTTGACAGCGCCGGACAGCGCTGCTCCGCGCTTCGCGTCCTGTGTCTGCAGGACGATGTCGCCGTCCATACGCTGAAAATGCTGCGTGGCGCGATGGCGGAATGTCGCATGGGTAACCCGGGCCGTCTGACCACCGATATTGGACCGGTTATCGATGAAGAAGCCAAAGCCAATATTGAGCGCCATATTCAGGCCATGCGCGCTAAAGGGCGTCCGGTGTTCCAGGCCGTGCGCGAAAACAGCGACGATGCGCGTGAATGGCAAACCGGTACCTTTATCGCGCCGACGCTTATCGAGCTGGAAAGCTTCGACGAATTGCAAAAAGAGGTGTTCGGTCCGGTACTGCACGTGGTGCGTTACACCCGCAACAATCTGGGCAGCCTGATTGAGCAAATTAATGCCTCCGGCTACGGCCTGACGCTGGGCGTGCACACCCGTATCGATGAAACCATCGCCCAGGTCACGGGTTCGGCACATGTGGGGAACCTGTACGTTAACCGCAATATGGTCGGCGCCGTCGTCGGAGTGCAGCCATTCGGTGGCGAAGGCTTGTCAGGAACCGGGCCAAAAGCGGGTGGACCGCTGTATCTGTACCGCCTGCTGGCAAACCGTCCGGAAAATGCGTTAGGCATTACGCTTGCCCGTCAGGATGCTGAATACCCGGTCGATGCACAGCTTAAAACGGCGCTCGTTCAGCCGCTGGAAGCGCTTAGCGAATGGGCAACCGATCGTCCAGCACTGCGTGCGCTCTGCCAACAGTTTGGTGAACTGGCGCAGGCTGGAACGCAACGCCTGCTGCCAGGACCCACCGGCGAGCGCAATACCTGGACGCTGTTGCCGCGCGAACGCGTGCTGTGTATCGCCGATGACGAACAGGACGCACTGGTACAAGTTGCCGCTGTAACTTCCGTTGGTAGCTTAATCCTGTGGCCAGATGATACGTTCCATCGCGACCTGACAAAACGCCTGCCAGCCGCGGTTTCCGGGCGCATTCAGTTTGCCAAAGCGGACAACATCGCCACGCAGCCGTTTGATGCGGTTATTTTCCACGGCGATTCCGATCAGCTTCGCGCACTGTGTGAAGCAGTGGCGGCCCGCGAAGGGGCGATTGTGTCGGTCCAGGGCTTTGCCCGCGGCGAAAGCAATATCCTGCTGGAAAGGTTGTATATTGAGCGCTCCCTGAGCGTCAATACCGCCGCAGCTGGGGGGAACGCCAGCCTGATGACAATCGGCTAAGGTTGTGGTTAATTAAGGCTCCGGTAACGGGGCCTTTTTTTATTAAGCCAGAGGGAAGCATGAAACGAATCGTACTGACATGTGCAGCGCTGCTGCTGAGCGGCCAGGCGCTGGCGGATGACTGCGCCAACGCGAACACGCAGATTGAGATGAACACCTGTGCGGCAGAGCAGTATAAGGCGGCCGACGCCAAACTTAATGAAACGTACCAGAATGCGCTAAAGCGCGCCGCCCCAACCCAGCGCGATTTACTGAAAAAAGCGCAAATATCATGGATAACTTTGCGCGATGCAGATTGTGCATTAATCAGTTCCGGTACCGAAGGCGGTAGCGTTCAGGCGATGATTTCCAGCCAGTGCCTGACGGATAAGACCAACGAGCGCGAAGCGTTTCTCGCCTCGCTCTTGCAGTGTGAAGAAGGCGATTTAAGCTGCCCGTTACCGCCGGCCAGTTAACGCACGCGGATCCCTTCAATAATCATCCGCTGTACGCTCTCCACCGTTTGGTTAAAAAAGGCTTCATCACGCAGCGTTGCGCCCGTCACCGCCTCTACCTGTGGGGCAAAATCGGCGTAGTGCTGAGTTGAAGCCCAAATCATAAAAATAAGATGATGCGGATCGACCGGAGCCAGTTTTCCGCTTTTGATCCAACCGGCAATCAGCGCGGATTTCTCATCAATTAGCGTTTTGAGATCCCCCTCCAGTTCTGCCATCAATAAAGGCGCTCCGGCCAGCATCTCCATACAAAACAGCCGTGAGGCCTGAGGGTAATCGCGCGACACTTCCAGCTTAAGGCGAATGTATTCTTTAATGGCCACCAGCGGTGCAAAGTCTTCGCGAAAAGCTTTCAATGGAGCTAGCCAGATGTCGAGGATCTGCCGTAAAACGGCGATATAAAGCACCTCTTTTGACGGGTAGTAATAAAGTAAATTGGTTTTTGACACGCCCGCCTGCTCTGCCACCTGCTCCAGGCGAGTGCCGTGGATCCCATATTGGGAGAAGATATTTAATGCCGCGGTTAAGATGGCCTGGCGTTTTGCACTGACGGCCTGCGAGCGCTTACCTGTTTTTTTCTCTGCGCGTTGGACCATGCGCCCTCTCCTTCTTGTGAGGGCGTCAGCATACCAAATCACGCGGTGAATGGTTAAATTAAAGCGATTCCGGCGGCGCCTCTTGTCCAAGCGCTTTTTTCTTTTTGAACTTCAGCTCGCTGACCAGTACGCCAACAATAATGAATGCCGCACCAAGCAATGCAAGTAGCGGTAAGCGTTCACCCGCCAGACGGCCAAAGATCCCCGCCCACACCGGCTCACCGGTATAAATAACCGTCGCGCGCGTCGGTGAAACGCTGCGCTGCGCCCAGTTCATGGTGACCTGAATAATCGCGCTAAAAATCCCCAGCCCCAGCGCCACCACCAGCAATCCGGTAGACATTGGTGGCACGGTCTCTCCGGCCGGTCCCATCGCCATAAACGCCACTATCGAAGCGGTTGCCAGTTGCACTACCGTTACCCGACGTACATCCACTTTTCCCGCCCACGCGCTAATCAGGATAATTTCTGCCGCAATCGCCACCGCACCGGCAAGCGTGATCCACTCGCCTTCGCCCAGGGCCAGTAAATTGCCTCCCGGTCCGGCAAGAAAAATCAATCCGATAAAGGCCAGCACAATGCCGACGCACGGCATCAGGCCAGGCATGCGCCCCAGGCACAGCCATTGTAAAAGCGGCACCAACGGTACGTACATCGCGGTAATAAACGCCGATTTACTGCTGGGAATAAACTGTAGCCCCCAGGTTTGCAGACTATAGCCCAGCGCAATTGCGATACCGATTGCAACCCCAGCTTTGACTTCCAGCCACGTCAGCTTATGCAGTGTGTGTAACGACAAAAGCGCGACCGCCAGCGCGGCAGTGGCAAAACGCACACCGACAAAGAAAAAAGGGCCGCTCAGGGTAACGGCATATTGCACCGCCAAAAACGTGCCACCCCAGAACATGGTGATCACAATGAGGATCGCTTCCTGAGGTTTAACAGAGAAGGAATAACGAGAAAGTAATGACATGAGACACCCGATTAACTGAATGTCATTAGTCTGCGTTGCGTTTTGTTACAGTTCAACCTTGCAGACAAAAAAAACCGCCGGAAAGACCCGGCGGCGGTGGCTACGTAACGTCTGTCTCTGACACTCAGCCGTCACGACATATCTGACAGATAGCCCGACAATTACGATTTGTTGTTGCCGTGGCTATTTTTGCCCCCTTTTTTGCCTGCCTCTGAAGCGCGTTGCGGGTCATTCTTGAAGTTGCCCCCGCTGTGCTGGCCACCTTTTCGACCTGCTTCTGATGCTCTTTCGCGGTCTTCCGCAAAGTTGCCGGAACCGCCCCGATGGTTTGCCATTACTGACCTCCGTCATTGATTAGACATCATATTGCATAGGTACTGAGGAGTGATACCTCACGCAGCGTTACGGGCGAGGCCCTGAAAATAACTGCGTGGGAATAAGCATAGTGAAGCGTGGCCAGGGCAGACGCTAACTGTAATATCCTGCAACAGGATCAGGAGTGACAAAGAAATAATCACCATAAGAAATCAATAAGTCTTTCTTATGACTACCGAATTCTACCCGGTTAAATATGTATCATTTTGCTACAAAGCAGGTTGTTATAAAAATTGTTATAAATCAAAGAAGTGATTGTGAAATTTGCACTCCTGACAGTACGTCATATCTTTAAAGGTAGGTAGCGAATCGCTACGGACACGGTTAACTCGAGGAGTAGTGTAAAATGGCAAAAGTTCTGGTGCTTTATTATTCTATGTACGGACACATTGAAACTATGGCCCACGCAGTCGCAGAAGGCGCAAATAAGGTAGATGGCGCAGAAGTGATTATTAAGCGTGTACCAGAGACCATGCAGCCCGAGATTTTCCTTAAGGCTGGCGGCAAAACACAAAACGCACCAGTCGCAACCCCGCAAGAACTGGCTGATTACGACGCCATCATTTTTGGTACCCCCACGCGCTTTGGTAATATGTCCGGTCAGATGCGTACCTTCCTCGACCAGACTGGCGGGTTGTGGGCCTCTGGCGGCCTGTACGGCAAACTCGCCAGCGTATTCAGCTCAACGGGAACCGGCGGCGGTCAGGAACAAACCATTACATCAACCTGGACTACGCTTGCCCACCATGGGATGGTGATTGTACCTATCGGTTACGCGGCGCAAGAGCTGTTTGATGTCTCACAAGTTCGCGGCGGTACCCCTTACGGTGCAACCACCATTGCCGGAGGCGACGGCTCCCGCCAGCCAAGTCAGGAAGAATTATCTATCGCCCGTTATCAGGGTGAATATGTCGCAGGTCTGGCAGTAAAACTCAACGGCTAATCTTCAACAGGAGGATTCGAATGCCAACTCAAGAAGCGAAAGCCCATCGCGTCGGCGAATGGGCAAGTCTGCGCAATACATCGCCGGAAATAGCCGAAGCCATTTTTGAAGTCGCGCATTATGACGAGAAACTGGCGGAAAAAATTTGGGAAGAAGGTAGCGATGAGGTACTCATCAAAGCCTTTGAAAAAACAGACAAAGATTCGCTCTTTTGGGGTGAACAGACTATCGAACGCAAAAACGTCTAGCGCGCTGACTCCCCCGCGAACACGGGGGAGTTTTCTTTTACTTAGCCGCCTCATTCAGCACGCTATCGAACTTATCTATCGTGCAAAAACCATCCGCATCTATCGGACATCCTTTCAGCTCCAGCGTTACGCGCTGCGCCGGAGATTTCAGCGTCAGAACGTCTGCATTACGCAACTGCTGCGAGCTCTGATACACATACTCGATTTTCATCAGATCACGATTTGCATTGCTGTCAAGCCAGCGCTGGAAGACAATCTTCCCGCCAATCGGCGTACGCTCGTTCTGATCGTGAAGTTGGTACGGTTTAAAATCCAGCGCGGTGAGCAGCGAAGCGATATTTGAATCATGCCCCACCAGCACGGTTATTTTCGGTGCTTTCGCGCGTTCAGTAACCAGCGCATTATCAATATATTTCACCAGTGGTTTGGCGACGTTCTGCGCCACTTCAGGGGAGGTGAACAGGCTGTCCTGATAGCCGTTTTTCAGCTTCGACAGAACCTTCCACTGCTGATCGGATTTAATCTCGCCCCAGGCAACCTTGTCCATCGGGAAGCCTTCGTAATATTGCAGCGTGAAGGCATCAACCAGCGAATTTCCCACCTTCAGCGGCCCCGAAACGCCTGGCTCCTGCTGGTACTTCGCGCTAAACGTATCTTTGGCATCGGTCAGGGAACACTGCTGTTTTTCTTTGCAGGACGGAGAGTCTTTGTAGTCGGTCATTTGCTCAAGCAACTGATAGCTATCGTTGAGCTGCATTTTACTACGCTCTTTCTCCATGGCCTGAACGGCCTGCTGGCTGAAGACGGCGGAATCATCGGTGATCACCGGATTAAAGGTAGGATCCATGGTGCCCATTTTTTCCTGATGATGGACCGGAACATCGCAACCAGGGAAAGCACCGGTGACAAAGAACTGCGCCGTGGCGACCGTACGCTGCAGGCTGTTAGCATAGGTATAGACCGTGTTCGGTGCCGGGCATTCGCCCGATTTCACCATCCCCTGCTCTGCCAGCCACTCTCGCATGTAGTGGCCCATATAGATTTCCAGCACACCGCCTTTAGTAGTGAGTTGTCCGCCGGGGACATCCCATTCTGGCCATTGTTTAGGGGTGGACTGCTCAAGAACGCTGCCATTATTGGCTAAAGGTGCACGTAAGTTATGCCGACTCATCATCAATACTTGTTGAAGCTGATACCCTTCCGGCGCGGTCTGCGCCTGCGCGGCGGTTGACAATAATACAGCCCCTGCCACGGCTGCGGCGATTAACGATTTATTCATCCCTACGACCTCTTGTTGTTATCAATCACAACAGAGTGTGACAGAAATATGACATATTTCCGGGAACGCTTTCGCAAAACAGACCATCTAGCGTGTCGTTTTAACACCGAACTCGGTTTCGAGTTTGCGAATGCCAAGAGGTGTGAAGGTGACGTGGCGGCTGCCCGGTTCGGTTTTTATCCATCGCTGTTCGCTAAACCAGCGCAGCAGCGTTGCGCCAAGCACACCGCCGGAATGATAACGTCGTTCGCTCCAGTCCAGACAACCGCAGGTTAACTTCCGCCGGGATGAGCCCGTGACAAGAACAATCCCCATCCGGGCCAGATTTTCCTGGCCAAGTGGAGTCAGCGTTTCACCATCCGGCGTTAACCACTGACGGGAAACCAGCGTATCGAACAGCCTCACCGCCACCTCCCCGGCAAGATGGTCGTAGCAGGTGCGGGCATGGCGCATACCTGGCGGTGTAGTGATTCTGCGGGGCGTTGATGTCGCCCACGCAACGCCCATCAGGCGTTCCAGCAGTTCAGCGATATCGGAACCTGCAAGGCGGAAATAACGGTGTCTGCCCTGCGCAAGCGCCACAACAAAACGTTGTTCGCACAGACGCGCCAGATGCGCGCTGGCGGTCGATGCGGATATATCCGCCACCGCGCTGAGCTCAGTTGCAGTCCAGGCGCAGCCATCCATTAGGGCGCACAACATACGCGAGCGCGATTTATCGGCCATCACTGCCGCAGTGAGTGCCATTTTCGACTCCAGATCGCCCTCTTCTTCATGTAACATCACGGATGCCATAACGACCTCATTGGCCCTGAATCTCTGAATTAACGATGCCATGAAAGTCGCGCAAAGTCACCGCACCGGTCACACAGCACGCAGCATCATCTCTGTACCCAACCCAATCAGACAAAACAGAAAACAGCGTTTAAACACGAGCGGAGAAATAACCTTTCGCACACGGGTACCGATCCATTGGCCAATCAGTGCAGGAACAATGGCCAAAGCCGACAAGCTTAGCGATTGTATGGGCAGCGCGTTGTGCCACCACAGACCCAGCGCCAATGCCAGGGTTGAAAAGGTAAAAGAGATCCCGAGAGCCTGCACCAGTTCATCTTTCTCAAAGCCGAGGGACTGGATCCAGGGCACTGCGGGCATCACAAACACCCCGGTTCCGCCGGTCAATAAGCCGGTCACAAATCCAATAACGAGGGAGTATGGTTTTTCACGCTGCGGGGCCACCGCGATTTTCTTTCCCGCCAGCGTCCAGATAGCGTAGGCCACCAGCGCCACGCCGAGCGCAAACTGGGTACGGGTGGTGTCACCCCCGGTAATCCAGGTGCTGGCAAGCAGAGTCGCCATTACCACTGTCAGCAGCATTGGCCACAGTCGTTTGAGTAATTGGCGTGTATTTCCACCACCGCCAAACTGGAACAAATTGCTTATCAGCGAAGGCAATAGCAGCATGGCCGCCGCGGCAACTGGCGAAATAAGCGATCCGAGGATCCCCATTGCCACGGTGGGTAATCCCATACCCGTAACGCCTTTCACCATCCCCGCGAGGACAAATGTAGCTGTAATCATCACCACCAGAGCGGGTTCAAACGCTAAAGAACTCGTCATGTTGCACTTTCCTGGAAAAGAGAAGATGACTGATTCTGGACGTTAATCACTGTGTTTGCTTCGTCAGGCAACGAAATATGCCTTCCTGGCGAGGGTGACGTCATAAAAAATGCCGGGTTTCCCCGGCACATTTATCAGAACGTTTTCGCCCACCACAACCGAAGTTTCATGCCCCAGTAGCTGGTCCAGCCGCTGGTGGTTGATACCACCCGACCTTGTGACATCACCACCAGCGTGGGCGTGACGCTGATTGCCCAACTGCGGGAAATGGCCCCGTTAGCATCATTGATGACCGGAAAGTCCACGCCTTTACGCGACAGCCAGCGAGATACCTCAGCTTCATTTCCGGAACGTAACGCAATGGTCATCACATTTTCCCCTTCCGAACGCAGCCTGGCGACTTCCGGCGTCGTGAAGCGGCATACGCCGCACCAGCTCGCCCAGAAATAAAGCAACACCGGCTCGTCTTTGCTGAGCGCCGCCAGCGTGACGTTTTCACCATCCAGCGTTTGTAACGGTGTGCTGTCAAAGGAGGCTGGGAGCTGCGGCGCGCGCCAGGCATCCATCAACAGCATCGCCCCCGCTAACAGCGCCAGTAAGATCAGCCCTTCGCGCAGCCAGCGGCGCAATTTACTGAGCATTGGCCGCCGCCAGTTTTTCTTTTACCACTTCCTCAAGGGTTTCCCACGACACCGCACCGGGAATAAGTTCATCACCAATAATCGTTGCGGGAGTTCCCTGCACACCCACCAGTCTCGCCAGTTGCAGGTTAGTACTCAGCGTTTCAGCACTTTGGGCATCCAGCGTCACCGGACTGGCCCCCGATTTTTCCTGCGCCTGTTTGATACTGACGTCGGTATGGTAGCCCTTCTTCTGCATCAGTTTTTCATGTAGCGCCAGAAACTGTTGCGGATGCTGATGCCAGGTGGTCAACACGGTCCGCGCCGCCAGTTCCGAGCTTTCACCTTTAAACGGCAGCGGTTTAATCACTACCGCCACTTCAGGATATTTCTGCACAATTTTTTCCAGCATTGGATCCAACTGCTTGCAGTATGGGCAGTTGTAATCGGTGAAGTTTATCAGAGTCAGTTTCGCCTGCTTCGCGCCAATACGCGGGCTGTTGGGATCGTTAAACAAGGCTTCCAGAATTAATGCTTCAATTTGCTTTTCCTGTTCCGGGGTAAACGGCGCAGGCTCTTTCGCGATACTGACGGCAGAAAACAAGGTTAACAGCAGAACAATCATCATTTTCATGGGGTTACTCCTTTGGCATCATTCAACGTTTGCAGTACCGCATCGCGGGTTAACAACGTGGGTAACGCCTGGCCATCTGGCAGACCGGGGCCATAAATTTGGTTATACGGCACAGCAACCTGGCCGCGTTTTTTTAGAAATTCGGTAATAGCTTCAGAAGGGAGTGTCCAGTCGCCGCGCAGCGCCACCACATCCGGCTGTTGCAATGCGGCCTGTACGTCTTCTTTATGCAACACGTTGTATTTGTTTACCTTACAGGTGATGCACCAGTCGGCTGTGACGTCAATGAACACGCGCTTATGTTGTGCCAGCGCATCCTCAATCGCTTGCTCGCTTAGCGGTTGCCAGTTCACGCTTTCTTTAGCGCTACTTTGTCCGCTAAACCCTAAGTGTGGGAGCAGCAACGTCGCAAGCCAGATAGCCGAACCCAGCATCATCACGCCAAGCAGACGCCGCAAAATATTCATCCACCGCCCTGGTCGCGGCAAACGCAGCGCCAGACCGGGACGCAGGGCCACCAGCAGCCACGGTAAGCTCATCCCCAGCCCAAGTGCGATAAACAATCCCCACAACGTCGGCAGCGAAGCGGTCAATGCTACCGCCACCGCCGTTCCCAGAAACGGGGCACTGCACGGCGTGGCAAGCAGTGTCGCAAATGCACCTTGCCAGAAATGTCCCGACAGTCCGTTGCCGCCGTGAGTCGCCAGCGTGGTGGTCATTGCAGAAGGCAGGCGGAATTCAAACCACCCGAACAGGCTGACGCTGAACGTCAGCATCACCAGTACCATGACGCCAATGAACCATGGATTCTGAAACTGGATCCCCCAGCCAAGGGCCTGATTGGTTAAACGCAGCACCGTCATCAATAGCGCCAGTGCCATAAACGAGACCAGTATTCCGGCTACCGATGCGAGGAACTGACGACGGATCTGGCGACGACTTTTTTCCTCGACCAGCAAAATAGAGCCCAGCTTCATGCCGAGAACCGGTAACACACAAGGCATCAGATTGAGGATCAAACCACCCAGCAGTGCCATGAGCACCACTTGCCACAGTGGGAGTGAGGCGTTCTCAACAACCGGGGCTTCGCCAATCGCCAGACGACTCTCCTGGGCAACACCGTTATCTGCCAGCACCAGCGTGACTGACTTACCACGCAGATCCGGCGCGCCTTCTCCCCAACCGTCATGTACAGGTACCGTGGCGCGTAACATCTCCCCCTCAACATGGATTTGCGGCATGCCAAAATCCGTATCATCAACAGCATCCAGATACAGCCCCGGTGCAGTCCAGCCTCCCGCACGGTGAGCCTCGACGACTAACTCTCCCGCCCGTGCGCCAGCGCTCAGAGTATCGGTCAGGCCGCTGGCAAGTGGGATCTGTCCCATCGCCTGAGCATAATCATGTGCAAAAGCCGGGTCCTGGGCTGTGGGCGTCACGGAAAAAGGAAAATCCGTCAACAGGCAAACGTTGCTACAGGTAGATAGCGTCAAAACGCCGCTGAGCGTGGCGGGCGCTCTACCGCGCACCACCATCGGAAACGTCACCTTATCGTGATACCCCTGGGTAGTGATATTGGCGACCTCAAAACGAGCAGGGGTTGGCCAGGACCAGTCGACCGCAGGCATTTCCCCTTTCCAGGCGATAGCAGGCGCAACGCCCCCCTCGCCCGGAGAACGCCAGTAGGTTTTCCAGCCGTCCTCCAGTTTGACATCCAGCAGCAGACGGGTTTCTCCGCCTGCGGACGTATCAGCGCGTAACCGCACGCTGGCGTGATCGTTATCGGGTGAACGCAGCCAGCCGGGTTCAGCCGCCCAGGATACGGGCAGCCATAGCAATAACAGACAGAGCAACGCCTGTCTGAAAACAGTCATCATAGTTTTTCTCCGTGAATAATTATCTAACAGTCAGCAACGGCTGTTCTGTCATTCACGGAAGACGCAAAATCGGAGATGCACCCGGAGAGTGGGCGGCGAAATGGCTCGCGGTGGGAAAAAAGGTAGGCGAAACGCCCGCACTGGCGCCAGCAACGACAACAGCAGGCACAGCACCAGAATAGCACCTTCAAACAGTACGGGTGGCGCAGCCAGTAATGACTTCGCGCTCAGTTCACAAGGGGTAACGGGTGAGGCCTCGTCGGTCTGCACTTGCGCGCTGGCGGCAACGCTTGTAACGGCGGTATCCATCTGCAACGCGTGCAGGCCCGCCATGCGTTGTGCGGTGCAAACCATCACCACAACACATGCCAGACAGAGGAACCACCATCCCATCCGTTGACGTTTCGCCATTATACCCTCACTCATTGATGCGAGTTATCTTAACCACTCGCCAGGTTTTGGCAACCTTTACGCTGTAAAGTTATGTCCTGCTATCTGCTGGATATACCGCGATTTCAATCAGATTGAGATCGGGATCCCTGACATACACCGAGCGAATAGGTCCTGTCGCACCGGTACGTGCAACGGGCCCTTCAATAATCTCGACTCCGTGGGTTTGAAACGTCTCCATCACCTCTTCCAGCGTACGCGTGGTGATAAAACACAAATCCAGCGCCCCCGGCGTTGGCGCGTAGGCTTTGGGTTCAAACTCTTTTCCCCGAATGTGGAGATTGATTTTCTGATTGCCAAAGACGAAGGCTTTCCGACCTTGCGCGAAGGTTTCCAGCCTCATGCCTAAAAGCTCGACATAGAAACGAACGCAAGCCTCTTCATGATTGGTGGTTAGTACCAGGTGATCCAGGTGGTCAATCATAGCGATATCCATTTGGGTTGCTCATCTCTGACACTTACCCTATTCATTCACGCACGACAAGAAAAAGAAAATCTACGGGGGTATTTGCAGAACTTAGCGCAATACCTTGCTATTCACGCTTTAAAAACGAAATGATAATTAATCATATACTTCTTCTTTTATTACACTATAACATTGCTAAAATACCCCTAAAAATATCACGCAAGTTATCATTCACTATTTACGAAGAATGCATGTAGATAATTCAATGACAGCACACAAATAATGCCCGCTACGTACTGATGCGTAAATGAAAGTAAGGGTCAGCGTATTTTCAGAAGATTCCATTATTATATCCAGGCGCAATGAATAACGTATTCATTAGCAGAAGATTTGTTTATTAAATGTTATTTAGAGTATATGGAAATGAAAAAATATTTATTACCCCTGATTGGGTTACTTTTTACAGTTAGCGCTCAGGCAGCATCATTTACCGACGGCAAAGAGTATATCACCCTGGAAAAACCTGTCGCTTCCGCACCGCCGGCGCTGAAGTTTTTCTCATTCTACTGCCCTTCCTGTTATCAGTACGATGAAGTTTTTGAAATCACTGATAACGTGAAAAAAGTATTGCCTGCAGATGTCAAACTCACCGAATACCACGTCGACTTTTTAGGTCCGCTGGGGCAAGACATGACCCACGCCTGGTCCGTCGCCATGCTGTTAAATGTACAAGATAAAGTTAAGCCGTTGCTTTTTGATGCCGTTCAGAAAAAACAAACCGTTAAAACAGCGGACGATATTCGTAACGTATTTATCAGCGCGGGCGTCAGCGCCAGTGATTATGATGCGGCATGGAATAGCTTTGCCGTGAAATCACTGACCGCTAAGCAGCAAGAAATGGCGAAGGCAGTTGATTTAACCGGTGTGCCCGCCATTTTTATCAACGGAAAATATATGATCAATCCAAAAGGACTGAAGTCTGATGACCTTAACGCATTCGTGCAAAACTATGCTGATACGGTCCGCTTCCTGATAAGCAAATCCTGATGTTTAGCTAATCTCATTTTTCGCACCACACAACAGATGCCGTAACCTCAACTGCGCTGTTGGTGGTGCAATGCCTGCATCGTTTATCGCAATATCCTCCCTTCCCGGTTGGCATTCGCCGTTATCAGGATTACCCTAAACTTAGCGGTGATACCTGTTGTCAGGGTTCACCTTCTGCAAGTGTTGATTTACACGAGAGAACGCTATGGAATTAAAGGATTATTACGCCATTATGGGCGTGAAACCGACAGACGATCTCAAGACAATCAAGACCGCCTATCGTCGACTCGCCCGTAAATATCATCCTGATGTCAGCAAAGAGACTGACGCGGAGGCCCGGTTTAAAGAGGTTGCAGAAGCCTGGGAAGTATTGAGTGATGAGCAGCGACGCGCCGAGTACGACCAGCTGTGGCAGCACCGCAACGACCCACAGTTCAGCAGTCAATTCCAGCAAGGAGAGAATCAAAGCTACAGCGCCGAAGATTTCGACGATATCTTCTCCTCCATTTTTGGTCAGCGTGCGCACCAGTCGCGCCAGCGCCCTGCCAGCCGCGGGCACGACATCGAAATCGAAGTTGCCGTATTCCTCGAAGAAACGCTTACTGAGCATAGCCGCACTATCAGTTACAACCTGCCAGTCTACAATGCGTTTGGCATGGTAGAACGAGAAATTCCTAAAACGCTGAATGTGAAAATTCCGGCTGGCGTCGGTAACGGCCAGCGCATCCGTCTGAAAGGCCAGGGCACCCCCGGCGAAAACGGTGGGCCGAACGGTGATTTGTGGCTGGTGATTCATATTGCGCCGCATCCGCTGTTCGATATCGTTAATCAGGATCTGGAAGTTGTCGTTCCCCTCGCGCCGTGGGAAGCTGCGCTGGGTGCGAAAGTAACCGTTCCGACGCTGAAAGAGAGCATCCTGCTGACCATTCCTGCAGGCAGCCAGGCCGGTCAGCGGCTACGCATTAAAGGCAAGGGTCTGGTAAGTAAAAAACATACCGGCGATTTGTATGCGGTGATCAAAATAGTCATGCCACCGAAAGCTGACGACGCCAGTGCCGCCCTGTGGCAACAACTGGCGGATGCACAAAAGACCTTTGATCCGCGCAAAGAGTGGGGGAAAGCATAATGGCTAACGTTACCGTCACTTTTACCATTACCGAATTTTGTCTGTACACCGGTGTGTCAGAAGAAGAGCTGCATGAGATTGTCGGCTTAGGGGTGATAGAACCCCATGAAGACGAGACGTTTGACGATCATGCGCTGACTGTAATGCGTCGCGCGGTGCGCCTTCGTCAGGAGCTGGAACTTGACTGGCCAGGGATTGCCGTTGCGCTGACGTTGCTGGAGGAGAACGCTCAGTTACGCCAGGAAAACCGCCTGCTGCGCCAGCGCCTGTCTCGCTTTATCAGCCATCCTTAGTGTGTCAGGACCAGCATGGTGCTGGTCCTTTTATTATCCGCCCCGCGCTCTTAATGACATTGCCCAGCAGATGGCATACAGTCTCAGATAAGAATTATCTTAAACAATAAGACGTTGAGTCATGCAGCTTAAACCCCTCACGAAAGGTCGTTTTCACAACATCTGGCAGCAGGATGATGCCTTGATTGAGAAGATATTTCAGGAACTGCTCTCTGAAACGCAGATTATCCAGGAAGATGAGTATCTATACCGCCAGGGACAGGTTGTCGATCGACTGATCATGGTGCAATCCGGAAGAATTTCGCTGCGTTACAGCGCGGAGAATGGTCGCCGATTCCAGTTGGGCGCCATGGAATGCGACGAGCAGCTGTTTGGTGAAATGGAGTTTTTTACCGGGTATCGCTGCCAGCTTGATATCGTCGCGGAAGAACCACTGACCGTAGCGGTGTGCAGCTGTGACCGTCTGGAAGAAGCGCTGAATCAGCATCCCAGACTGGCGATATTTTTTGCCAGTGCAATGGCGATTGATTATCAGGATATGCTGGAAATCTTCCTGCACCGGATGCTCTACCCTATCGTACATAACGTGGCGTATGACCTGTATCGCCAGCATCAGAACAAGCAGCCGATGGATGGTTTCCATAAAAAATACCAGGAAGCTGAGCGATTCGGCACAACCGACCGGGTCTATCGGCGGGCGGTTAAAGCGCTGACGGATGCCGGGCTGGTAACGCGAACGAAGCAAGGACTGGAAATTAAGGATCTGGATGGGCTGCGTAAATTTCTCGGCAATGACATCATTGACTGACACACCAACTCTCGTAAACAGAGCATTGGTGTGTCATTTCGGCGCAATCAGAACTTATAGGTGAGATTGAAATAGTGACCGAGCCCGGTGGTTCGCCCTGCTCCGCCGTGGTTTTCCATCAATGCCATGTTACGGAAATACTTCAGGCCATAACCGACTGCATAATGCTCTGAATGCCAGTAGATACCGTTATACCATTCAATCGCGTTATTGCTGTATAACGGTTGATTAGCAATCTTATTCGCGGCGAACTGGTAGTCAAAGTACCCCTGATAGTTCAGATAACTGCCGTTGGCAAAGGTATAGAATGGCGTCGACCAGTTAGTCGAGAACATGTAACCATCCCACTTTCCTTCGTTATCCGCACCGTAGTTTTCACGAACATAATGCGCATAGATGTTCATTCCCACCAGACCAAACCACGGGACCTTCACATCTGTACCCAGACCAACGTAATGTTCAAATAATTCCCGGTCGCCAATGTTATTTACCGTTGCAATATAGAATTCGTTAAACAGCCCAACGGATAAATCTTTATTAAAAATGGCGTCCAGGGAAAAACGTGGAGATATCTTGGCAAAGAAGTTATCACCACCGTGACGATCGTCCTGCTCGCGATCCAAAATATCAAAGAAATCCACATAACCGTACAGATCGATAATGCCAGAGCGTGCACCAAACTCCAGTTCCAGATAGGTGTCATTGCGAATACCATATGGCACTTTCGCGTCCACACTTTGCATTAAGTTCATCTGCATCCAGTTAAAATCATTTTTACGGATGTTGCCATCAGTATAGTCAGCCGCGAATGCTTGCATACAGCTCATTGCCACTACTGCACCCAGGATTGTTTTTTTAATCATTAATTTATTCTTTTTCAGCATTTTCAATTCCTTTGAGTAAGGTTGAGTATCGCCTCACCATATAAATGGTGTGGCGACTGGCTATTTAATTAAAGAGGTAAGTATTATTAGTGCTTTTAATTACGTTTGAGTTTTAATGTCGCCATTAACATAACAAAGATAATTAAATACAACACCGGTATTGCGTACATAATTTTCTGTAATCCCATTGTTTTTTCCATGAGCGCGCTGATCGCCGGACTAAACATGGCCCCGGCACTGCCGCTAATTAAAATATAAGAAACGTTCTGACTGCTCGCACGCTTCACGAAAGAAACACCATAGGCAATAAATGAGTTATACAGCGCAGCACAGACAAAGCCGTAACTGTAGGCCAGATAATCAAGCCCGGAGATATTATCCTTCGTGACGATAATTGCGGTAATAATGCTTGCCAGCAAAATAATACTTAGCAGGAAATAATGTATCTTCACCCGAGAAACAATGACGGTTGATACTAATGCCCCGACCAGCGCAGCGCCCCAGTATTGCGTAATAATATTTCCTGCTTCTTCAAAGGGAATGCCAAATTTGTTCTTCACAAATAATGGTGCCCAGGTCAGGAAGGTGTACAGCGCCAGCATACCTAAGAACAGGCCAATGCCTCCGCTGATAATCCCTGGATTCCACTCCGATTTTACCTTGTCTGTCCGATCTGCCGTGGGCGACGTCTCGCAGGCAGTAAAGCGGGTGAGCGCCACAACGCCCAGCGTGAGTAAGGCCACCATACCCACGCTCAGATAGCTGTAACTCCACGACATATTGTGCGTCAGGGCGAAGGTGGTGATCAGCGGGAAAACTACACCCGCGACGTTGAAAGTGGCGTCCTGCACCACCAGCATCGTACTTTGAATACGATCCTGCCAGACCGATACCACAATCGTTCCTGCCACGCACAGACCGATCCCACCGCAAAAACCCACCAGGGTCATGGCGACCATCACCGGCCATAAGCCAGGGCTTAAGTGCATTACCAGAGCGCAAAGGAACACTATCGAATAGATAATGAGCGTCATACGCTTCACACCGATTTTCTCAATCAGGAAAAAGGCGGCGATGGTGCCGGCTAATGCTCCACCATTGAGCAACGAAAATATCGAAGCAACGGTATTCACATCGGCACCGTAGCGTACTGCAATCGGTTCGATTAGCATACCGAACTGACTGGCAAACCCTGCCATAATAAAATTTGCCAGAAAACTAATCAGCGTAAGTGCTATTTTATTCTTCATATAATGCCATCTCTGATTGGTTCAATTAAAAGCCGGAACTAAGCGGTAACAGCAGTATTTAGCGCCAGCTCAATCATGTTGTTAAAGGTCAATTGTCGTTCTTCTGCCGTTGTTTCTTCACCTGTCAGGCAATGATCGGAGACAGTTAAAATAGCCAGCGCTTCAATATTAAACTGATGCGCTAAAGCGTATAAGCCTGCTACTTCCATATCTACACCCAGTACACCGAATTTTTCCAGTGCCGGTATTAAATTTTCGTCAGGATCGTAATAAAGATCGCCGCTGAAAACATTGCCGACTTTAATATCGATACCCGCCTTCTGTGCCAGCGTCCACGCCTGCTGTAATAATGGGAAATAGGCAGATGTTGCCATCGCATAGCCCGCGCTACGTTTTAAATTTGTGACTGAATCCGTTCCGGCGGCGACGGCCAGGATAATATCGCGCATTTTGATATGATGTTGTGTTGCGCCTAAACTGCCGACGCGAATAATTCTTTGCACACCAAAATCATGTACCAGTTCATGGGCATAAAGCGTCATTGAAGGAATGCCCATTCCATGTCCCATCACCGAAACAGGTTGCCCAAAATATAAACCGGTATAACCCAGCATATTACGTACATTGGTGACTTCGCGGTAATCCATTAAATAATTTTCGGCAATAAATTTAGCACGGAGCGGATCGCCCGGCATAATAACGGTTGGCGCGAAATCCCCTGGCTTGGCATTAATATGTGCAGTCATAACAATTCCTGAATTATGGGTATTGAAGATATGCAGGGATTGTAACCAGACGTTTGTGAGGTGATTGAGGACAAAAGTCCTGCTCAGAGGATCGGCCTCTCATTTTTGAGAGTTAGTGGTGCAGGTAAGTGGTAAAACGGAACACAGCGTGTTGGTCTTCTGGCTTGCGGTGAATAACGTCAGCACCTCAGCGCAAAGAAGCAGTACGTTGCTCATGGCAAACGTGCACTGCCAGATAAAGGCGAGGACCGCGACGGGAACCAGGCACAAGAAAGCGCCTCACCATCCGATTGTGGTCCCCCCCAGATCCCCCCCACCAGCGGCGTTGCTACTACCGTCGCCAGCAGCAGGGGCTTACGATTTCCATTTATAATTCGTATGCAGAATAGCACCATAGATAATTGCATTTCTGTCTCTTGCCGCTCAATATTGTTTTTAAAGGAGGCTTATTGTTATTATCGTTTTCCATTCTAAGATTGAGTTATGCATGCCATGATCCCATTTAGATTTAGTGAGATGACTCACGCCGATATTCCTGCTGTTCAGTCGTTCCTTATTGAGCATCTTAATTTATTCTTCAATGCCGGCAGATCCATGCCTTCTGCCGAAGAAGATCTCTTTGATCTCGAACAACAGTATCTGTTACAGGAAAGAAATTTATTGCTTTGCGCATGGAGTGAAAACCAAGAATTAATCGCCACACTGGCGGTATGTCAATATAATGATCGTATTACTGAACTGCGTGGGCGCTACAACTTGCGTGAAACGGCAGAAATTTGTCGTTGCTACGTGGATGAGCGCTATCGTAGACAGGGGATTGGCAGCCAATTGTTTGCTTTAGCAGATGTATTCTGCCAGCAACATCAATATAAAACGTTGTATCTTCACACCCACCATTTTTTACCAGGAGGATATCACTTCTGGTTGCGTAATAATTTTAAGGTGATTATGGATATGCAGGATGAATGGCAATTGGTACATATGGAGAGTTCGTAAAAAAAGGATTCAAACACCAATCCGCAGCATTTTTGATGGTGATCAATATGTTTTATACGCAGAGATTGAATCATGCTCGTAATTTGATCAACATCAATCAATTCTCATTTAGCTTTCTGTTGTTATTTTCATTTATAGCAACACACAGAGCAATGCATCTATATCCTATTGTTTTTACTGATTATTTTCAGAGCGACATTATCTTTATACCTCTTACATTCCGTGGTTGACCTTGTTAACAATTGCCGTTAGAGTCACTTTCGACAGCATTTCATTACATTTTGTGTATGAATAGGAATATGGTGAGAATTATTTAATTCAATTCCATAACTGCCCCCGCAACTGTAGGCGGATGCAGAATATCCTTGTGTGGCTAATAAGCCACAGGTCACTGTAAAGTTTATCTTTATGGGAAGGCTGATATTCTGATTACCGTGAGTCAGGAGACCTGCTGTCAATGATGTATACCATTGAGTGGACGGGATGGTCCATGGGATGAATTATTTGACACCAGCAGTAGTGTATTTATGAATAAGATTTTGGCTAAGTCAGTATTACTTGCATTTTTCGCATATCTTTATTCTTAAATTTCACGATTCAATGTCATCTATCTTCATGTCTCCTCCCGATATATGGAATGAAATGAGCCATGACCAGACCTTAAGATTCTGGCATCAACGGGACGATGACAATGCACGCTAATTCTACCTTTTACTCCTCTAAAAAAACGCTTCTGGCAATTTTTGGTACCACTGCTCTGCTGCTCGCTTCCGGTTTTTCTGACGCGGCAAAAACTGAATATCCTCTGACGATTAAAAACTGTGGCCGCGATATTACATTTAATCAGGCACCAACGCGCGTGGCAACGGTGGGTCAGAACAGTACCGAGATCCTCTATTCATTAGGCCTTGCCGATCGCGTCGTCGGTACTTCATTGTGGTTTGGCCCGGTACTGGACGCCTATAAAACAGAAAATGAAAAAGTTGCCGTTATTGCGCAAAATATTCCGAGTTTTGAAGGGATTTTGGCTAAAAAACCAGATCTGATCGCCAGCCAGTTTGAGTGGCAAATCGGCCCAGCTGGCACAGTTGCCTCTTATGAACAGTTTAGTGAACTGAAAGTTCCTGTTTACACCGCGCCAGCTGACTGTGCGAAAGATAACGAAGATGGTGGTGATGGTGTCCGTAAAGGGATGTTTGATATCACCATGGTGTATAAGGAAGTCGCCGATCTGGCAAAAATCTTCGATGTTCAGGATAAAGGCGAAGCACTGATTGCCAGCCTTAAAGCACGTGAAGCCGCAGCGAAAAATAAAATTACCGGTATTGATAAGAATGTTTCTGCCGTGTTCTGGTTTTCAAGCGCCGATTTACAGCTCGATCCTTACGTTGCCGGGAAGTTTGGCCCAGCAGCATGGATAGCCCAAACATTGGGTGTGAAGAATGTGATTGATTCTGCCGAAGAATGGCCAACAGTGGGCTGGGAAACTATCGCTAAAGCTAATCCTTCTGTCATTGTGCTCGGCGAGATGAGCCGTCGCCGCTTCCCGGCAGATGACTGGAAGGTCAAGATGGAATACCTCAAGTCCGATCCTGTCACCAAGCTGGTTCCTGCCGTTAAGGAAAACCATCTGCCGGTCATTGACGTACAGACAATGAATGCTGGGATCAGAACTATTGATGGGCTGGAAAAACTGGCTGATGCCCTTGTTGAATATGGCTTAGCGCATCCGCAGGCTGCTCATTAATCTACGTTTTGCGCTATATCCTCGCACGGTATAGCGCATCTCTGTTACTCAGGAACGCAGATAATCATGAGTGATCCACGCAGGATGCGTCGTGCCGTTGGTCTGCTTGCGGTGAGAGTCGGTGGGCATGCCGTCTGGGTCAGTGCGCTGATGTGCTGCGTGCTGCTGGCGGGGATTTCCATCGGCGAAACGCTGATCCCCTGGCGGCATGTGCTCAGTACGCTGGCAAATCATCTTTTTGATACCCACTATCCTGTCGATGCGCTGGATGCTGGGATCGTCTGGAACTATCGCCTGACCCGAGCGCTGGTCTCTGCCAGTTGCGGTGCCTGCCTGGCTGTTTCCGGCGTAGTGTTACAGTCGTTGCTACGCAATGCACTCGCCGAACCTTATCTACTGGGGATTTCTGCCGGAGCATCCACCGGAGCGGTGCTGATTGCTCTCACCGGGCTTGGGGCCGGCATTATCAGCATGTCATTGGGGGCTTTCATTGGCGCGCTAACGGCATTTATGTTCGTTGCACTATTGGCAATGGCTGCTGGCGGTAGACAAGGCGGCGGTGTGACAACCCAAATCATTCTTGCCGGCATCGCCAGCTCGCAGCTTTTCAATGCAATTACGTCGCTAATCATCACCCGCTCAGCAAATGCCGAGCAAGCGCGCGGAATTATGTTCTGGTTGTTAGGTAATTTGAGCGGTGTACGCTGGCCAGATGTTGTCTTAGCCATTCCTACCGCTCTGGTCGGTATTGCGCTGTGCTTTTGTTATGCCCGCCATCTCGACGCCTTCTCCTTTGGCGCTGAGTCTGCAGCATCGTTGGGCATTCCAGTAAAACGTACCCGTGCAGTACTGATTGCCGCCGTCACCGGCATGACGGCAATTATGGTCTCCATCGTTGGTGCGATCGGCTTTGTCGGTCTGGTTATCCCGCATGCCGCTCGTCTGCTGGTCGGCAACCAGCATCATCGACTGCTGCCAGTCAGTGCGCTTACCGGCGCGATTTTCCTCATTATCGCAGATGTTATTTCCCGCACGTTACTCCCCGGTCAGGTTCTACCAATAGGCGTGATCACCGCTCTGGTTGGCGCCCCTGCGTTTTCAATCATTCTGATTAGAGGAAACCAGAACAAATGACGGTGAATCTCGTATCCCCCCTTGTGAACTCTGCACAAGCCGTTCTTGAAGCCTGTAATCTGCGATGGAAGGTAAAAGGCAAGACGATTGTTGATGATATTTCACTCAGCGTAACGCCTGGTGAGTTTGTCGGCATCATAGGTCCCAACGGCTCGGGCAAAACGTCACTGATTTCACTGCTGGCCGGTTTGCTGAAGCCGACCTCCGGGTACATCACTCTGCAACATAAGGCGCTACAGCATTATTCGCGGCGTCATCTTGCGCAACAGGTGGCGCTGGTCGAACAACAGGCTGAAACCAGCGAGCGTCTTACCGCTTTACAAGCCGTTTCTCTGGGGCGAACACCCTGGCTTAGCTTGCTCTCCCCCTGGTCCGCCAAAGATGACGATATTGTGCAAACTATGCTGGAAAAGGTCGATCTCAGTGAATTACAGCATCGCTGCTGGCATACCTTTTCAGGGGGAGAAAAACAGCGTCTGCATATCGCCCGGGCGCTGGCGCAACAACCGCAGTTGTTGCTGATGGATGAGCCCACCAACCACCTCGACATTCAACATCAGATTGGCCTGCTGAGTCTGGTTAAACGTGAAAAGCTCACGGTGATTGCCGCTCTGCACGATCTTAATCACGCCGCGATGTTCTGCGATCGCGTCATCGTCATGACGTCCGGACATATGGCGATGCAGGGGAAACCTTGCGCCGTTTTTACCCGCGAAAACCTCCGCTCCTGGTTTGGAATCGACGCCATCATTGAAAAGGATGTGGGTGGTGAAAATTGTTTTATTCGTTATCAACGGCCTGATGAATTTTAAGGAAGAATCAATGAAATACCTCAAACAGAGTCTGCAAATTTTGTGTTTACTCGCCTTCGCCTCTTCTGCCTTCGCACAAACTCACGAAGTGTTGATGAAAAATCGTGGGGCTGGGGGACCAATGGTCTATGAGCCAGATTATCTGGAGATCCAGCCAGGGGATACGGTGAAGTTTATCCGTAAACATAAGAGCCACAACGCGGCTTCAATCGCTGAATTGTCACCGGCTGGCTATCCTGGATTTATGGGAAAAATAGATGAAGAGATCGAAGTTACTTATGACAATGCCGGGTTTTACGGCATCAAATGTACACCGCATTACGCTCAGGGCATGGTGATGCTGATTAAGGTTGGAGATGCCTCGTTACCAGAAAGCTACCGCGCGTTCAAAGCGCCGGGTATTGCTGACAAGCGCTTTCAGGAAATTTACGCGCGTATCGATAAACGTTAATCCGCGATACTCAGGGAGGTATACGAGGTGGCAGATAATAAACTTCCAGATGGCGAAATCCAGGAACAGCGTAGGGAATGCCTGTGTAAACTAACTAAATTTGTCGGTGCCGCAGGCGTCGCGGCTGCCGTCTGGCCGCTGGTTTCGGCCTTGGGCCCGGATGAAAAAACGCTTGGGGAAAATGAACCGATTGATGTCTCTCTTGCAGGTGTTGCTGCTGGACAAACAGTCAGACGTGTATGGCAAGGAAGGTTGATTCTTATACACCATCGCACCCCGGATGAAATTATTACTGCCAGAAGTGCCGGCCTGGATACGCTTATCGACCCACAGCCAGACAGCGCCAGGGTCTCTGCAGCCCATCCTCAATGGCTGGTGGTTCAAGGTTATTGCCCACATGCCGGGTGTGTACCCAACGCCCGACCGGGGGGGATGGGTTGGATCTGTCCGTGCCACGGTTCAGAGTTTGATACCTCCGGGCGCGTGACGCGCGGGCCCGCAACTGCCAACCTGGCAATCCCAGACTACGTTATTCATTCCGATGGGCAGGTCGTGCGTATCGGCACGAAGGAAGCCTGAAATGAGGAATGAACTTGTCTGTTCGCTTCGCGGACGTATCCCCTTCCCTCGCTCAGTTGCTGGACTCTGGGTGTTTGCAATCGGCGCTATCCTGCTAATTATGCTCGGGGTGCAGATCCTTACGGGTATCGTGCTGGCGATGTTTTACGTGCCGACAGCTGAGCTGGCATTTGACTCCATTATTCATATTATGCGCGCGGTTCGCCATGGAGAGCTGTTACGCAACATGCATGCTATTGGCGCATCGCTCTTTTTCTTTGCCTGCTATCTGCATATTTTTCGTGGTATGTACTACAACGTTTACCGCAAGCCCTGGACGACAATGTGGATGGTTAGCGTCACGCTGTATATCCTGCTGATGATGACCGCGTTTCTTGGTTATAGCCTTATCTGGGGGCAAAAAAGCTACTGGGCGGCAACGGTCATTACCCGCTTTGCCCAGGCTATTCCGTGGGTAGGGGATACGCTTTACGCATATTTAGTCGGCAGCCATACGCCGGGTACGCCGATGCTTGGCCGCTTTTTTGTTATCCACTTTATTCTTCCCTTTGTGATTGTCGTCGCCACGGTTATTCATATACGTACCGTACAGTCGGCGTTTGCCCAGGCGATGAAAAAGAAGTTTAGCGAGAAAGAGTCCAGGAGCCTGTTGTTCGATTACAAAATTACCGATCTCGATGCTATCAAAATTACTCTTTTTTTGATGGTTTTCGCCTGGTTTTTATTCTTCGCGCCGCACTATCTGAGCAGCGCCGACAACTTTATTACTGCGGACCCAACGATTACACCCGCGATTGTTGCGCCAGAATGGTATTTCCTTCCCTTCTTCTCTATCTTGCGCTGCTTCCCGAATGAATTCGTGGGGCTAGTCGCGATGTGCGGCTCAATACTGATTTTCTATTTTCTACCCTGGCTTGATACTTCCCGGGCTCGTTTTCGCCATTACAGCAAACTGGTTAAGTGCGGATTCTGGCTATGGGTTATTAATGCCTGCTTTTTAGGCTGGTTAGGGTCGAAAGCGCTGGTAGGCCCGGATCTTCTTGATGGCTTTCGTAATGAAGAGGGCTGGATCCGTGCCGCATCCCAGCTTTCGACACTGATTTGGTTTGCCTGGTTTTTAATCGTCTTACCTTGTCGTCGTTTTTTGGAAAAACAGGATTGAGGATGAAACAACTATTGAAATTCAGCGTCCTGTCCTTTTCTCTGTTGGGGCTGGGTTCCTCATATGCGCAGGAAGCCACGCCTGAACGCCAGGAATGGAGCTTCAGCGGCATTACCGGTCAATATGATAAGGAACAGCTTAGACGTGGTCTGCAGGTTTATGAAGAGAAGTGTCGCGCTTGTCACGGCATGAAACACCTTACCTTTCGGACGTTGACCAGGCCCGGTGGTCCGGAACTCACGGTTGAAGAAGCAAGAAGTATCGCCAGCGGCTATCAGTTTCCTGCGATTCAGGATGACGGCCAGATAGGTGAGCGCGACGGTACGCTAAATGACAGCTTTATATCACCATATCTAAATGACCGGGAAGCAAGATACCTTAACAATGGCGCTGAACCCGTTGACCTGAGCTATATCGTCCGTGCCCGTTCATACGATCGCGGATTCCCACAATTTTTGTTAGATGCTTTTCTGCCCTACACGGACCAGGGGGCAGATTACGTTTACGCGCTGCTAACCGGCTATCTGCCTGCCGATCCCGAACTGAAGGCTAATCGCTATTTTCCTGGCGGTGTGATTAACATGCCAAAACCGCTGACGAGTGGGGAGATCCAATGGAGCCCGGCGTCGAAAAAAGCTGAAACTGAGGAGCAATACGCCAGGGATGTTACCGCCTTTCTGGCATGGGCTGCCGACCCGGCGCTCTCTGAACGAAAGCAACAGGGAAATTACGTTATGGGCTATCTGGCTATTATGCTGGGCTTGCTATGGATAGCACGACGAATGAAGAGACGTTCGCTCATGTAGGTCTTGCGAGGCCGGGGATTACTCAGTTCACCAGCATTCAACCGGTCAGGTGCGCAGTTGCCCTTGCGCGAGTAAGACGAGTAAAGGAAGGCAAAATATAAACCGAGCAAAATGAAAAAACCCCAAGCTTTTTATAGCTTGGGGTTTATGTTTGGCGGAAGCGTAGAGATTCGAACTCTAGAACCCTTTCGGGTCGCCGGTTTTCAAGACCGGTGCCTTCAACCGCTCGGCCACGCTTCCAATGAGGCGCACTATAAACATCCCGAACGGACCTGTAAAGCACCAATGTGTTCGTTTGCCTGAAAAACAGCCAAAATGTTGTTAATCGACTGAAATAACAACAGATTGACCATTTATTCAGCACGAATACCGGCTATAGCGCTTAATGTTTTTTGATGTACATATCTTTGGAGTAGTAATTTCCCCGGTTATCTGGCGCAAATCCCCCCACCCACGGCTTCACGAGATGCGTGCGGACGTAGTGGTAAACCGGAATCGCGGGCACATCCTCACCTAAAAGGTCTTCAGCCTGCTGATAGTATTTGCCTCGTTCTTCCAGCGAAGTTGCTTTCGCCGCATTACGCATCGCTTCATCAAAGGCGGGATTGCTGTACTTGGTGGTATTCTCGCTATCACCGGTACGGAAAATATTGAGGAAACTTGAGGCATCATCATAGTCGGCTATCCACGCATAGCGCACGACGTCAAAATTACCGGTGTGCATGGTGTCCAGCATGGTTTTCCATTCCTGGTTTTGCAGCTTCGCCTCGACGCCAAGGTTTTTCTTCCACATCGACGATGCGGCAATCGCAATACGCTGGTGCGTTTCGAAGGTGTTGTAGAGCAGATTCAAGCTAAGCGGATGCTCAGGACCAAAACCGGCTTCAGCCAGCAGTTTTTTGGCTTCAGCAATACGTTTTTCAAGCGGCCATGATGCATACTCCGGCGCATGCAGTTTCACCCCACCTATTTCCGGCTGGCTGATAACCCACGCTGCTCGCTGCCCCTGTCCCATTACCTTTTGCGCAATGATGTCTTTATCCAACGCCATATTCAGCGCCCGCCGCACGCGCGGATCATTAAACGGCGCGCGGGTTGTATTGAACTGATAGTAATACGTTGAAAGCTGGGGCGAGACATGCAGTTCATCCCCCATCGTTTTTTTCAGTTGCGCGAACTGATTGACCGGTACGCTATACACAATGTCGATTTCACCGGCCTTATAGCGATTTACGTCAGCCGACTCTGAGCTGATAGGCAAATAAGTAACTTTATTAATAACCGTATGCCGATCGTCCCAGTAATGTGGATTTCGCTCGGCAACGATGCGCTCATTGACCACCCATTGCGATAGTTTGTACGCCCCGCTGCTGACAAAATGCTCTGGCCGGGTCCACTTATCGCCAAAATGACCTATCAACACTTTATCCAGCGGGACCAGAGATGGATGCGCCAGCATCGCCAGAAACGCCGCCGTCGGTTGCGTCAGGGTAATTTCCAGCGTGGTATCATCCAGGGCTTTGACTCCCAGCGTGGCGGGATCTTTTTTCCCCAGGGCAATATCAACCGCGTTCGCAACGTGCATGTTGCCCAGATACGAAGCATAAGGTGAAGCCGTTTGCGGCGAAACCAGACGCTGCCAGCTCCAGACGACATCCTGTGCGGTAATAGCAGATCCATCTGACCAGGTTATGCCCGGGCGTAAATGGAAGGTCCAGACAGTGTTGCCTTTATTCTCCCAGGACGCGGCTAGACGGGGTTCGATAGACCCATCCTGCTTGACAGCCACCAGACCGTCGAACATATCGCTGATTAAATTAAACTCAACGTTGCTTTCAACTTTATGCGGATCCAGCGATGCCGGCTCACTGCCGTTGTTTCTGACCAGTTCCTGTTTTTCTGCCAGTAGTGTTCCTGCGGGAACATTTGCCGCCCTCGCCGCGCCGTTTATAGACATCAAACAGACAGTCAACAGCGTAAACGTCAATATCTTCGATTTATGTTGAATCATTCCCTTTACCTTATTGCTCTGTTTTATGTAGACACCGCTGTCACTGTCAGAGAGATTCAGGAATAACGCAATATTTTTCAGTTACCTGGTAGATAGCGATCTGACATTTTTGCACATACAGTGCTAACATCTAATTCGGGAACTTTTGTTGAAATAATATGCTTAAGTCTGGCGGGTTAAAATGCGTAAAGATGGGTAAAACCGCTGTGTCATTCCCCTTGATTTCATTATCCTCCATCATTAATTACATCTGTCATAAGAGAGTGACTCATGGATCGTATTATTAGTTCTTCGCGCGAGCGTACATCGCTACTCAGCACGCATAAGGTGCTGCGCAATACCTATTTCCTGCTCAGCCTGACGCTGGCGTTTTCAGCGATCACTGCAACCGCCAGTACCGTACTGATGTTACCTTCTCCGGGACTTATCCTGACGCTGGTGGGTATGTATGGTCTGATGTTCCTGACCTACAAAACGGCAGATAAGCCGGTTGGTATTTTGTCAGCGTTCGCTTTCACTGGCTTCCTGGGCTACATCCTGGGACCAATTCTGAATACCTACCTGTCTGCGGGCATGGGTGATGTTATCGCCATGGCGCTGGGCGGTACGGCGCTGGTCTTCTTCAGCTGCTCGGCCTATGTGCTGACCACGCGTAAAGATATGTCCTTCCTCGGCGGTATGCTGATGGCGGGTGTTGTGGTGGTGTTGATTGGTATGGTTGCAAATATCTTCCTGCAACTGCCGGCATTACATCTGGCAATCAGCGCGGTGTTCATTCTGATTTCTTCAGGCGCAATCCTGTTTGAAACCAGCAATATCATCCGCGGCGGTGAAACCAACTATATTCGTGCCACCGTTAGCCTGTATGTTTCGCTGTACAACATCTTCGTCAGCCTGCTGAGTATTCTGGGCTTCGCCAGCCGCGATTAAGATGTCCACACGCATTATCCAGCCCCGCTTATGCGGGGCTTTCTTTTTTGGTAAACTGCCGCCAGTTTGACTAACGCAGTGACGAATTATGTTGATCTTTGAAGGTAAAGAAATCAGTACCGATAGCGAAGGCTATCTGAAAGATACCACGCTATGGAGCGAGGCGCTGGCGGAGAGAATCGCCGAAAACGAAGGCATTACGCTCTCCGCGGAACACTGGGAAGTGGTGCGTTTTGTCCGCGAGTTTTATCTGGAGTTTAATACCTCCCCCGCTATCCGCATGCTGGTAAAAGCGATGGCCAACAAGTTTGGCGAAGAGAAAGGCAACAGCCGTTATCTCTACCGCCTGTTCCCGAAAGGTCCGGCCAAGCAGGCGACTAAAATTGCCGGCCTGCCGAAACCGGTGAAATGTATTTAATAGCGGATACTAAATCCTTTTAGCTCGTCGCCAGGACGATGTGGTTCACTGAGAACCCGATCAACCCTGGCGCTGCTCGGCCCCCCGGCTTTCAACCACTTCATCAGTTGTTCTACCCGGTTGCTTTCACCGCAGGCGACAACCTCTACGCTGCCGTCATCCATATTCTTCGCGTAGCCGGTCAACCCCAGCCGTTGTGCTTCATACTGGGTGGTGTAGCGAAATCCTACCCCCTGAACCCGGCCATAGACCCAGGCGATTATGCAGACTTTCGACATTGCGGTTCTCCTTATCATCACAGCGTGCGTTGCAAATATGCGAAAAACTCAGGACAATGGCGCCCATTTCTTTGAATTGACAGAATAGTAAATTATGAGTGTACGTTTAGTGTTAGCCAAAGGGCGCGAAAAATCATTACTTCGCCGCCATCCGTGGGTATTTTCCGGTGCTGTCGCCCGTATGGAAGGTAAAGCCAACCTCGGTGAAACCATCGATATTGTTGACCATCAGGGTAAATGGTTAGCACGCGGCGCGTACTCACCCGCGTCGCAGATCCGTGCACGCGTCTGGACATTCGACAAGTCTGAGTCCATCGATATTGATTTCTTCACCCGTCGTCTGCAGCAGGCGCAGACATGGCGTGACTGGCTGGCGAAAAAAGACGGCCTGGACAGTTACCGTCTGATCGCCGGAGAATCCGATGGCCTGCCGGGCATCACCATTGACCGCTTCGGCAACTTCCTGGTGTTGCAGTTGCTCAGTGCGGGGGCTGAATACCAACGCGCCGCGCTGATTAGCGCTCTGCAAATTGTTTTCCCGGACTGCGCCATTTATGACCGTAGCGATGTGGCCGTACGTAAAAAAGAAGGTATGGAGCTGACTCAAGGGCCAGTAACGGGTGAGCTTCCGCCAGCCCTGCTGCCAATTGAAGAGCACGGAATGAAGCTGCTGGTTGATATTCAGCATGGTCACAAAACCGGCTATTACCTCGATCAACGCGACAGCCGCCTGGCCACGCGTCGTTATGTGGAAAATCAGCGTGTGCTGAACTGTTTCTCTTACACCGGCGGCTTTGCGGTCTCAGCATTAATGGGCGGATGCCGTCAGGTCGTCAGCGTTGACACCTCTCAGGAAGCGCTCGATATTGCCCGCCAGAACGTGGAACTGAACAAGCTGGATCTAAGCAAAGCTGAGTTCGTGCGTGATGATGTGTTCAAACTTCTGCGTGCTTATCGCGATCGTGGTGAGAAATTCGACGTCATCGTGATGGATCCGCCGAAATTTGTCGAAAACAAAAGCCAGTTGATGGGCGCCTGCCGCGGCTATAAGGACATCAATATGCTGGCTATTCAGTTGCTCAATCCGGGCGGTGTGCTGCTGACTTTCTCCTGCTCTGGGCTAATGACCACCGATTTATTTCAGAAAATCATCGCTGATGCCGCAATAGATGCTGGTCGTGATGTACAATTTATAGAGCAGTTCCGTCAGGCCGCCGATCACCCGGTGATCGCTACCTACCCGGAAGGGCTGTATCTGAAAGGGTTTGCCTGTCGCATCATGTAACTTGAAAAGTGGAATATTACCCTTACATAAAGGGTATCTATTTCCCGGGAGGTGACTATGATTGCCAGCAAATTCGGTATCGGCCAGCAGGTCCGCCATTCCCTGTTAGGTTACCTCGGAGTGGTCGTAGATATCGACCCGGAATATTCGCTTGATCAACCGTCAGCCGATGAGTTGGCGGTTAACGACGAACTTCGCGCCGCTCCCTGGTATCACGTGGTGATGGAAGACGATAATGGTCTGCCAGTGCATACATATCTGGCCGAAGCACAACTGAGTAGTGAGCTACAGGAAGAACATCCGGAGCAACCGTCGATGGATGAACTGGCGCGAACAATTCGAAAACAGCTCCAGGCCCCGCGCCTGCGCAATTGATGCTAAAACAGACCCGATGGCGATTCGCTAATCGGGCCTGTGCGTTTTGTTCGGCTACAGATCAGTCTTACTTCGCCAGTCCCAACCGCGGGATCTCAATCGCCGGGCAGCGATCCATCACCACCGTCATCCCTGCATCGCGAGCCAGCACGGCTGCCTGATCGTTAATCACGCCGAGCTGCATCCATAGGGTCTTCGCGCCGATGGCAATTGCCTCCTGAGCAACACCCCACGCCGCTTCAGAATTACGGAAGACATCTACCATATCCACTTTCTCTGGTACATCTGCCAGCGTCGCATAGCCCTGCTGCCCCAGCAGCGTTTTTCCAGCAACCTTCGGTGAAACAGGAATAACGTGATAGCCCTGATCGAGTAAATATTTCATCACCCGATAGCTTGGACGATCGGGTTTATCGCTTGCCCCCACCAGTGCAATCGTGCGGGTTGTTGTCAAAATGCCAGCAATATCGGTCTCTTTCATCGTTTTCCTCCAGGCTGTTTAGCAAAGTGTACGACAAACCTGACTTTGCAACCATTCATCCCATACTGGCGCATGAGAGCTAAACTCAAAAATATGTCTATATGTTAGTAAACATGATTATCGAAAAATTTAGATACATCTTATACAGATATTTTCTGGACAGGAGAAACCTATGAAAGCCGGCATTGTGACAGCCTTGATTGCCCTATGTTTGCCGGCAACCGTTTTTGCTACTTCTTTACGTCTGTCCAATGATATTGACCTTCTGGTACTGGACGGAAAAAAAGTCTCCAGCTCATTACTGCGTGGTGCCGACAGTATTGAGCTGGAAAATGGTCGGCACCAGCTCGTGTTTCGCGTAGAAAAAACCATTCGCCTGTCCAGCCACGAAGAACGTCTGTATATTTCGCCTCCGTTGGTCATCAGCTTTGATACCCAACTCGTCAGTCAGGTTAATTTCCACCTCCCACGTCTGAGCAACGAGCGGGATGCAACGCATTTTGATGATGCCCCGCGCGTAGAACTGCTGGATGGGGATTCCATGCCTATACCGGTTAAGCTGGATATTCTGTCAATCACGTCCACCGCAAAAATCGTAGATTATGAAATGGAAACAGAGCGCTATAACAAAGCGGCTAAGCATGCATCTTTACCGCAATTTGCCACAATGATGGCCGATGACAGTTCGCTGCTTTCCGGGGTGTCTGAACTGGATCGCGTGCCGCCTCAGTCGCAAACACTGACCGAGCAGCGCTTAAAATATTGGTTTCAACAGGCTGACGCACAAACGCGAAGTAACTTCTTACAATGGGCGGAGAAACAACCCCCATCGTGACATTTATGTTCGTATACGCATTTTTTTTGTCTTTCTCTTGCAGCGTCAAGTGCTTCCAGTACTCTGTAACAAGGTTAACTTGGGAGCTGTACTATGGAATTAACGACTCGCACATTGCCAGCGCAGAAACATATTGCGTTGGTCGCACACGATCACTGCAAAAAGATGTTGATGAGCTGGGTTGGACGCCACCAGCCATTACTGGAAAAACACGTTCTGTATGCTACAGGAACAACAGGAAACTTAATTCAACGCGCGACAGGAATGGACGTCAACGCCATGCTGAGCGGCCCAATGGGGGGTGACCAGCAGGTAGGTGCGCTGATTTCAGAAGGGAAAATTGATGTGCTGATTTTCTTCTGGGATCCGCTCAACGCCGTTCCCCACGATCCTGATGTCAAAGCCCTGCTACGCCTGGCCACGGTCTGGAACATTCCAGTCGCCACTAACGTGTCAACCGCTGATTTTATTATCCAGTCGCCGAACTTCAACGACGCAACGGATATCTTGATCCCGGATTACGCCCGTTATCTGGCAGAACGTCTCAAATAAGCGCTAAGCAGGCGGTAATTACCGCCTGCTTTTCAGGGTTTCCGGGTCACCGGAACGTCTAATTGCTTAAGCTCATCAACAAAGCATGATGGCGCGTCTTTGCTAAACAGTAGCCATACCCGATGCCGCGCACGCGTTAGCGCCACATACAGCAACCGTCTCTCTTCTGCATCAGGAAAATCTTCAACAGCCGGGAGTAACGCCTCTTCCATAATCGACTCTCGAGCCGGAGCCGGGAAACCGTCATTCCCTTCATGAAGCCCCATAACAATGACGTAATCCGCCTGCTGCCCTTTGCTGGCATGAATAGTCATAAAATCCAGCTGCAGCTTGGGCCAGCGGGTGGCCGCTTTGTCCAGGCTGGCAGGTTTGAGATGATGGTATCGCGCCAGCACCAGAATTCTCTCTTCGGCTTTCACAAAACCCGACAGCTTATCCAGCAACAGATCTAACTGGCTTTCGTCGAGCAACGTGACGGCTTTTTTATCACCGGTCGCCAGACTGTTCAGCGGTTTTTTGAGCTGGTGTGGGTTTTGCTGGATAAACTGGTTTGCGACTTCGCCAATACGGCTATTAAAACGGTAAGTCGTATCCAGATTACAGCTATCGCCCTCACCAAAATTTTGCTGAAATGCGGTTGTCAGAGAAAGCTGTGCTCCGCTGAACCGGTAAATGGCCTGCCAGTCATCTCCCACGGCAAACAGCGTAGTCTGCGAGTTTTGCTTACGCAAGGCGGCTAACAGGGCGGCGCGCTGAGGGGAAATATCCTGAAATTCATCGACCAGAATATGTTTCCACGGACTGATAAACCGCCCCTTCTCCAGAATGACAATAGCCTGATGGATCAACCCGGAGAAATCGACGGCATTCTCATCCTTCAGGGCACTCTTCCAGGCCTTGAGCAGCGGCGCCATTAGCTTTATGCGTTTACTGAACAGATCACGGATCTCCTCCGGAGCATTAGCAATCATCTCCGCCTGCGCTCCGCCATGCATTCGCATCAAACTAACCCAGCGATCCAACCGGGAAGCCAGACGACGCTGTAATTTTTCGTCATCCCAGAAGTTACCTTCGGGTACAGACCACTGCATTTCTTCTTCTAACCATTGTCGCCAGCCTTTAGCCTGAGCCTTTTTCTCACTGCACTGCTGACGCCAGGTTGTTATAAAGAGTTTGTTGCGCGCGATAGCATCATTTTCCAGCTTGCTCACCGTTGGAACTTTTTTGCTACCTTGCGAAATAATGTGCAACGCCAGTGCATGGAACGTCCGCGCGGTGACCTCATCCGTATGCAGACGCTCACGGATGCGGTCATCCATCTCCTGGGCTGCTTTGCGTCCAAACGCCAGCAACAGGATCTGTTCTGGTGCGGCTTCTCCTCGTGCAAGCAGCCAACCCGCCCGGGCAACCAACACAGATGTTTTACCGCTTCCAGCACCTGCAAGTACCAACAATGATTGCTCACCGTTCACCACCGCGCGCGCCTGAGCAGGGTTCAACGGCGAAGATTCAACATGCTGGAAAAACTCGTCATACTCTTCCAGCATTGCATCGGTGTACGCCTGATTGTGCTGTAAGCGGCAGGCTTCAATGTCTTTCAGCCATGCCTGGCATTGACGTAACGCCTCCCGGCAATTTTCAAATTCCTCCAGCCGATTAACCGGGAGCGGTAACGCGGCAAAGGCACGGCGAATCTGCTGCTGCAGCCCTGACGTTTGTTCGCGCGTCAGCCACTTACTTTCACTAGTACGCGCCGCTATCGCATCCAACTGCTGCTGTAAAACCCCCGCAGCAACGTCACTCATTTCCTGGCTCCACTGTTGCCAGAGCGCATTCAAATGATGATGGAAGCGCTGGGTTTCCGCCCACTCTGTACCGTGAAGACGAACCACCTTCTCATCCGGGAGTACAAACTCCAGCTCGCCCCATACCAGGCCGCGTTTGCAATGAATAGCCAGTAACTGATTGAAGGGAATAAGATACTCGTGACGATCGCCGGAAACTTTAATCCCGGCATTGAGAATAACGGCCCGATCGTAAGGGTGTTGTGCCAGACGTTTTCCAAGAGAAGTTGCTTTCAGTTCCATAAGACTCAAGCGGATCCACACGAAGAGGTTTGCTTATCAGTGTAACCGCCAGAGAAAACGTGCTCCAGCCCAAAAAAACGTTACAATTGCCGAATTCACAGAAAACCAGAGTTAACCGAGGGTTTATGCGTACTGTTCTGAATATTTTAAATTTTGTGCTTGGGGGGTTCGCCACCACCCTTGCCTGGTTACTGGCAACGCTGGTCAGTGTCGTGCTTATTTTTACTTTACCCTTGACCCGTTCATGCTGGGAGATAACCCGACTTTCGCTGTTTCCCTATGGTAACGAAGCGATTCATGTCGATGAACTGAATCCGGCCGGTAAAAGCGTCCTGTTAAATACCGGCGGCACCGTGCTCAATATTTTCTGGCTGATTTTCTTCGGCTGGTGGTTGTGCCTGATGCACATTATCTCTGGTATTGCCCAGTGCATAACGATTATTGGTATTCCGGTTGGCATTGCAAACTTTAAAATCGCTGCCATTGCGCTCTGGCCGGTGGGTCGCCGTGTGGTTTCAGTAGAAGTTGCCCGTGCAGCGCGTGAAGCCAATGCGCGTCGTCGTTTTGAATAATCAGGACCGATGGCCTTTATGTTAAGTCCTCTGCTCAAACGCTATACCTGGAACAGCACATGGCTGTACTACGTGCGAATTTTTATCGCGCTATGCGGCACAACAGCGCTGCCTTGGTGGCTGGGCGATGTCAAGCTGACCATCCCGCTCACGCTGGGCATGGTCGCTGCCGCACTTACCGATCTGGACGATCGTCTCGCAGGCCGACTGCGCAATTTAATCATCACACTGGTGTGCTTTTTTATTGCCTCAGCCTCCGTTGAACTGCTCTTCCCATGGCCATGGCTGTTTGCTATTGGGTTAACGCTTTCCACCAGCGGCTTTATTCTGCTGGGGGGATTAGGCCAGCGCTATGCAACTATTGCTTTTGGTGCATTGCTGATCGCCATTTACACGATGCTGGGCACCTCGCTTTACGATCAGTGGTATCAACAACCAATCCTGCTGCTCGCTGGCGCTATCTGGTATAACCTGCTAACGCTCACCGGACATCTTCTGTTCCCCATCCGCCCCTTACAGGACAATCTGGCACGCAGCTACGAACAGTTAGCGCACTACCTGGAACTGAAATCGCGTCTTTTTGACCCCGACATAGAAGATGAAAGCCAGGCACCGTTGTATGATTTAGCTCTCGCGAATGGCCAACTGATGGCAACGCTGAATCAGACTAAAGTGTCGCTGCTGACCCGCCTGCGCGGTGACCGTGGACAACGGGGAACACGTCGCACGCTACATTACTATTTTGTGGCACAAGATATTCATGAACGCGCAAGCTCCTCACATATTCAGTATCAAACGCTACGCGATCATTTCCGTCACAGCGATGTGATGTTCCGTTTCCAGCGGTTGATGTCGATGCAAGGGCAAGCCTGTTCACAATTATCTCGCTGTATTTTATTGCGCACGCCTTACCAGCACGATCCGCACTTTGAGCGAGCCTTCACCCATATAGATGCTGCACTTGAGCGCATGCGCGCCAGTGGTGAACCTGCCGACCTGCTCAATACGCTGGGTTTTTTACTGTCAAACCTACGGGCAATCGACGCGCAGCTTGCTACCATCGAATCCGAACAGGCTCAGGTACTCTCGCGCAATGAGTCTGAAAATCAGCTTGCCGATGACAGTCCCCATGGATTCAGTGATATCTGGTTACGTCTGAGCCGTAATTTCACCCCTGAGTCTGCTCTGTTTCGCCATGCCGTTCGCATGTCGTTAGTACTCTGTGTTGGTTATGCCATTATCCAGATAACCGGCATGAATCACGGATACTGGATCTTGCTGACCAGCCTGTTTGTCTGTCAGCCAAACTACAACGCCACCCGACATCGCCTGGCGCTCAGGATTATCGGCACGTTGGTTGGGATTGCCATTGGTTTACCGATCCTGTGGTTTGTGCCCTCTCTCGAGGGGCAACTGATACTCCTGGTGATCACTGGCGTACTGTTTTTTGCCTTTCGCAACGTCCAGTATGCGCATGCCACCATGTTTATCACGCTGCTGGTGTTACTGTGCTTTAACCTGCTCGGCGAAGGTTTTGAGGTTGCGCTGCCGCGTGTCATCGATACGCTAATTGGCTGTGCTATCGCCTGGGCTGCTGTCAGTTTCATCTGGCCAGACTGGCGTTTTCGTAACCTACCACGGGTAATTGAACGGGCGACTGACGCTAACTGCCGCTACCTTGATGCAATTCTCGAACAATATCATCAGGGTCGTGATAATCGTCTGGCCTACCGTATCGCTCGCCGTGATGCGCATAATCGTGATGCTGAACTCGCCTCCGTGGTATCAAACATGTCGAGCGAGCCGGATGTCACGGCCCAAACCCGCGAAACGGCGTTCCGTTTACTGTGTCTCAACCATACGTTTACCAGCTATATTTCTGCGCTAGGCGCACATCGCGAACAGTTGACCAATCCAGACGTTTTGGCATTGCTGGATGACGCTGTTTGCTATGTTGATGATGCCCTTCACCATCAACCCGCTGACGAGCAGCGTGTATACCAGGCGTTAGAAGGGCTGAAGCAGCGAATTCAGCATCTGGAACCACGCCCGGACAGTAAAGAGCCGCTGGTCGTTCAGCAAGTTGGGCTATTGATCGCTCTACTCCCGGAGATCCGGCGATTACAGCAGCAAATTGACGTGCTGCCGTCTAATACCCCGGTTCCGGCGTAAGAGAACTTACCCACTCAACCAGCTCCTGGCGACGCGTCGCCGGGAGCGCGGCTTCATGTATCCCCCCTACCGCGCCTTCAAGGGCATAGAGTACTTTTACCGTCAGAGCCGGGTTATTTTGCCGAAGTTTCAGCCAGCACATTTGTGCTCCCAACGATCGCATGGTCCCCTCATCTTTAATTCCAGCTTCATTCAGCAGGGTCTCCAGATGAAACGTCATATTCGGCAATTCCCGCAGACGATGCTGGGCAAAGCGACTTTGTTTCTCCTTAACCGCAGCATCCAACGAATATCGCGATAACGACACCAGCTGCTGCTGGTTTTGCCACAGGGCATCGTTCACCTGGTAATAATTAAGTACAAGAGGACGTCCGCGCTTAATAAATGTCAGCCAGACAGGAGAATTTTGTACACAATACTGGGCGCTCTGCTCACAGGCGCGAAGATACAGCTCACCATTAGCGACCATGGCAAAGACCGTATCGCCAACCGTCAGACTGTAGCCACCAAACAGTGAGCGATAGTGAATTGTCCCCAGAGAAGCCAGATATTCCTGCGATTTATAGATCCTTGCATAAGAAAGCTCTTTCATAAAAATCCTTTTTAAATCATAACGTAAGCAAATGATTTTCAGTAGCGGATCCGTTAATGACGAAAATAGGCAACTTATGCGTATGGGGCAAGATGAATTTTATTTTTCCCGTGACGACGACTAAAAATTGCGAACCTGTTTCCGAAAATAAGGTTGATCTTTGTTGATGGCAGGGTTACTGTATATCCATACAGTAACCCACAGGGCTGGATTGATTATGTACACTTCAGGCTATGCAAATCGTTCATCGTCGTTCTCTTCCACATCAAGCAACATTGCGCGCGTTTCATCAGAGAACGCAACCGCTGGGCTTATCAGTGAAGTTGTCTATCGCGAGGACCAGCCCATGATGACACAACTGCTGCTGCTTCCCCTGCTGCAACAGTTAGGGCAACAATCACGCTGGCAGCTGTGGCTGACGCCTCAGCAAAAATTAAGTCGGGAGTGGGTGCAGTCAGCTGGACTTCCATTGATGAAAGTCATGCAAATTAGTCAGCTCTCCCCCTGCAATACGCTGAAATCAATGATTCGTGCGCTACGCACGGGTAATTACAGTGTTGTCATTGGCTGGCTGGCGGAAGAATTAACGGAAGATGAACATGCCGAACTGGTCAAAGCGGCTGATGAAGGTAATGCGATGGGTTTTATCATGCGTCCGGTTCGCGCCCAGACACTTGCGGGGAGACAGCATTCCGGGCTAAAAATTCACTCGAATTTGTATCATTGAGTAAAATTAGGATTTATCCTGGAATTTTTTTTCATCTCTCAATTTGTCTTTGAGCTGTAATGTGTTTTTCGTCTGAACGCTTGTCAGAAGCGGTTTTCAGGATATCCTCAGTACATTTATTCAGCTATAAATGTTAAATATTGTGTATACAAGCCTTTTTTTTTCATATGCCTGACGGACTTCACACTTGTAAGTTTTCAACTACGTTGTAGACTTTACATCGCCAGGGGTGCTCGGCGTAAGCCGCAGATATCGGTAGAGTAACTATTGAACTGGTCCCCGGGTGAAGGATTTAACCGTGTTATCTCTCTTCGGAGATATTCATGGCGAATTTTGGATGATAACGAGGCGCAAAAAATGAAAAAGACAGCTATCGCAATTGCAGTGGCACTGGCTGGTTTCGCTACCGTGGCGCAGGCCGCTCCGAAAGATAACACCTGGTATACTGGTGCTAAACTGGGCTGGTCTCAGTTCCATGATATTGGCAACAACCGTATCGACAACAACGGTCCGACCCACGAAAGCCAACTGGGTGCCGGTGCGTTCGGTGGTTACCAGGTTAACCCGTACGTTGGTTTTGAAATGGGTTACGACTGGTTAGGCCGTATGCCATACAAAGGCAGCGAGCAGAATGGCGCTTTCAAAGCTCAGGGCGTTCAGCTGACCGCTAAACTGGGTTACCCAATCACTGACGATCTGGACGTTTATACCCGTCTGGGTGGTATGGTTTGGCGTGCAGACGCTAAAAACAACACTGGCTTCAAAGACCACGACACTGGTGTATCCCCAGTATTCGCTGGTGGCGTAGAGTATGCAATTACTCCTGAAATCGCTACCCGTCTGGAATACCAGTGGACCAACAACATCGGTGACGCGAACACCGTTGGCGGTCGTCCAGATAACGGTCTGTTGAGCGTTGGTGTTTCTTACCGTTTCGGCCAGCAGGAAGAAGCAGCTCCAGTAGTTGTTGCTCCGGCTCCGGCTCCAGAAGTACAGACCAAGCACTTCACTCTGAAGTCTGACGTTCTGTTCAACTTCAACAAAGCAACTCTGAAACCAGAAGGCCAGCAGGCTCTGGACCAGATGTACAGCCAGCTGAGCAACCTGGATCCGAAAGACGGTTCCGTAGTGGTTCTGGGCTTCACTGACCGCATCGGTTCTGACGCTTACAACCAGGCGCTGTCCGAGAAACGTGCTCAGTCCGTTGTTGATTACCTGATCTCTAAAGGTATTCCTTCTGACAAAATCTCTGCACGTGGCATGGGTGAATCCAACCCAGTTACTGGCAACACCTGTGACAACGTGAAAGCTCGCGCTGCACTGATCGACTGCCTGGCTCCGGATCGTCGTGTTGAGATCGAAGTTAAAGGCATCAAAGACGTTGTAACTCAGCCTCAGGCTTAAGTTATCGTCTTATAAAAAACCCCGCCATGCGGGGTTTTTTTTTCATCTTTTTTCATCCAAAGTAAGCCACGTGTTAAACCAGCCGACCGCTACTCTTTTCCCAGCAACGCCTGTAAATCCTGTTTCAATGTCGACATTTTGTTCGCGTACTTCTCTTTATGCTCTGCGTCTTCAATTAGCTGCACAATAGTTTCAGAAAGCGTTTTTCCGCGCCGCTGCGCAAGACCAGCCAGACGCTGCCAGACCATGAACTCCAGATCGATGGATTTCTTCCGGGTATGCTGATGCTCAGCATTAAAGTGCCGCTTGCGCCTGGCACGTATGGTTTGTTTCATACGATTAAGCAGCGCAGAATTCATGTGTTCTTCAATCCAGGCATTAACCCGAACCGGTTCATTTTCGAGGGTTAGCAATAAATCAACGGCTTCTTTGGCAGCGCTGGCCTCGACGTAACGGGTGATTAATTCCCCCTCACGATGCTTCTTCACCAGATACTTCCATTTCCAGCCGCTTTCAAGGTTTTCAAGTTGTTGATATTTCATTGCGATCTCAATGTTACCGTGTAACTCTTATCAGAATATCAGCTTTTTCGGCATCTGAAGAAAAGAATATCCAGCCTGTGAACTGCCGCGCGTCATCACAACCGTTTCACGGCGCTTTCCAGGTGTTTAGTGGTGAGGGTTACGGTATAATCTCGTTTTTTACAACAGACTAAAAAACATCAACTTTGACCATTACGAAACTTGCATGGCGTGATCTGGTTCCTGATACCGACAGTTATCAGGAAGTATTTGCACAGCCGCACGTCACTGACGACACCGACACCTTACTTAGTGATACTCAGCCACGTTTACAATTCGCGCTAGAGCAGCTTCTTCAGCACTGGACAACATCCTCGTTCATGTTGGTAAAAGCACCGGAAGAGCTTGAGTATCTCAACCTTATTGCAAAGGCTGCACGTCCCTTGCACACGGATGCAGGAAGCCTGACTGGCGGTCATTACGACATCTCCGGTCACACTATTCGTTATCGTACAGCTGAGAAAGCGGAAGACAATTTTGCGACGTTGACGCAGGTGGTCAGCGCTGACTGGGCCGAAGCCGAACAACTGTTTGGCTGTCTGCGTCAGTTCAATGGAGAAATTACGCTGCAGCCAGGTCTGGTACATCAGGCCAATGGAGGTGTGCTGGTTATCTCATTGCGCACGCTGTTGGCCCAACCTCTGTTGTGGATGCGCCTGAAAGCCATTGTCAGCCACGAACGTTTTGATTGGGTAGCTTTTGATGAGTCTCGCCCGCTGCCTGTCTCCGTTCCCCCTATGCCGCTTAAACTGAAAGTTATTTTGGTGGGTGAGCGTGAATCGCTGGCGGATTTCCAGGACATGGAACCAGAGCTGGCTGAGCAGGCCATTTACAGCGAGTTTGAAGATAATCTGCAGATAGTGGATGCCGAAACCATGACGCAATGGTGTCAGTGGGTCACGCATACCGCCATACGCAATAATTTGCCCTACCCCGCTCCTGATGCCTGGCAGGTTCTGATCCGTGAAGCCGTTCGCTATACCGGTGAACAGGATACATTGCCGCTTAACCCGCTGTGGATCACCCGACAGTTCAAAGAGGTGGCTCCGTTATGCGAGGGCGAAACCTGCAACGCTGAGCAGTTCAGCCTGATGCTGGCTCAGCGCGAATGGCGTGAGGGATTCCTGGCTGAACGCATGCAGGATGAAATTCTGCAAGAGCAGATCCTTATCGAGACAGAAGGCGAGCGTATTGGCCAGATCAACGCCTTGTCGGTAATTGAGTTTCCAGGCCACCCACGCGCATTTGGCGAGCCTTCTCGTATCAGTTGCGTCGTGCATATTGGCGACGGCGAGTTTACGGATATTGAGCGCAAAGCCGAGCTCGGCGGAAATATTCATGCCAAGGGTATGATGATTATGCAGGCGTTCCTGATGTCGGAACTCCAGCTTGAGCAACAAATCCCCTTCTCTGCCTCACTGACCTTTGAGCAATCTTACAGCGAAGTGGACGGTGACAGCGCGTCTATGGCAGAACTGTGCGCATTGATTAGCGCCCTCGCCGACGTTCCTGTTAATCAAAGTATCGCCATTACAGGTTCTGTCGATCAGTTTGGTCGGGCACAACCTGTCGGTGGTCTGAATGAGAAAATTGAAGGTTTCTTCGCCATCTGCCAGCAGCGCGAACTGACAGGCACACAGGGCGTTATCATTCCTTCGGCTAACGTCAGACACCTCAGCCTGCAGCCTGCGCTGCTACAGGCCATAGAAGAAGAAAAATTCACTATCTGGGCGGTGGACGACGTGACTGATGCGCTGCCACTGTTGTTAAATCTGGTGTGGGATGGCGAAGGCCAGACAACGCTGATGCAAACCATTCAGGAGCGTATTGCCACGGCAACGCAACAGGAAGGTCGTCACCGTTTCCCATGGCCGCTACGTTGGCTGAACTGGATTATTCCGAACTGATCGGACTTGTTCAGCGTACACGTGTTAGCTATCCTGCGTGCTTCAATAAAATAAGGCTTACAGAGAACATGGTAGATAAACGCGAATCCTATACGAAAGAAGACCTTCTTGCCTCTGGTCGCGGTGAGCTGTTTGGCGCTAAAGGGCCACAACTGCCAGCACCAAGCATGCTGATGATGGACCGTGTCATCAAGATGACCGAAACCGGTGGCAACTTTGACAAAGGTTATGTTGAAGCTGAACTGGATATCAACCCGGACCTGTGGTTCTTCGGTTGTCACTTTATCGGCGATCCGGTGATGCCGGGCTGTCTGGGTCTCGACGCCATGTGGCAACTGGTTGGATTCTATCTCGGCTGGCTGGGCGGCGAAGGTAAAGGCCGTGCGCTGGGCGTAGGCGAAGTTAAATTCACCGGCCAGGTTCTGCCGACCGCGAAGAAAGTCACTTACCGCATTCACTTCAAACGCATCGTTAACCGTCGCCTGATCATGGGCCTGGCAGATGGTGAAGTGCTGGTTGATGGTCGTCTGATCTATACCGCAAACGATCTGAAAGTGGGTCTGTTCCAGGACACTTCCGCGTTCTAATCCAGAACTGCGAAGCAGCCAGACATTAACGTTTCCCCGTTTTTTCAGGTGTGCAAAAAGGCGAAACCTCCGCTCTGCGGAGGTTTCTTTTATCTAAAGAGACAGAATCAGGCCATTAAAACCCTATCCCCCATGGCTTCTCGCCAGCCTCCCAGCCAGTATGACCTCTGATTCAGCGTCTGATAGGGACACATTTCTTTTGAGCGTCCGGCAATGCCGGCCTGATATCCACGTTGATGTGCCCGTTCCAGGCGATCTCGTTTTTGTCTCTTCATGCCTCGTTTCCCTCATTTTTGGGTCTGGTGGAAAAGAAAACAGTGATTACTAAGTGTGCAATCACACTAAACGAATACCCCTAAACATCAGGCTCGTCAATGCGCAAAATTCACGCCAGTGTCATATTTGTGAGCTACTCGCTAAATCATTTGTACAAAAATAGTCAGTCAGAACAGCTATCTCCACGGCTAAAAAAATAAAAAAAACCGCCCCGGGCAATGAACCAGGGGCGGTATAATTTACAATTATTTAAGCTTAAGGGATGCGTTTCAGCTCTTGAGCAATGGCCATTGCTTCCTGACTCCAGGCATTGGCAAGAACCTTCACCATCTCATCGTAGCCGTCTTTAGTCTGTACAGCTTCGATGTGGAATGGACGTTTGATCAGTTGTCCCTGATGATTCAGCAACCATTCACCGCTCACGATAACCTTACCATCGTACCGACCGTGGAAGCCGGTTACGGTAACGTTCAGCGTGTCCTGAGTGCTTCCCAGCGGCTGTGAAGCGACAACCCAGCCAGGCAACTGCATACTGAGGTTCGCAACCAGCGTATTGCGCAATTGCTGATCTAATGGGCTGGCCCAGAGATTATTATTGGCTATCACATATTGCACATCGCTGGTCTGGTAAACCACCCCATTACCGGCCAGATAATCAGGTACCGCAATCTGTTCAACCCACAGCAGACGGTTTCCCTGATTGGCAGAGCTCTGCACACCGCCTTGTGCGATAGGGAGCTGGTAATAGCTTTTATTTTCTCCGCTGGAGCTGCATGACGTCAGCCAGACCGCCATCATCACCACTAGCCACTTTTTCATTGTTTCGCCCTCTTCGGCTCTGGATCTTTTTTGTCCTTCGCTTCAAATACCAGCGCATTACTCTTATCGTTCAACGTTTTCAGTACCGGTTGCAGTTCACGCAGTACCTGATCAAGACGCTGCATATCCGCCACCATCTTGTTGTAGGCCGCGGAACCAGGCTGGAAACCCTGCATACTACGATTTAGTTCACGCAGCGTGTTCTGCATATCCGCCGGCAGATCCTGCATCGACTGACTGGACGTGATCTTGTTCATGTTATCCAGCGTAGTTTGCAGATGTTTCATTGTGCGCTGGCTTTCCGACAGCGTATTAGTTGCCTGCTCAATCATCGGGTTCAGCGGCAGATTGTTAATCTTATCCAACGCTTCCATCAGACGCTGTTGGATCTGCGCCAGACCACCGCTCACGGTCGGAATAATTTGATAACCATTAAATTCGCGCACACCAGTAATCGGCGGCTCTTTCGGGTAGAAGTCGAGATCGACATACAGCGCGCCGGTTACCAGGTTCCCGGTTTTGAGCGATCCTCGTAATCCGCGTTTAAGCAGTTGCTCCAAATGAGCGCCAACATCGGTATCCTCTCCCAGTTGCGCCTTCAGACGTTCTGGTTCAATACGCACCAGCACCGGAATGCGGTAATCATTGTTAAATACCTGACGCATATTCGGTGAGAAGAAAGGTACTTTACTCACCGTACCCAAGCGGATGCCACGGAATTCCAGCGGTGCACCAGGCTGTAGGCCACGAATCGAATCTTTAAAGAACATCAGGTAATCAATATGATCGGTATACAGTGAATCCTGAATACTTTTTTGATCGTCATAAAGATTAAACGCTGATTGTTGTGCGACCGGCTCGCCCTGCTCTAAACCTTCTGGCACATCAAAACTTACACCACCGCCAAACAGCGTGGAGAGCGAACCCATTTCTACGCGCATACCTGCTGAGGTAAGATCTACGGCGATCCCGCTGTCTTTCCAGAAACGTACATTGCTGGTCACCAGACGATCGTTAGGCGCATTGATGAAAAGCTGATAGCTGATCGTACGCTTTTGCGCATCAAATGTGCTGGTTTCAACCGAGCCCACACGATAGCCGCGGAAAAGCACCGGATCGCCTGGACTCAACTGACCGGCTTTTTTGCTGTCCAGAATCACACGGATCCCTTTTGCATCTGGCGGGGCCAACGGCGGTGAATCCAGCAGTTGGTAATTTTCCAGCTTACTGCCTTTATTGCCAGGCTGCAGTTCAATATAAGCCCCGGACAATAGCGTGCCGAGTCCACTGATACCTTCACGTCCAACCTGCGGCTTCACCACCCAAAAGACAGAATCTTTATGCAGCAGCTTTTCCATTCCGGAGTTAAGACGCGCTTTAATCTCCACATGGGTCAAATCATCAGTCAGGGTTGCGCTCTCGACGATACCGACATCCACGCTGCGGCTTTTAATCGTCGTTTTGCCCCCTTCAATACCTTCGGCATTGGTGGTAATAAGCGTGACCTGTGGCCCCTGATGACTGTAGTGATAAAACAGTACCCACGCGCCAATGAGTGCAGTGACGATAGGGAATATCCACACGGGCGACCAGTTTTTTACCTTTTGCACTTTGGCTTCCCCACTTTTAGATTCCATGCTGTCAGGACTCCTCATGGCCTGGTTCTGGTTCACGATCCCACGACAGACGCGGATCAAATGTCATCGCTGAAAACATTGTCATAATGACGACTAAAGCAAACATCAAAGCACCCATTGCAGGATAAATGTTCATTAACCCTCCCATGCGCACCAGCGCAGAGAGTACCGCAATCACAAAGACGTCGATCATTGACCAGCGACCGACAAATTCCACAACTTCATAAATCAGGTGCATACGTTCGCTGTCGCGTTTGCCGTGCCCTTTGGCATCCCAGCATAGCCAGGCAATGGCGATCATTTTCAACGTCGGCACCATAATACTGGCGATAAAAATAACCGCAGCCACCGGATAAGAGCCTTCGCTCCAGATTAAAACCACCCCCTCAAGTATCGTTGATGGCAGCTTTGACCCGAGCAGATCGGTAATCATAATCGGCAAAATATTGGCAGGAAGATAAAGCATGATTGACGTAAACAGTAATGCCAACGTCCATTGCAGACTGTTTTTACGCCGCACATGGCCTTTCGTCTGGCAGCGCGGGCACACCCGTTCATTAGCGGGAAGTATCGCAGTGCAGCAAGAGCAGGAACGCAGTCCCTGTCGAATGCCGGGCACACCAGGTTTTAACTCCTGCTTAATCACTGGCATTGGCGCAATATCATCCCACAGCCAGCGACGGTCAACGCACTGGAATGCGCGCAGTTGCAAAACGCAAAAGAAGCACCACGGAATAAAGCTGCTGCCCACGCCGATATCGCCGTAAGCCATGAGCTTAACGAAGCTGACCAGCACGCCGGCGAGGAAGATTTCCGCCATCCCCCAGCTTTTTAACTGGAACAGGACGCGTGCAAGACCCGCCTTAAGTCTTGCGGGCATCTGCACCCGATTCACCAGCAGCAGGATAGTCAGCAGGCAAAACGCGGGGACCAACTGCACGAATAATAAAAAGAAGGTGCCGAGACTGGCGTAGTCTTCAGAAAAGAGAACGCTGGGGATCTCCAGCAACGTGACTTCGCTGCTCACCCCTGCAACGTTCATATTCACAAAGGGGAAGAGGTTTGACAGAAGCAGCATGAATAATGCTGCTAAAACATAGGCGGTAGGACGCTGCCGCGGCGCGTCCCACTCCACCGTTAACGTAGTGCCACATCGTGGACATGCCGCTTTCTGACCATGCTCAAGGCGAGGTAACGCCACCAGCATGTCACACTGCGAGCACAAAATATGCTTCGCGGCATGGTGATGTTCGCACATATGTGCTCCTTTAAATTATGCGCCGTTCTTCAAAGACTCAAGATACTCCCAGCGCTCAAAGGCTTGCTCAAGTTCTTGTTCCGCTTCGTTCAGACTAGCTAATACCTGTTGTGTTTGCTCATGTGGCTGACTGAAAAAAGCGGCGTCAGCAACCTGCGCTTGTAGCCTTTCCAGTTTAGCTTCCAGTTCTTCAAGCTGCGCGGGGAGTTGCTCGAGTTCGCGCTGCAGTTTATAGCTTAGTTTGCTCGTGCCACGTTTGACAATTTCTGCTTTAGGAGCAACGGCTTCCTCTGTTTTTTTCGTGACCGGTTGTTTAAACGCCACATACTGAGATTGCTGGCTGCGCGCATCATGATAACCACCGACATAACGACCAATTTTACCGCCGCCTTCGAAGATCCAGCATTCAGTTACAGTATTATCCACAAACTGACGGTCGTGGCTTACCAGCAGTACAGTCCCCTGATAGCTATCAATTAGTTCTTCAAGCAGTTCCAGCGTTTCGACGTCAAGATCGTTCGTTGGTTCATCGAGAATCAAAAGATTGCTGGGTTTCAGAAAAAGACGCGCCAACAGCAGGCGATTTCGTTCCCCACCAGAAAGCGCACGCACTGGCGTCATCGCGCGTTTCGGATGGAACAGGAAATCCTGCAGATAACCCAGCACATGGCGAGGTTTACCGTTAACCATCACCTCTTGCTTACCTTCAGCCAGGTTGTCCATCACGGTTTTATCTGGATCCAGTTCGGCGCGGTGCTGATCGAAATAGGCCACTTCCAGCTTGGTGCCGACGTGAATGCGTCCACTGTCAGCCTGAAGCTGGCCTAACATCAACTTCAGCAGCGTTGTTTTGCCGCAGCCGTTCGGTCCGATTAGCGCAATTTTGTCGCTACGTTGTACCTGTGCGGAGAAATCTTTTACCAGCTGCTTTCCATCAACCTGGTAATCCACGTTCTCCATTTCGAAAACAATCTTGCCTGAACGGCTCGCCTCTTCGACCTGCATCTTCGCCGTGCCCATCACTTCGCGGCGTTCGCCACGCTCGCGACGCATGGCTTTCAGTGCGCGCACGCGGCCTTCGTTGCGGGTACGGCGCGCTTTGATCCCCTGACGGATCCAGACCTCTTCCTGCGCCAGCTTGCGGTCAAACTCTGCATTTTGTAACTCTTCTACGCGCAGCGCTTCTTCTTTCTCCAGCAGATACTGATCGTAATTCCCCGGATAAGTCACCAGCTTGCCACGATCGAGGTCGACGATACGTGTCGCCATATTGCGTATAAATGAACGGTCATGGGAAATGAAGATGATTGTCCCATTGAAGGATTTCAGGAACCCTTCCAGCCAGTCGATGGTTTCAATATCCAGGTGGTTCGTTGGTTCATCCAGCAGCAGTACACGCGGATTACTCACTAACGCGCGGCCCAGCGCCGCTTTACGCAGCCAACCGCCTGAAAGCGAAGAAAGTGCGGCGTTTGGATCCAGCCCCAACTGCTCCAGCACTTCATTAATACGGCTTTCGAGCTGCCACAGATTGTGATGATCGAGCATTTCCTGAACCCGCGCCATCTCATTCAGATTTCTGTCGCTCGGATCAGTCATCACCAGACGCGAAATATCGTGATAACGCTTGAGATACTCGGCCTGCTCTTCGATACCCTCGGCAACGAAATCATACACGCTGCCCTCAACATTACGCGGCGGATCCTGTTGCAGACGCGCCACAACCAGATCCTGCTCATAAATGATACGCCCGTCGTCAAGCCCCTGCTCACGGTTCAGGATCTTCATCAGCGTCGATTTACCTGCGCCGTTACGGCCAACCAGACAGACGCGTTCGTTATCTTCGATATGCAGTTCTGCATTATCAAGAAGCGGCGCATCGCTGAACGACAGCCATGCACCATGCATACTGATCAATGACATTTATTTATCCTTTCAGGCTGCGGTAATCAGCCAGCAATTGTGGATCTGACGGTTACGGGCAAAATCCTGGGAAAGCGTTTTTTGGGTAATTTCTTGTGCTTTCAATTCCAGTTCAGCCAAACCGTCGAGATCCATACGGAACCCACGTTTGTTGTTGGAGAACATGATCGTGCCGTCTTTACGCAACAGACGTTTCAGATCTTTCATCAGCGCCAGATGATCGCGCTGCACATCAAACGAATCTTCCATACGTTTTGAGTTAGAGAACGTCGGCGGATCGATGAAAATCAGATCAAACTGTTCATTCGCATCACGCAGCCAGCCCAGGCAATCGGCCTGAATTAAACGGTGAGCGCGACCGCTCAGGCCGTTCAGACGCAAGTTGCGTTCCGCCCATTCCAGATAGGTACGCGACATATCGACCGTCGTAGTACTACGCGCACCGCCCAATCCTGCATGTACGCTAGCGCTTCCGGTATAGGAAAACAGGTTGAGGAAGTCCTTACCTTTACTCATCTGCCCCAGCATGCGGCGCGCAATACGGTGGTCGAGGAATAAACCCGTATCAAGGTAGTCAGTCAGGTTCACCCACAGGCGCGCGTTGTACTCGCTTACCTCAATGAATTCACCCTTCTCATTCATCTTCTGATACTGATTCTTGCCTTTCTGTCGCTCACGGGTTTTCAGCACCAGTTTGTTTGGCGCGATTTCCAGTACTGACAGCGTGGCGGCAATGATGTCGAACAGGCGTTGACGTGCTTTTTGCGCATCAACCGTCTTCGGCGGGGCGTATTCCTGAACCACGACCCAATCACCGTAACGATCTACTGCAACGTTGTATTCCGGCAGGTCAGCGTCATACAGGCGATAGCATTCAATGCCTTCCTGACGCGCCCATTTTTCCAGCTTCTTAATATTCTTGCGCAGGCGGTTGGCATAATCTTCCGCTACCGTAGCAGGCTTGCTGTCCGCAGTGGTCTCTGCGACGTGATAATTCTTCTGCACACAATCCAGCGGCCCGTTTTTCGCTTTGAACTGCTTGTCGGCACGTAATTGCAGGCTGCTGAGCAGATCCGGCGAGGCGCTGAACAGCGACAAATTCCAGCCGCCAAACTGGTTTTTCATCGTACGGCCCAGCAGGCTGTGCAGGGCAATCAGCGCCGGTTCGCTATCCAGACGTTCGCCGTAAGGCGGGTTACTGATAACTGTCCCATAGGGTCCTTTCGGCAGCGGATTGCTCAATTTGGCGACATCTTTCACGTCAAACGTCATCAGATCGGCGATACCGGCGCGGCGAGCATTACTACGCGCTTTTTCAATCACGCGCGCATCGCTATCGGATCCATAAAAATGCGAGGTATAGTCAGCCAGTCCCTTACGCGCACGCACCTGCGCTTCGGCTTTAACTTCTTGCCAGACGGCTTCGTCGTGTTGCGCCCAACCGCTGAAGCCCCAGTATCCACGGTGCAGACCCGGCGCGCGATCGGTCGCCCACATTGCCGCTTCAATCAGCAGCGTGCCGGAACCACACATCGGATCGAGTAACGGGGTTCCCGGCTGCCAGCCAGAACGCATAACAATTGCCGCGGCCAGCGTCTCTTTAATCGGTGCCTGACCCGCGCGATCGCGATAGCCACGCTGATGCAAACCGTCACCGCTCAGATCGAGCGCAATGCTGGCAGTATCTTTGTTCAACCAGACGTTGATGCGCAGATCCGGAGATTCACGATCCACATTCGGACGCGGCATATTTTTGCGGGTAAAGGCATCGACAATCGCATCCTTGACCTTCAGCGCGCCGTACTGGCTGTTACGAATGGTCTCGTTCAGTCCGCTAAAATGGACGGCAAACGTAGCACCAGGGTTAAATATCTCTGTCCAGTCGATTGCCTGAACGCCGAGGTACAGATCAAGATCGCTGTAGACCTTGCACTCTCCCATCGGCAGGATAATGCGCGAGGCCAGGCGGCTCCACATCAGGCTCTGGTAAACAAGCCGCGTGTCGCCCTTAAAATGGACCCCACCCTGAACGACCTGACACTCCAGCGCGCCGAGGTTTTCCAGTTCAGTTTTTAACAGCTCTTCCAGCCCGCGGGCCGTACTGGCAAACAGAGAATTCATAATGTCACTTTTACTCCGAGAAAATTGCTGCGCATTATAGCTAATATGGGCTGTATGTCATAAAGTTGAAGGCTTATTTTCATTCGAGGGGCTGTACAGTGGTCACGTTAACCCGACTTTTTATTCATCCGGTTAAATCAATGCGCGGCATTGGGCTTACGCATGCCCTGGCAGATATTAGCGGTCTCGCCTTTGATCGCATATTTATGATCACTGAACCTGACGGAACATTCATAACCGCCCGCCAGTTCCCACAAATGGTCCGTTTTACGCCTTCCCCATTCCACGATGGGCTGCATCTTACGGCGCCAGACGGCAGCAGTGCGCTCGTACGATTTGCCGATTTCGCTCCTCAGGATGCACCAACAGAAGTATGGGGAAACCATTTTACCGCGCGTGTTGCGCCAGCGGCTATCAACCAGTGGCTTAGCGGCTTTTTCTCCCGTGAAGTGCAGTTACGCTGGGTCGGCCCGCAGCTGACGCGCCGTGTAAAACGCCATGTTGATGTTCCTTTATCCTTCGCTGATGGTTATCCCTATCTGCTGACCAACGAAGCATCCCTGCGCGATCTGCAACAGCGCTGTCCGGCAAGCGTCAAAATGGAACAGTTTCGCCCCAATATAGTGGTTTCGGGAGCTGGTGCCTGGGAAGAAGATACCTGGAAAGTGATTCGTATTGGCGACGTCATTTTTGATGTAGCAAAACCCTGTAGCCGCTGTATTTTCACGACAGTTAGCCCGGAAAAAGGCCAGAAACATCCATCCGGTGAACCGCTTGCCACATTGCAAACCTTCCGTACTGCGATAGATAACGGCGATGTCGATTTCGGTCAGAATCTTATCGCGCGTAACAGTGGCGTTATTCGCGTCGGCGATGAGGTAGAAATTTTGGCAACCGGCCCCGCCAGAGCGTACAGCGCGGCTGAATCAGACGAAACTACACCCGAACAACAACCTGATGCCACGGTGCTTATTGACTGGCAGGGACAGACCTTTCGCGGAAATAATCAGCAGGTATTGCTTGAGCAGTTGGAGAACCAGGGTATCCGGGTTCCCTATTCATGCCGGGCAGGCATTTGCGGATGCTGTCGAATTCGACTGGTAGAAGGTGAAGTTAGCCCGTTGAAGAAATCAGCGATGGGGGACGACGGAACGATTCTGTGCTGTAGCTGTGTTCCCAAAACGGCAATCAGACTGGAGAGCTAAACCGCCTGCTCAAGGCTGAAACTGTCAACAATGGCCTGCGGTTTCAGTCTGTCATTCATTATTTTAATCGCATCGCCAAGCTGCATCGTACGCCCGGCGATAACCACGCCAGGTTGCGCAAGCAGGCAAAGCGCGGCGTTTTCACCCGGCTCAACCACTAACAGGTTTACCTGTTCATCGGTATCGCTTAAATCAACACAGGCTGCGTCACCCACGACCGGCGACCAGTTAATACCGTGTGCGACAAAGTGCCAGCTTTTTGGCATTTGCGGTTTGAGATAACGAATCGCCACCAGCGCATTAAGCACCAGTTCCGCTTTTTGTTCTTTGGCTAAATCCAGGTAGCGACATTTTTCTTCAAAGGAAAAATAAAGCGCGGCGTCATCAACACAAAAACCAGACGGAGAAAATGCATCAGGAGTGAGCATTTTACGAGCAAAACGCGAACGGAATAACATGCCATTGGCTAAATCGAGCATCATACGATCGTGCTCTTCATCATAATACCAGCGCCAGTTATCGTCGGGTTTAATTCGCATCAGTTTCTCTCCTTTCCTTAATCATCACCGTTACGACAGTATCCTTTTGCCGCTTCGTTTATTGCCCTAATAATAAAAGCTCAGAATGTTTAAATAAGCAACAGTAAAGGAATATAAAACAACCAGGGCTAGAAATAAAGCCCTGGTTTGTGATTAAGGTAGCATTCAGATATTGCTGACGATTTCTTTTATCAACGGCGGACCTTTAAAAATAAAGCCCGAATAAATCTGTACGAGGGTTGCACCAGCAGCTATTTTCTCACGTGCAGCAATCACCGAGTCGATACCACCAACGCCAATAATCGGCAGCTGACCTTTTAATTCCTGAGACAACTGGCGAATAATTTCTGTACTTTTTAATTGTAACGGTCGACCGCTCAGACCACCCATTTGATCGCAATTTTTCATTCCCTGAACAAGAGAACGATCGAGGGTGGTGTTAGTCGCAATTACGCCATCAATATTATGACGAACTAAACTATCGGCGACCTGGATCAGTTCTTCCACAGAAAGATCCGGCGCGATCTTTACCGCCACCGGAACATATTTATGGTGGATCGCTTGCAGATCGTTTTGCTTATTTTTAATTGCCGTCAGGAGATCGTCCAGCGCTTCGCCGTATTGCAGCGTACGTAATCCCGGCGTATTCGGTGAAGAGATATTAATCGCGATATAACCAGCATAAGCATAGACTTTTTCCATACAAATCAGATAGTCATCTTTGCCGTTCTCTACTGGGGTATCTTTGTTCTTACCAATATTAATACCCAGAATACCGTCAAAATGCGATTTTTTAACGTTCTCAACCAGGTTATCAACCCCGTGGTTATTAAACCCCATGCGGTTGATCAGACCTTCTGCATCGACCAGACGGAACAGACGCGGTTTATCGTTACCCGGCTGAGGGCGTGGCGTCACGGTACCAATCTCAATGGAACCAAATCCCATCGCGCCGAGCGCATCAATGCACTCCCCGTCTTTATCCAGTCCGGCAGCAAGTCCGAGCGGATTTTTAAACGTCAACCCCATACAGGTAACCGGTTTTGCCGGTACTTTCTGGCGCACAAGCGCTTCAAGCGGTGTGCCGGTAATGCGACGTAATTGCTGGAATGTCAATTCATGAGCGCGCTCTGGATCGAGCTGAAAAAGGGCTTTACGAACGAAGGGGTAGTACATGAACTCTCCTGGATTCCCGGTGTGCAAACCGGGGGCGTATTATGTGCTATCGCGAGCAAAAAGGGAATTGACCTGCGGCAATAAATAGCAATCGTTTTCCTTGCCTCTGCCTTTTTATTCAATTTCCAACTTTTCTATGCCGTATAAATCATTTCGATAAACAAAATCTCTCTGCCAGACTGCTCAAATTGTTATCGATGTTAACCAAAAGCAAACAATTAGTTATAAGGGGAGAATGAAATTATGCGCGTCATCACTCTGGCGGGGAGCCCTCGCTTTCCCTCTCGATCCAGTGCGTTACTGGAATATGCCCGAGAAAAACTTCACGGTCAGGATGTCGAAGTCTTTCACTGGAACCTACACAATTTTTCCCCGGAAGACCTGATCTATGCTCGTTTCGACAGTCCAGCGCTGAACACATTTATCGAACAATTGCAGGATGCAGACGGGCTGATTGTCGCAACACCAGTCTATAAAGCCGCTTACTCTGGCGCCCTGAAAACCCTGCTCGATCTACTCCCCGAGCGGGCGCTGGAAGGGAAAGTGGTTTTGCCGCTGGCGACCGGCGGCAGCGTGGCGCATTTACTTGCCGTCGATTACGCGCTGAAACCGGTACTGAGCGCATTAAAGGCCCAGGAGATCCTGCACGGTGTGTTTGCTGATGATTCACAGGTAATTGATTATCAACATAAACCTCAGTTTACGCCCAACCTTCAGCAGCGTCTGGACAGTGCGCTCGATACCTTCTGGCTGGCGTTGCATCGTCGCGATGTCCAACTTCCTCAACTGAACACCCTGCGAGGTGCCGCTCATGCTTGATTTTCTCAGGCGTCACACGTCATGGCTGGCACTGACCGGGTTGTTGTCGCTGTCAACTCTGGGGCATGCCGCAGAATCGGCCCCCGATGCTCTGCGTATTGGTTACCAGAAAGGAAGCGTCAGTATGGTGCTGGCCAAAAGCCATCAGCTACTCGAGAAACGCTATCCGCAGACTAAAATCTCGTGGGTCGAATTCCCGGCTGGACCGCAAATGCTGGAAGCGCTCAATATCGGCAGTATCGATCTCGGCAGTACCGGTGACATTCCGCCGATTTTCGCCCAGGCAGCCGGGGCCGATCTGGTTTACGTGGGCGTCGAGCCGCCCAAACCGAAAGCCGAAGTGATTCTGGTGCCAAAAAATAGCCCGATCCAGAGCGTCGCGCAGCTTAAAGGACATAAAGTCGCCTTCCAGAAAGGCTCCAGCGCTCACAATTTACTGCTCCGGGCGCTGCAACAGGCCGGACTGAAATTTACCGATATTCAACCGACGTATCTGACTCCCGCCGATGCGCGAGCGGCCTTTCAGCAAGGGAACGTTGATGCGTGGGCTATCTGGGATCCCTATTATTCCGCCGCGTTACTGCAAGGTGATGTACGCGTACTGAAGGACGGCTCAGACCTCAAGCAAACCGGTTCGTTTTATCTCGCCGCCCGTCCTTATGCCGAGAAAAATAGCGCTTTTGTACTTGGCGTACTGGATACCTTTAGCCAGGCCGATGCGTTAACGCTCAACCAGCGCCAGCAAAGCATTACCCTGCTGGCCAAAACCATGGGGCTGCCCGAACCGGTGATTGCGTCTTATCTGGATCACCGTCCGCCAACCACCATTGTGCCAGTCAACGCCTCCGTTGCTGCCCTGCAACAACAAACCGCCGATCTGTTTTATGACAACCGTTTGGTGCCGAAAAAAATCGATATTCGCCAGCGTATCTGGCAACCCACTCAGCAGGCAGGAGAAAAATTATGAGTCTGAATATGTTCTGGTTTTTACCCACCCACGGTGACGGTCATTATCTTGGAACGGAAGAAGGTTCGCGCCCGGTCGATCACAGTTATCTGCAACTAATCGCGCAAACGGCCGATCGTCTTGGATTTACCGGCGTCCTGATCCCAACCGGTCGCTCTTGCGAAGATGCCTGGCTGGTCGCCGCTTCGATGATCCCGGTCACCCAGAGATTAAAGTTTCTGGTCGCGCTGCGCCCAAGCGTCACCTCGCCAACGGTTGCCGCACGTCAGGCTGCGACGCTCGACAGACTCTCAAATGGCCGGGCGTTATTTAACCTGGTGACCGGCAGCGATCCACAGGAGCTGGCAGGTGACGGCGTGTTCCTCGATCACACAGAACGATATGAAGCCTCTGCTGAATTTACTCAGGTCTGGCGGCGCTTGCTGCAAGGTGAAACGGTGGATTTCAACGGCAAACATATTCATGTCCGCGGCGCGAAGCTGCTTTTCCCTCCCGTACAACAACCCCGGCCACCGCTTTATTTCGGCGGCTCGTCTGATGTCGCACAAGACCTTGCTGCCGAGCAGGTTGATCTCTATCTGACCTGGGGCGAGCCGCCGGAACAGGTGAAAGCGAAGATTGAACAGGTGCGGGCCAAAGCAGCGGCGCTCGGGCGCAAGATCCGCTTTGGTATTCGTCTGCATGTGATCGTACGGGAGACAACCCACGAGGCGTGGCAGGCAGCGGATCGTCTGATAGCCCACCTGGATGACGACACCATTGCCAAAGCCCAGGACGCCTTCTCAAGAACGGATTCGGTTGGTCAGCAGCGAATGGCTGCACTGCACAATGGTAAACGCGACAAATTGGAAATTAGTCCGAACCTGTGGGCAGGCGTTGGACTGGTACGCGGTGGCGCGGGTACCGCGCTGGTCGGAGATGGTCCGACTGTCGCGGCGCGTATCAACGAGTATGCCGCGCTGGGAATCGACAGCTTTGTGTTGTCCGGATACCCACATTTGGAAGAGGCATACAAGGTTGGCGAGCTGCTGTTTCCGCATCTGGATGTTGCTATACCGGAAATTCCGCAGCCGCAACACCTGCAACAACAAGGCGAAGCGGTGGCAAACGAATTTATCCCGGGCAAAGTCGCGCAAAGCTAAGGAGCTGCAAATGGCAACGCCGAAAAACAGGTGGTTATTACGCCTCGCGCCCTGGTTTTTACCGGTAGGTCTGGTGGCGCTCTGGCAGCTCGCATCATCAATGGGCTGGCTGTCCACCCGCATCCTGCCCTCACCGGAGGGCGTTGTCGAAGCCTTCTGGACGCTTTCCGCCAGTGGCGAGCTTTGGCAGCATCTGGCCATCAGTTCCTGGCGCGCGTTGATCGGATTCTCCATCGGTGGATCGATTGGCCTGACACTGGGACTTATCAGCGGTCTTTCGCGTTGGGGAGAACGCCTGCTTGATACCTCGGTGCAGATGCTGCGTAACGTACCGCATCTGGCGCTGATCCCGCTGGTGATTTTGTGGTTCGGCATTGATGAATCCGCCAAGATCTTTCTCGTGGCGTTGGGCACGCTGTTCCCAATTTACATCAACACCTGGCATGGGATTCGTAGTATCGATCGTGCACTGGTAGAAATGGCGCGCAGCTATGGATTATCCGGCTTTTCACTGTTTGTTCATGTGATCCTCCCCGGCGCCCTGCCCTCGATTATGGTCGGCGTGCGTTTTGCTCTCGGGCTGATGTGGCTGACGCTGATTGTGGCGGAAACCATTTCTGCCAATGCCGGTATTGGTTACCTGGCGATGAACGCCCGCGAATTTCTGCAAACCGATGTGGTCGTGGTGGCCATTATTCTCTACGCCCTGCTCGGCAAACTTGCCGACGTCAGCGCCCAACTGCTGGAGCGAGTCTGGCTACGCTGGCATCCGGCTTATCATGTAAAGGAGGCTACCGTATGAATACCGCTCGCCTGAACCAGGGTACACCGCTGTTGCTGAGCGCCGTGACAAAACAATACGCCGTCAATACAGTGCTCAATCAATTAGATTTGCATATTCCGGCCGGACAGTTTGTTGCCGTGGTTGGCCGCAGCGGCGGTGGTAAAAGTACGTTGCTGCGTCTGCTGGCAGGGCTGGAATCGCCGACCTCAGGCGCATTACTTGCCGGAACCACCCCACTGGCGGAAATTCAGGATGATACGCGTATGATGTTCCAGGATGCGCGTCTGCTGCCATGGAAGACGGTTATCGATAATGTGGGCCTGGGTCTGAAAGGTCAGTGGCGCGATGCGGCCCGAGATGCGCTGGCCGCCGTTGGGCTGGAGAGTCGTGCTCACGAATGGCCGGCTGCGCTATCCGGTGGACAAAAACAGCGTGTAGCCCTGGCACGGGCATTAATTCATCGCCCCGGTTTGCTGCTGCTGGATGAACCCCTCGGCGCTCTGGATGCCCTAACCCGCCTTGAAATGCAGGATCTGATCGTCTCTTTATGGCAAGAGCACGGCTTTACCGTACTGCTGGTCACTCATGACGTCAGTGAAGCGGTGGCAATGGCCGATCGCGTGTTGCTGATTGAGGACGGAAAAATCGGACTGGATCTTACGGTGGATATTCAGCGCCCCCGCCGTTTGGGATCGGGACGGTTAGCCGATCTGGAAGCGGAAGTGTTGAACCGGGTTATGCAGCGTGGCGACAATGAAGTTCAGTTACGCAAGCAGGGTTAAAAATGCCGGATGGCGCTACCGCTTATCCGGCCTACGCGTGAATGGTAGGCCGGACCCATCCGGCAATATTATCAGGCTAACGCTTTAGAGATCTTCTCGAACAGATCGCCTGAGAGATTCTCCAGACCTTTCAGCTGTTCCAGCGCCGCACGCATTTTCGCCTGACGTTTTGCATCATAACGTTTTAAGCGAATCAGCGGCTCAATCAGACGTGACGCCACCTGCGGGTTACGACTATTAAGCTCAGTCAACATGTCGACCAGGAACTGATATCCACTACCATCTTCCGCATGGAATGCCGCCGGGTTGCTACCTGCAAAGGCACCGATCAGCGAACGGATTCGGTTCGGGTTACTCATACTGAAAGAGCGATGCTTCAGCAGGCCGCGTACGGTTTCCAGCACGTTTTTCGCCGGGCTGGTGGATTGCAGGATAAACCATTTGTCCATCACCAGACCGTCATGATGCCACTTATCATCATACTCTTGCATTAGCGCGTCGCGACATGGCAGCTGCGCCGCTACTGCCGCGGATAGCGCCGCCAGCGCATCGGTCATATTGTTCGCTTCACGATACTGCTTGCTTACCAGCGTGTCAGCCAGATGGGTTTCGCCAAAGGCCAGGAAACGCAGGCAGGCGTTACGCAGCGTACGCTTGCCAATATCGGCATGCTCAACGCGGTACTCATCAAGATGGTTAGCGTTATAGATGGCGAGGAATTCATCTGCCAGTTCGACCGCCAGCGTGCGGGTTAATGCTTCGCGTACTTCGGTTATCGCCACCGGATCGATGATGTCGAACAGTTCAGCTATTTCATTTACTGAAGGCAGCGTCAGGATCTCTGCCGCCAGCGCCGGATCGATTTTCTCATCCAGTAAAATTGCGCGGAATGCATCAGCCACGTGTACCGGCAGCGACAGCGGTTGTCCCTGCTGATGACGGGCAACGTTAAGCTTAATATAGGTCGCCAGCAGGCTTTGCGCCGCGTCCCAACGAGAGAAATCGTTACGCGCATGACGCATCAGGAAGGTCAGCTGCTGATCGCTCCATTTGTATTCCAGTTTTACCGGCGCGGAGAATTCGCACAGCAGCGCCGGAACCGGCTGGAAGTAGACGTTATCAAAGACAAACGTCTGCTCTGCCTGGGTGACGTTGAGTACAGAATTCACCGGGTGCCCGCCTTTTTGTAGCGGGATCACTTTCCCTTCGTTGTCATACAACTCGAGGGCGAAAGGAATATGCAGCGGCTGTTTTTCGGCCTGATCCGGCGTGGCCGGCGTGCGCTGGCTGATCGTCAGCGTGTACTGCTCAGTTGACGGATTGTAGTCATCACGCACGGTCAGAATCGGCGTACCGGACTGACTGTACCAGCGGCGGAAATGGGAGAGATCAACGTTAGAAGCATCTTCCATCGCCTGCACGAAATCATCACAGGTTGCAGCACTGCCGTCATGACGCTCAAAGTACAATTGCATCCCTTTCTGGAAGTTAGCCTCACCGAGCAGGGTGTGGATCATACGAATCACTTCAGCGCCCTTTTCATACACGGTCAGGGTATAGAAGTTGTTCATTTCAATGACCATATCCGGACGGATAGGATGCGCCATCGGGCTGGCATCTTCAGCAAACTGCAGACCACGCATGGTGCGCACATTGCTGATGCGGTTTACCGCGCGTGAGCCGAGATCGGAACTGAACTCTTGATCGCGGAACACGGTTAAGCCTTCTTTCAGGCTCAACTGGAACCAGTCACGGCAGGTCACACGGTTGCCGGTCCAGTTGTGAAAATACTCATGACCGATAACGCGCTCAATATCGAGGTAGTCTTTATCAGTGGCGGTATCGGTACGTGCCAGCACATATTTGGAGTTAAAGATGTTCAGACCTTTATTCTCCATCGCGCCCATGTTGAAGAAATCCACGGCGACAATCATATAGATGTCGAGGTCATACTCGAGGCCAAAGCGCTCTTCATCCCATTTCATGGAGTTTTTTAGCGAGGTCATCGCCCACGGCGCGCGATCCAGATTACCGCGATCGACGTAAAGTTCCAGCGCCACTTCACGCCCGGAACGGGTAGTAAAAGTGTCGCGCAGGACGTCAAAATCACCGGCCACCAGCGCAAACAAATAGCACGGTTTCGGGAACGGATCCTGCCACTGTACCCAGTGACGACCATTTTCCAGTTCGCCCTGCGCCACACGGTTACCGTTGGAGAGCAGGAACGGATATTGGGTTTTATCGGCGATAATTTTGGTGGTAAAACGCGCCAGGACATCAGGTCTGTCGAGATACCAGGTAATATGGCGGAAACCTTCCGCTTCACACTGGGTGCACAGCGCGTCGCCAGACTTGTACAGCCCTTCCAGCGCGGTATTGGCCGCCGGGCTAATTTCATTCACGATACGCAGCGTAAAACGTTCCGGCAACTGACTAATGACCAGAGCGCCCTCTTCTTCTTTATACTCTGTCCACGGCTCGTCGTTCACGTGGATCGACACCAGGGTCAGATCTTCGCCATTCAGGCGCAGGGGCACATCGGACGCGCCATGACGGACAGCCTGGCTCACTGCGGTGACCACGGTTTTTTCAGCATCCAGGTCAAAGGTCAAGTCAATATCAGTAATCTGGTAATCCGGCGCACGATAGTCGTGACGGTATTTGGCTTGTGGCTGTTGTGTCATAAAAAAACCTTTAGCATCTTTAATAGAGTCTCGGCTTCAGTCTATTCCTGTTGCGTAAATCGCGCTACGCAGAATGTTCATCTTTTCAGGCACAAACACCCTTTTTGCTACATTTTCATAATATGTACTCATAGTTTTTAAAATCGATAAAGATCGTCCAGGAGCGCATAAAACAAGGGATGAGCGAGATCGATGAAAGTCAGAGTTAATGAACTTTAACGAACTTCACAGACCACTTTTGCCCCATCCATGCCCCATGACTGAATTTAGCTAACACCAGGAACCATCCATGTTCCAGAACAAATCAGCTATATAATTCCGTCGAGCATGCCCCATAAACGTCATTGCTCTAGCTTCTCAGATATTCATTGAGTGCCTATACTTTCAGTCTTAAGACTGGAGGTATCTATGTGTGGACGTTTTTCACAGTCAATGACGCGTGAAGACTACCTCGCCTTTCTCGCTGATGAATCAGAACGCGACATTCCATACGATCCAGAACCCATCGGAAGATTCAACGTAGCGCCAGGAACAAAAGTTCTGCTTCTTAGCGAACGTGATGAGCAGTTGCATCTTGATCCAGTTATCTGGGGATATGCCCCCGGTTGGTGGGATAAACCGCCGCTCATTAACGCACGGTCTGAAACTGCGGCCACCAGCAGAATGTTTAAACCACTCTGGCAGCATGGTCGTGCAATTTGCTTTGCTGATGGCTGGTATGAATGGAAAAAGGAAGGTGACAAAAAGCAGCCCTACTTCATTCATCGAGCCGATGGCCAGCCGATATTCATGGCGGCAATCGGCAGCACACCATTCGAACGTGGAGATGAAGCAGAAGGATTCCTGATAGTGACGGTTGCTGCAGACAAAGGACTGGTAGATATTCACGACAGGCGGCCACTGGTACTGTCACCAGATGCTGCTCGCGAATGGATGAGGCAGGACGTTGGAGGGAAAGAAGCTGCGGAAATTGCGGCCGATGGTTCCGTACCGGCTGATAAATTTATATGGCATGCCGTGACGCGTGCAGTTGGGAATGTGAAAAATCAATGACCAGAGTTAATACAAACTATGCGTTAATGTACGATGCGGCAGGAAAAACGTCTGCTTTGAGCGAGGGGCGGCCATTTCCTGTGGAATGAAATCACAGCAGCTAGCGACAATAAATATGGTTATTAAAGCTGTAGCGATTAAGTAGTTTCTGTAAAATTCTACGACAACTATGCAGCCATGGCTGTCATTTCAGCTCATAGGTAATCTGTTATGCCAATTTCTATTAAAGCCACGAAAAACACCAGTACAGGCATCAGGGGAGTACAGCGATATGGAGAAATGTATCGCTGGCGTGTTGATGCTGTCAGGTTCAGAAGCCTAACAGGACAAGATCCAACACCGCTATTCATTGCGCGTCTTAATGAGCGTGAATCGGGATGTGTAGACTCTGTTAGTTTTCATACTATTGAGGATGCAGGGGATGACCTTTGTAAGTTTTTAAAAGCTATGACTGGTGCTTCATTTGAGTACTAATGCCACTACTCGAAATTACTCATTACTCTTTTCATAACGTCCGCTCCTGGCACATAGCTGCCATTGAAATGGTTGCGCACCGTCATGGGGTGTCGGGGGTCGGAGGTTCAAATCCTCTCGTGCCGACCAAAAATCCTTTAAGAACCAGCCTGTTACGGCTGGTTTTTTTATGTCTGTTTTCTGTACGGGGAAACTCCGGGGAATTATTGGGGTGAAACTATCGACAGATCACCAGCCAACTACGATCTATCGGATTGTAATATCCTCTTGAGTAGCAAGCACGATAATTGCCAGGAACCTTTTCTCTATACAGTTGTCTGACAATAGAATTCATCTGACATTAAGAAGCCCTATGATTACTAGTCTCTCATTGGTATTTGCCGTGATTACCACTCTGTGCATCATGTTGTTCGCTGCGGTAAAAGTAGGGATTGGTTTGTCTAACAATCCAGACAGAAATGATAATTAACCTCAACCACGTAACCACACTTCATACTTCACTTAACAGTGATGTGCTCACATCACCGGGCAGTCATCAAACTCCGCATTCCTGGCATCATTAATGATGTACGTGATAACCCCGAATATAGCGGGTGCAGAACTGTAGCCGTCATCATCTACTGGCAGCGCCTCTCTTCTCCCGTTCTCCAGATTAACCAAGTGGGGCTGAGGGTGAGTTCTATATCGCTTGATCCTGAATTCCCCGTCGATTGCACATATCAGCAGTGAACCATCGCAGGCAGTAAGTGACGCATCCACAACAAGCAACGCTCCCTGGATTATCCCTTCCCTGAAATGTGAACGCGATGCCCGCATGAAATAAGTCGCTGCGGGCTGACTGATTAGCTGCTGATCGAGGGAGATTCGTGTTTCAACATAATCTGCCGCAGGTGAAGGAAAGCCCATGTTTACGCCCTCTCTTGAATACCGGATAAAAACACAGTATAAATACTGTATATCCATCCAGTAAAGGAGCAATGAGCAATGTTCGTGGAACTCGTTTATGACAAAAGGAATTTTGATGGTCTGCCCGGTGCGAAAGATATCATCCTGGGCGAATTGAGTAAGAGGGTTCACCGGATTTTCCCCGACGCTGATGTTCGGGTTAAACCGATGATGACACTGCCGGCGATCAACACTGACGCTAGCAATCATGAGAAGGAACTGATAAGTCGTATTGTTCAGGAAATGTTTGAAGAGGCTGAATTCTGGTTAGTGAGTGAGTAAAGATTTTCAATGCCCGCCACAGTTACGTCTTGATTACGCTGTGGCGGATATTCATTTTCGTTAACGTTCCTATATTGGCATCTCAGGCCAGACAGGGTTGACTGGGTCAACACGCATCAGCAGCACCCGGTATTTTCGCCATGCTGCAAGGTCGGCGGCTTCTTCGTCCGTAGCAATTCCAGCATCAACAGCATCCTGCCGCCACTCAATTTCACCGTCAGCAATAACACGACGACGCGAGCGCTCGGCCTCCGCCTGCTCTAACAGTTGTTCAGTGGTTGGCGGAGGATTCGACAACGCCATAGCCTCGACCTCAGTTATTGTTATCAGTCCATTAATGATTAATTCAGGAGCAACGTCATCCTCATACGCATAGACAGTTCCGCTTTCGTTTTTGAAATATTGCATTAACGCAACTCCCACCAGTGACTGATATTTGTGTTTCTCATGAAATATGTATCTCCAGCAGGAACGACAAGGCTTAAAAAGCCCAGAGCCAACCCGCTCGCGTCGTAGGGGCCTGAGAAGGTCAGCGTCCCAACTCCGTATCCCCAGCCCGTCGGCGGAGTGTCATTCCATAACGCGAATACCTGAATAGGTTTTCCAGTGTTGTTTGTATACACCGTGCCTGAGAATCTGTTAGCCGTGACATTCTGCCAGCTCTGCCCCACGCCAAGCATAAGACTGAACCGGGAGTCATCACCCGCCGCAACAGTATTGGCAGTTGTACCGGTGTTTTTCGTCGAGCTGTTACCCAGGCCAAGATTAGTCCTTGCTCCTGCTGCATCACCTGCACCTGTTCCACCCTGCCCAATGCCCAATGGTACGAATTTTACGCCGTCAAAAAGCCCCCACTGATTATCTTCGCGTGCTGTAAAATATGCAGTTTTTTTATCGTCGCAATAAATTACCGTTTCACCTGCCCGCTGCTCAACTCTGCCAAGGCCAAGATTAGTCCTTGCCCCGCCTGCATCTCTGGCCCCTGTTCCACCCTGCTCAATACCCAGAGGAATAAAGCCATGTAGTGGATCGTAAATACCCCACAGGCCATCAATTCTTATTGATAAAAATATGGAGTGATCATCCCCAGCATAAATTTTCGTTTCGTTATTGAGCTGCTCCACCCTGTCAATTCCAAGGTTTGAGAGAGCCGTTTGCACAGTGCCATCTGATTTGATATCGGCAAATGGGTTTGCACGGCTCAGTGTGAGTTTTTGAATGGCTTTTAAAACCTGAGTCATATCGTTAATGTCGAGCGCCAATCCTGCTGACTCTACGATATGCGCTAACTCTTCCTGCATGGCGTTAAACGCTGCTGCCCGCAGCCTCGTTGCGGCAATACCACCAGCAACACTTCCATCAGTATATTTGCCATCCTGCGTTGCAGTGGCTTCGACTTGCCCGATTCGGAGCATAGTTAATCCTCACTTAGTGTTAAGCGATAAAATCAGAGGGGGAAATATCAGTTATGAATAATTGAAAATGATGTTCAGATGGGATGGGGCAATTTTGTTGATTGAACACTCCAGTTGTTTATTGCCCCACGATGCGAGCGGATCTCCGCAGTAGGACGCGCCAGCAAGCGAATACTTGATCGTTGTTTGTGGCGCATTTATCCGCCAGGTAAATGGCCACTCGTCACCGTTAAGCGCATCACCGCATACTGACATGCCACTCATAGCGGGCCGGAACTGTGTGATAGTGATGGTATAACCAAGAGCTGCAGCCACCCGGATGTAATAATCGCGGTTCAGGCCGCCGGTGCTGATTAACTTTGCTACCACGGCGCGCTGGCGATCGCTGACGCCACCGGATTCACCAATCGCACAATCATCTGGTAACCCCAGAGAGCTTTCCCATTCTGACAACATTACCGTCGCTGTAGGGGGAAAAGCACCAGTAATCAGGCTTTGCGCATCGTTGTCAGAACGCTGAAACGCGCTGCCCAGTGCCCGTAATACCGCAGCCTGTACCGTTTTTTGCGATCTGGGCCACGCCCTGCCCGTCGGCAGCAACGCGCCAAGCGCACCGGCATAATCATTTTTTGAAAAGAGGCTCATACAAAATTCACCCCGCCAAGCACCGGAATTTCGCCAACAGCAAAGGTGATATTGGCCATCGGAGAGTTAAGGATATAGCCCGTCGTGCCACTAACACCGCCGATACTCCCGTTAATATCAGAGAGGTAAACTTTCCCGGAACCATCAGGGTTAGCCTCATCAAAAAACAGCGCCGTCAGCGCGTCTTTTATACCCTGAACTGTGGTGCTGTCGGCATTTTTGATACCAGAGATTTCAATATTGATGACTTTCTTGATCGGGGAACATACGAAAACAATGGCAGTGCCTGTCTGCTGCGGATAGATGTGGTCGGCGACAGCGAGCTGGTCTCCGGTGGCTTTAACAGCCCCCCAGTCCTCAAGTTGGGATATTCCATCGGTACCGACCGGAAACCCACCATTGTTATTCCGATCACACATGATATACACGCCAACGGTCCCGGCCCCGTTCAGACGCCGCTTTACCCACGCGCGGGTGACGCCCGAAACCTCAAGCGCCCATTTTTTATAATCGGCGTCGCTTCCACCCTGAGGCGGATTCTGCCATGCCAGCAAGCCACGACTGCGAAAGTCCTCTTCCGTTTCAATATCGGCTCCGCCGGTCGCAGCAGACAGTAACGTTACCTGTGGATCCACGCCAGCAATATTCGCGTCCAGGGTCATTATGGTCCCGGCATCAGCGTTACCGCGCGCGCCTCCACCCGTTACATCACTGGTAATATCCGGCAGGATGGCCGTCACCGCGACGATACCAAATCCATCTGCCTGAATTTTAAGATCTGCATCCGTCCGGTACTGGTATCCGTCCCCGCGGTTAATGATCGAGCCAACAGGGATAATACTGTCAACACTGCCACTAGCCTGTACCGCAGGCGACTTCGCCGCTGCAGCTGGTTTTCTGAATACCTGCTTAAGGGCCATCCACCCGGCGAGATACTCATCGGTAGAGGTAAACGGGTTTGTCTGCAGGGCAATATAGTCAAGGTAGGCGTAATGCAGATGCCCCATCCCCGCATCCATGTCAGCCAGTACCTTCAGGTTCGCGAAGCGCAGGAGCGCACCAACATCCTCAAGCTCCGCCTGCATAAATTTCCGGTTTCCGTCGCGGAGTTCGCTCAGCGTCGGTCGTTTAAACGGCATATTAACGTTGCTCCCATATCCAGTAAAACCTGAATTCCTGCCAGTCCTTCCCCGGTGCCTGATAGCGGATAATGAGATTGAGCCGGTCAGGCAGGACGATCCTGGCAACAGGAATAACCTCGCTGACAACGCCATCAACCTTTAACCAGTTGAGCGCTTCACTCGAGTATTCCTCCGCTTTTTTTGCTACATCCGGGGTCAGTTTTTTCCGCCGTAGCAGCCACAGCCGGGATCCCAGTTGGGATTCCTCCCCAGAATCCCCCCACCAGCCGCGGCGATCGCTATCCTCATAATCATCGTCAGCGCGCGCCAGCCTGTCAGTAAACAGGCTGTCCAGTATTGCAGTCTGTAAATCGTTCCCCGTGGTGAGTTCGCCCAGCCCTTTCTGCCAGTCAGCAAACATCTCATCCACATTCCAGAATGAAGCGATGTCACTCATGTCACCTGATCCTCTGTTTTTTGGCTGCGGATATTGTCATTGCCACTCTGGGCATTTTTAACCACATGATCATGGTCATTATGTGCATCCCGCAGCTCTTTCAGTGTTCGGGTATTGGTTTCACAGTTATCAACAATGTCACCCGTGCACCTCAGGATCGGGGTATTTGCAAGAATCCCCTGGCTGGCATTGATGGTCACGTTAGTGGCGTTATTGACCTCAACATTCTGGCCCTTTGCATCCAGGAAGATCCCCTTCTCCGTCAGGAGAATATTAAGACCCCACTGGTTATACATGACCGTTTCGCCCGCTTTCAGGCCTGTATGACGGAACCCCTGATGGTTGGACGCAATTACCACCGCGCTGGAACGATCACCGCCAATAAAAGCCAGAACCACGTCAGTCCCTGACGGCAGGCCGGATGAAAAACCAAATTCAGCCATCCGCGGTGCGCTGGCCACCTCCAGCGGAGTCTGGTACTGGATTGACTGCACCACCCCACCATCTTTCATAGCCGTGATCCGGCCAATCCCCAGCATGCCGGCGATCCTAGTCGCTGCATGTTTAAATAGTTGCTTCATGTATTGAATCCCGCCAGGTTCTGGTAGAAGGCATATGGCTGAACGGCGAATGCTTCAGGCGGCATCAGCGTCATGCGTGCATGGGTGCCGTAGTCATCGCGCATATAGGTGACTTCTGCCAGTAGCAATTCAGTCTCCGGCAACCGTAAGGTGGGAAGATCAACGGGGATCAATGTGTTTGGTTCCCACAGTTTCCCGTCTTTATCCCGCCAGGAATCGATGGTTACCGAGAGCTGTTTTGAACGTCCGTACCGCCGGTTCATTTCCCAGTCGATCGCACTTTGTGCCTGTTGAGTAGCCATCAGGGTACTTTCCACAATCGATATATGTTTTCGGTACCGCATACGGGCGGCCTCCGGATCTCTCGCCGTTGCCAGAGTCACAGCGTCATAGGCCGTATCAGGCGAATACCCTGCAATTGGAGAAACGCTCATTGATACACCGACATAATCTGAAAACCTGTCAGCCATCGATTTGCGGTAGTATGCCTGCTCGACATTTACCCCTTCGGCTATCCCACTCGCCGCACGACGTGTTCCCACCCGAGTCAGTAACAGGTTTCCATCGGGCTGATCGTAGTAAAGCAGAGCAGACCATCTGGCCACCCGATCGATGACTTCTTGCGGAGACTCACCCCAGTTCAGAGTGAACTGGGGTACCTTCACAAGTTCATCAACATCCGTGGTTACGGTGATGCCGTAGTAGGATGCCAGGCGAGAAGCAATTTCAAGTGCATTACTGGCATTAATGACGTTGTTAGGCCACTCAGCTGAGCAATCCACCAGGTCCTGACATTTGCTCCTGCCCGTGGCGCGGACCTCATGGCGGGAGCGCGATAGTGCGGGTTCCCAGTCATCAACATATCCCGTCAGTGTCAGATCATCTCCGATACGAACTTCACAAGACATTCCCTCTTCAACGAGTTGACGATCTTCGTTGCCAGGGAAGTAATCCATTAGCCCAAGATCGAAATCAGAGGGAAAACGCTCAATACCCCGCGTTACCCGGACAGAATCCCACCCCTCGATGATTTTGCCGTCGACCGTCAAAGAAACAACATCCAGATCGCTGTCTGCATTCATTGCCTCAGTACCTTCATGGTTGTCGGCATAAACGCCGGATGCGGTACGCGCGCTTCGTGTACCAGTTCATCTGCACGGGTGGCATCCTGATATAATCGGTTTGCCAGCGTCAGCGCCGGAAGCGGCTGAGCGGTAGTAACCTGCAGAAGCTCGCTCAGACCAGAAGCACGCTCACTCATCGTAGAAAGGAATGCCGATCTGACGGCGAGAAGCGCGTTATACATATCATCGTCCGCGCGGTCTCCAGCCAGAACCAGCGCCGTATCAAGTTGCACAGAAACTCGTTGAGTTAACTCTTCTGCCTCGTCTGTACTGGCTGGTCTGGAGTCCGCAGCGGCACTGGTCATGGCACCAGTACATAGCACAACAATCAGCGTGTTCATGGTCGCCGAAATCGCTTTGCTGCTGTCGGACTGCTGGTACTCCGTGCTGATTGAATTAGCCAGTTTTTCCAGCGCTGTGATTCGGTCATTAACGCTGCCGGCGCTGTTAAGAATTGCGTTTACCACGTCGGCGACGCCCTGGACAAACTCATCAGGTGTGTTGGAGCTGCTAAGCTGGCTCGACCTGTCGGTAACATTTTTCCGGTCCATTACCGACTGGGCTGTTACCTTGTCAGCCAGTGCTCTCTCATCATCCACATCAGCAACTGACGATTTGCCAGCAACAGCAGAAGAACTACCGCCCACAGAGCCTTTACTGTAACGTCCGTACCGGGTATTCCCGAACGTGGAGTTCAGGACATTGCTGAGATTCGTGACCTGACTGATGGTGCTGTCAACCATGTTAGTCCAGAACGTGACCGTGCCTCTGATGGTGTTTATAGCCTGTGTGACACCGCGGATTTCACTCTTAACCCTGGCAATCGTGCTCAGCACAGCAGTGCTGACCAGTTTCAGATAGTTGGTTTTCACCGTGGCGCCTGCAACGGTACTGCCCGTGACAGCAAACACTTTAAGCCCTGATTCAATTGCCATCAGGGTAAATTCAAATACTCGCCCGTTCTCCATCGAACCGGAAATACGCAAACCATTCTCAGGGATGGAAACCGTTAATTCGCCCAGTGTCGGATGGACAAGCGTACCGCTACCTTTTTGTTCACAGGCTTCAATCAGTGACTGGCGCTGTGTGATAGCATCGCCGCCGCCGTAAACCTGGCTGTTCTGGATCAAGAAACCGCGAATAACAAATCGCCGTGTTGCCCGCCCGATATCCTCTATCCAGGCTGTATCACGGTAGGGATATTCATGTACCGCCTGGCGTCGGCCGTGGCTCCCTTCCTCAGCAACAATGGCAAATGGTACACCTCTGAATGAGCTGGGCCGTAACTGCCCCTGCCAGTCATCGCTGGTATCTCCCCCCAAAAGAGAAGTTATTGCGTCCTGGATAATTGACGGCATCACGCCTCCGGAAATAAAAAAACCGCCATGTCGGCGGTTTACATATGCACTGAAATGACTTATCTATTTATCGCTGGATCCATTACGGTCAAGAGATTCGGCGATCCTGTAAAGATGCTCAGTCGCCTTGAATGAGTTCATTAGGAACTCATAAAGCACACGTAAAAGCAATGCACTTACCACCGATATCGTAATCGCCGTGAAATTCATTGAGACAACAGAAAAAACGAGGTAAATGCCAATTACCAGGTAAACAAGCGCAAAAACCTTTGGAGTCTAAATGGCTTTTGCTCCAAAAACTTTTTCATTCATAACTTCTTCCTTAACGAAATGACGACAGTGATCAGTAATTCATGGCCGTTGTTATTCTGCCATTATTTTCCGCATTATAGGTTTTACGCTCCCCCTTATCATTGACCATCGTGATTTCAAGCTTGAGAGACTGATCAGACATGGCCTCCTTAAACGACCGCGCCAGATTTTCACTAAGGGCAACTTCATCACTTTTCCCTTGTTGTGTTCTGAGTATCGTGGGTTCTTGATCCACGCCGCGTGATCCAGAGATAATGTCATACCGCTGCTGGGCCAGCACATCCGGATTTCTCTTCCCTGACCACCGATCATCAGTAATGGCGGTCTGGATGGCGTTTAGCAGTTGTTCCTCAGTATAAGGTTGTGCGCCATTCTCATGTTTAATCATGGCTGCCATTATCGTTTTTAATGTTTCCGGATCGTGCAGATTTACTTGCTCTTTGGCTCCATATCCAGTGGCTTTTGAGACGGAGTCAATATATGCACGAGTATTATTCTCTGATTGCGGAGCATAGGTATGAATAATCCCATCCAGAGTATTATTCCCCCTGTCACCATACAACATCAGCTGTCTCGCCATTGCAGTTCTTCCGTCGGCATCATTCGCAAAGGTAGAAAATCCGCCATTTTTACCCGTTGCGTTTGCTGCAACCCTCAAATTACCGGGATTATTATTTCTGAAGCCAATTGCGTTATTCCTTGTTTCCCCGTAAGGAACATTGCCGCGTGCAACGTTGGATTGTGGCTGGCTGATAGCGGATAAGTCATTCTGCAATTGAATCGCAGAATCGGTCGCGCGGTAATTCGCATCGTACCGCTTTCTTACAGCATCAGTCATGAAACCCGCGTCAACCTGCCCACGTTCACTGCGGGGTAAGCTGTTATAAAGTTCCTTATCGTTCTGAATGCGCCGTAGTTTCTCAGCATCATTGCTGTTGATAAAACCGAGAGCATGAGACAGCCCAGTAAAATCACCATTAGTGAACAGATCGGTAACACCTTCAAGGCCGTCTTTGACTGAACCATCCGAAAGAATGGTCTTAAGTGCCTTGTTTTTTGAACGTTGCCACAGACCATCCCAGGATGCGCTGAGCTCATTCATAGTGCCGTTCACTTCACTCAATTGCTGATTTAGTGCCGGATCCACAGTCAGACCAAACTCATCAGATTTAGCCAGCAGCGTTTTCATGCGCTCACCTTCACGCATTAACGCCAACATTTCTGGCGTCAGCCCAAGAGCATCCGCTACGGACTTTTGTTGCTCAGGCCGCAACGAAGGGAAGACACGAGCAATCTCCTGTAATGTTTTTAGCGTATCAACAGAACCATCATTATTTTTCTGTATCTGAACACCGATCTGTGCGAGCGCACCAAGTACCTGCCCATTCGCGCCACTGGCGGCTTCTTTCAGCGTTTTCGCCATACCATCGATAGAAGCATTGGCACTTTCACTATCAGCGCCAAGGATGCGCATCGCTCCAGCAAGACGGGAAAAATCGTCTACACGCATACCGGCATTCTTTGATGAAACGTCCAGGTTATACGCTTCCCTGGACGCTTCGCGAAAACCGTAGGCCACCTGTTTAAGCCCGTACCCTGCAGCACCAGCAATACCGAGTGAACCCAACTTACCAGATAGCTCCCCAACCATTTTCAAGGGAGGAACCATATCCCCGATAAGCTGCACGTTGTCCCTGGCCGTTTTAGACAGATTTTCAAAACGTGAAATAAAGCCATTCAGCCCATCAACTGTTTCCTGCCCACCTAACTGAAGCCCTTCTTTCGTTCTATCGAGTTTAGGTTCAAGCCCACGGATAGCTTCATTGATACGGTCAATAACATCACTGACCTGATCATTTGCCACCAGCTCAAAATCAAAGACATTACTCATCGTCTTCAGGTTTCCTGAGTTTGTTGATCCGGGATGCCTGGGCTATCCACCATTTCAATCGGGCGCGGGTCATTCCCCACGCCCTATCTTCTGTCCATCGAAAGTAAAACGTGACGTCAGCGGCTGCTTCTTGCCAGGCTGTTAGGGCTTCCAGGTCAAAAAACTGAGCAGATACTCCTCACACTTACGGAAGTCGAGAAAATCCATCGGCTGCAGTACGCTTTCACGCGTACCGGAAACCAGCGCAATAAGCAGGCGCATCGCCGCGAGCGACGTTGACGCAGCCTGTTTCTCATAAAACTGCTCAGCCTGGCTTAGCGTGGGTGCTTTCAGCTCCAGCTGCGTATAAGTGGTCTTCTCCGCAGCATCATCCAGCGCTACGGTTAATGGAATGGTTTTAACGCGTTCAATCTCAGCCATCTTAGTTCTCCGTTACGTCGCGGCCTTCCCAGCGAACATCAAATACTGCATCTTCGCTTTCCACTTCCTGGACGTTGACCGTCCAGAGTGAACGGCCAATGATAGTTTTCCCGTTAGCCAGCTCGGCGATCACGTTGACGTTCGTCTGCTGGTTAAAGCCCTGCACATTCGTTCCGCCACTGTCACGCAGTCGGGCAGAAATGTATGGCGCCACAGGTTTTTCCTTATATCCGTGCACACCATCCATCCCTGTCAGGGTGGTACGGTTTACGGTGGCAGCCTGGTATTTAAACGAGCCCTCCACCATTACCGTCACACCGTTAACAGTGACATAGGCGGTTCCCGCCAGGCGGTTAGTAGTATCACCTGCCATCGTTTAAGCTCCTGTTGATTCAGCCCGAGTGCGGAACTGATTGAGCAGCGCGAAAATGCGCAACTGGTTCATGAGGGTTCCCGGCCACAGCACATCGACGCGGTTCGGATTTTTGGCGTTCTGCTCGACGATGATATTTTTTGCGAATGCCTCCGCATCCTGCGCATAACCGTTCCATACCAGAGTCTGGTACTCGGCAATCTGATCGGCCTTGATAATGTTTGGCGTGACGATCGCCGCGCCAGGTGCAAATCGGGTTCCATCCGCAGCAAGCTTCATACGGCCAAACTTGCTGGTCACCGCTGTGCGCAGGTAGCGGGTCACAAACATCAGGCTGAACAGCGTCTCCACTTCCAGATAACTGTCATCTGCATCGCCATAGCTGTTTTTCTGGTAGGTGGTGATCAGGTTTTCAATGCGCACCGTGCCATCGTCATCGACCGTAAATGTCGAAATGCCGCTGTACAGCAGATTGTTACGCTCGGTCAGCTCAAAGCGATCCTGCAGTTCTGGCGCAAGCACCCCCTGAACAGCGAGCGACTGTAGCGGGCGGCCGGGGTCATTACGCAGACTCACCGCAGCTGCGCCGGTGTAAGCTGCAGACCATGCCCAGGAAGGGGACGGCGATTTATTTACGCCCAGCAGGGTCTCATGCTGGTTATTGCGCAGCTCACCTTTGGTACCGAGCTGGGCGTAAGTCCCGGTGGTGGTACCAAAGGAATGGCCATAAAGCTGCTTGTCCCATGCCCAGCGACCGCCAGTGTCTGACAGGAACTCCTTCATCACATTCAACGAGGTTGTATCGTCGTAAGGGTTGATGATGAAATCGAATGTTCGATCCTGCAGGTTTGCCAGCGTGCCGGTAATATCCGGAGCCCCGACTCCGTTAGACATAGCAGTAATCGTCAGTTCCAGGCCTGCAGGTGTGGACTCGCCTCCAGGTAAGCCGAGGAAGTTCAGGCGAATGTCGATCCCATTACCCGTAGCACCAAGATTCTTCGCGGTCAGGGTTACGGTATCCGTAGTCGCACTGGCGGTTACAGGTAGCGTGGTTTTTGCGTTAATCGCCGCGGCCAGAGAGGTGGCGATCGCTGCCACCGTATCTGTTGCTACAACGGTCAACTGAATGCGCTCACCAGCAATATAAAGGGAGATCACTCCGGTTGCCGTCGGTGCGCTGCTCACTTTAATGGTGCCGGTTGCAGCCACCATGGAATCGGAGTCTTCCTCCAGCGGCAGGATCCAGACTTCGGCTGCGGTATCATTTTTCTGATACGCCGCCATCATGGCCTGCAGAATTCCCCCTTTTCCTGTCAGCTCACCGACGGTATCCGAAGAGGAAACTCGCTGCGGAATACCAGGGGGGGTTGAGCCGGTACTGAGCATCCCACCGATAAGCAGGGTGCGCTGCGTGGCAGTGGCGTTATTCGCCATTGAGTTATCAAACTCAACGAAGAAAAGCCCTACCCGCAGGTTATCGGGAACACGAGCGAAAGGTACGGTCATTCATTTTCTCCCGCTTTTTTAGGTAATGATTGTTTCTCTGGCGCGCCCTCATCCTTTTTAGAGAGGATCACGTCCCCATCGCTCAGACGGCGACGCCAGAAAATATTGTCAGGTACTTCAGCACCCTCTTTAGGCAATGGGATGCCCTTGACGGGGCAGCGAACGCTGAGCCCGTTGTTCGGCTTAACAAACATGGATTACTCCTGAAGATTGAGGCTGATACCCGGTTTAACTGTGCCGTCTGGCATGTCGACCGCAATATCCATGCCCTCAAGGGGAACCGACTGGACAGGATAAAAATCTTCCGGCCCCTGGTAATGCTCTATGTCGATCTCGAAAAGAAGCTGCCCCATATGGGCCTCTCCTTCTGAATCAACATTGATGGTTGAACGAACTTCCGCGTATTTCTGAATATTCCGCGTCAGTTCGTAGCTGTTGATCACCGCGCGCTCCACCTGCTCGCGAAGGCTTTCAAGCGCCAGCTCTGCCCGCATGGCTCCATCATCCACTGTATCGCCGTCATACTCCTGAACGCGCCCAGTGATCCTGACAGTGGTGAGGGTGGTAAAAGCAGGGGTATTACGCCCCTGTGATTTTTTCTGTTCAAAAGGCGTCTGAACCAACAACACAGGATACATATCTGGTGAAGTTGACCAGTCGCGTGGAGAGAATACGCGGTCGCCCGCGCTGGTTGTCCCGGTTAGTGCAGTGACAACCATTTGCCGTATCGCTGCTGAATTCATCGCGGTTTTACCACATTGAGGACAAGACGAGATCCGCCATGACTGTCGGGTTCGACGTTTGACACAACAAATAACTGATTGATGATGTGACCACCGACCGTCTTTATAAATACCCGGTCAGATACAGCAGGTTGCGATTTACCCAGCTTGCGAAATTCAGCATCGCGCACACCCAACATCGGGCTGGAGGTGTTAATTTCTGAATCGCCATCAAGGTTTTCAGCAACCTGCGCATAACCACGGTCAAAAATCCCGTTAATTGTAAAAGGAGTACCGTTACGTGGACGGTACTCGTGCTCATCGCCAAAGACATCATGCAGCGGACTCAGAAGATGAGAATCCCAGTCCACGCCCATGTCATTACCCTGTCGTAACTGAAACTGATGGCTGAGAAGCAAGAACTCGCTTACGAAGCACATCAACATCAGCAATAACGCCGGACTGCAGAAGACGCTCAGCATCTTTGCCGGTTACAGGGATGCGCATATTTTCGCGGTACATCTCCCCGTCATGACGAATGCAATTCCCTTTCAACACCACATACTCCTGCGATTCAGTGTCTCCGGATTTTTCGTCACCACCATCGTCATCAACAGACAATTCGGCATCATCTGTTTTGCTCAAAGGCTGTTTTTCCTGGGTGTTATCGCCAGCATTCAGGTCGTCAACGCTCAGGCCGTCTTTGGCAGATCCTTCTGCATTCAGATCATCAGCCAGCCCGGTATTAGGTTGTTTTGCCATATCAGACCACCGTTGCGCAGAGGGATGCATTTACCCGGCTCGGAATAACCAGCGGGGAGGATTGCATCAGGATAAGACGCTGGGCTGGATCTTCTTTCACCCAGGATTTTGGCGCATAAGCCAGCGGACCGTAGTTGAAAGCCGGGTCCAGGATAACGCCAAAGGCGCGGGTACCCATCAGATCGGCACCACTCATAATGACAGCGCCATCGGGGATCATAGGCTTCTCGACGTTGTCCAGCGGGTCAATAAACCAGTCGTTATATAACCAGAGGTCAAAGTTACCCCAGCGCCCTTTATAAATTGCGCCCTTCATTACCTGTGGGCCGGCGTTAATCTGGTTACCAAACGGGCTCAGCGCCGGGAATGTAATGGCGTTATCCTTGATGGTGGTATCCAGTCGGAATGCACGCCATGACTTATTCGTAAAGACCAGATCCGTGGCGACAGAGCCGGACTCTTTCAGGAAAGTAGTCTGCCAGATTTCAATGTCATCTGATGGCTGGGTATTGGTAGCGCCAGCTGCAACGGTCAGTGGCCATTTATCCGAGCCGCTAAGAGTGATGGTCAGATCCGAAGCACGCCCGAAATCCACCACCTTAGTTTCATAGCCCTCCCCGGCGACGGTTACGGTCCCAGACACCAGCGCACTCGCCGCCATCCATTCCAGACGACGGTTGATCATGTCAATCTGGTCAGTCATTTCAAACTGAAGGTTCAGCATTTCGCGCTCGGCAGCGGTATATTCCCCGCCAATACGCTCACCAATCTGGCGGCGGATAGGTTTGCGCAGGTCCGGCGCGCGCTTATCTTTGATGTATGCCGGTTTGAAGGTATTGGTCTGGTATTTACGGGATTCGACCAGCTTACCTTCCACCAGCGGGGAGACGAACGGCGCCATACGACGCAGGCCGACATCAACATCAATCGCCACTTCTTCAGTCTCGTAAGTCACGACATTCGGGAAGAAGCGATCGAGCAGCCAGTTCTGACTGGTTTTCAGGTTAGGAACAACCTGCACCAGCACGCTGGTATCAAAAATATTTTCCATATTCAGTCTCTTGATAGTGCCAGCCGCAGCTGGCAAAAAATTTAAACGAGCCAGCCCCTGCCGGTTAAAGCATTCGTCAGGAGAGCCGTGGGGGAAATCAGGAGGTGGTTACAGGTGCCTGGTCACTGTCTTTCAGGAAGATAGCCAGCGGTCGGAGCGCTTTTTTCAGGTCAGCGGTCGTCCAGGAGTTATCAAAAATAATTCGGTGCTGGTTGAATTCCCCCATCAGATACAGGCCGCCGTTCTGATCGGAAGACGATGCATCAACATCATCAACCAGAATAGCAACGGGTAACTGACTGCCATCTACAGCCGTTTTCACACATTGCGTGTATTTCCCGCTGGCAGCCACCAGGCCCAGGACAGTACCACGCTTAAAGGCACCGCCCGTAATGATCCCGGTGTCAGTCACCAGCTGGAGCGTGCCAGCGACAAGCTGATCCGGAACAAACAGCGCGCTCTTCATGCCAGGCGCAAACGCATTCTGACCAAACTGATCCATTATTTCTCTCCTCTTGTGGAGTTGTAGAGGCTGGTCATTTTACTTACCAGCGCAGACTTTCCGGTCTCTTTCTGTCCGCTATCCGGATTAAGCCGGACCTGGTGGCTTTCCTGCATACGCTGATCGAGAGAGCGTTTACGGGATGGCTGAGATGCGGCTGCGGCCGGAGCCGAAGAGGCTAGGACATTAATTGCTGCCGCAGAACTCATCCCGGTATTGAAAGCCAGTGACGCGGCCAGTGAAGGATTCGCAGCTGCATGCTTACTGCCGAAAATACGGGCGCAGCGTTTACGCTCAGCAGCGCGTGCATTTTTTACCGCCTTACTCTCTTTGCGATCGTCGTCGCCGTCGTCTTCAGAATCATCATCTTCTGACGCATCCGGATCATCGCCGTCATCTTCAGCATCATCGTCGCGTTCGTCTTCTTCCGCGTCGTCGTCGCGCTCATCATCATCGGCATCATCTTCGCGCTCGTCCTCTTCCGCGCGACGGGCTTTCGCTTTTTTGGCTTTTTTATCCTCTTCTTCCTCAGAAGCGGAAGGGCCAAGACCAATGAGGTGAGCAAAACTAAACGTCTTTTTCTTTGCCATTTCAGGCTCCTGTTTTTTCAAGTAAGTTTTTGAACGCAGCGTCAGGAGGACACACCTCATCAGCCAGTCCAATTTCAACGCCATCAGCAGCCATAAAACAGGCGGCCTGGGTACTTTTTATAACCTTTGCGCTAATCCCCCGGTTTCTGGCAACAGTGTTCACAAACAATTCGCCCATGGTGTTAATGTCCTGCTGGATGGCGGCCAGCGCTTCATCTGACAACTCTCTCAGCGGCGAACCTTCAGCCTTGCGGGATCCATAGGTGATGATCGTAACTTTAAGACCGTCATCTTTAATCCGCTGCGTCCAGTCAAGGTGCATGGTGATCACACCCACAGAACCCACTCCGCCGGTGCGCGGAACAGAAATCCGGTCCGCTGCACTGGCAATGGCATACGCAGCGGAATAAGCGCTTTCCGTCAGAATGGCATGGATAGGCTTTTTCCCCCGGGAGCCGTAAATGACATCAACCAGATCGAAGCATCCAGCGACCTCGCCACCGGGTGAGTCGATATCCAGGCAAATGCCCGAAATGTCGGGATCTTCCATCGCAGTAAGAAACGCCTGACGAATGCCGTCATACCCTGTCATTCCACTGTACGGACGCAGACTGCCCAGTTTTTGCACCAGCGTTCCGCATATCGGGATGACGGCGACACCCAGCACATTGTCATAACCCGGATCACTACGGGATTCACGTCCCCGGTTATCGTCATATCCGTACCAGTCATCCTCCATGGCAAGAGAAGATTCGATTTTACTGATACCAAATCGGTCCATTACGGATGCCATGATGACTTCGGCTTTACTCGGGTGCAGCGCCAGCGGGGTGTTAAATAATCGCTGGGCCAGATGGGGTAGATTCACTTTTCCTCCGGATCGGTAATGGTCTGGCTCGCAAACTGGTCAGCCTGTGCCCAGCTCGGAAGCGGTAATCTGCGTTTAAGACATGACTCAATTTCTCTCTGGCGCTGATCAAGCACTTCTTCCCAGTCTTCACCGACGTTTTCACCCACCTCAATCTCGAGGGTGGAAAGTCCGGCATCCAGACCAAGAATGGCGCCTTTTTTCTCTGCAACCGGATCCACCCAGCCGCGCCCTGGCCCCATCCAGCGCGCGCGAGAATACGCGGCTCTGGCGTCAACAAAATCAGGTGCGCCTGCGGGCAGGGGTAAATCCTCATTGTCGTGAACTTCTTCAACAAAGGCGGTGAGAATGGGCTGAGCGAAGCCGGTAGAAAAATCGTCCCGGCGGCGAGTCAGTGTTTTCCATGCCTCCAGCAACGAGGAGCGTGCAGAGCTGTAGTTAACGTCAGACCAGTCCTGGGTGACCTGCTGTGGGGACAACCCTGTTCCTGAAGAAAAATTACGGAGAACAGCAGATTCGAAGACTTCAAAATTGCTGTAGGGCCGCGCCGCGTTAACCGTCGTGATTTTCTCACCAGGATAAAGAATGGGCATTCGGGCACCATTCTGAAGTGTCAGACGCCGATCGTTATGGAACTCAACACGCCCGTCCTGATAAGTGCCTAACTCCGACTCGTCATAGGTCTCGCCCAGGGCAGACTGAACCATCGCAGGGTCATAGGGTGACTCAATGTAAGCGGCAAATATGGCATTAAGAATTGCTGCCTCAAGCTCACTCTGGTCATACTTCACCAGCATTTTCAGACGCTGAATAACCGGAGTCAGGATGCCGTTACCGCGGTGCTGCGCGCCACGCTCATGATCAAAATCGTGAACCACATGCGGGCGGCCCCAGTCAGTTTCACGCGGGATACGCTGCCACGTCATGGTTTTAGCCCCGCTCCACCAGTCACCGATATGGGCCTCCCTGATGTGGTAAGCAACCGGCGCACCGTCCGCATCAATTTCAACGCCACCACGGACATTTGGCATATCGAAATTCTGCTGAGGATTACTGAGGCGGTCAGGATCGACAATCTGTACCGTGGTGGCGTAACGCCCTCTTCCGGGACCAAGCCTGTCAGTTCTGTACTGGAGAATGGCCAGAGCATCCCCGTCAATAAGCTTGTGACGAAATCCCAGGCGTAACATCTGCGACACGGTGAGTTTTCGTTCAACATCACAATACCGGCCAGGATCGTTACTCCAGGTCCGCCAGTGCCCGTCCAGTGCTTTTCCGTACTCTTCCGCCCAGGACGCATCAAACGCCTTGTTTCCGGTGATCATTCTGAGAACACGGTAATCGGGTTTCATGATGGGGCGGAAGTTGGCACCAACCGCATTATCCAGCAGACGTGTGACCGCACCGTTTGCCCAGCCGTCATTACGGACCAGATCGCGTGCGCGGGACACGATGCGATCCCGGTAAATGTTAATTTCATTGTCCGGGGACCACAGCGCGGGTTGCCAGTTCGCCAGTTGATCGCTGAAAGAGTCAGCTGCGTCATAAGGTACGCGGCTCCCCCCCACCAGCATAGAGGGACGCTGCTGTCGCAACGGCTGCCCATCAGAGCCCAGTATCTGTACTTTATTCATCAGAATCTAAACCTCGCTGGTTTCCGGGGACGAGAGATAATCCCCAGTTGCGCCTGCAGAAGTTGAATCAGGGCCAGCAGATCAGCCAGGGTGCTTTGCTGATAGGACACTGATCGCGTCCCGTCTCCCTGCGTATAGGAAAACGAAACACCGTGGCTCCCGGTTGCTAAATCAATGTACGCCTGCTGAGCTTTCGCAAGCGCATCCCTGAGCTGATCGTCAGTCATTGCGCCGGCAAGCAGGCTGGTGTTCCGGTTGAACATGATTTTCCTTATTTCGGCAGGAGTTGCGATATTCGCTTACGTTTGACCGGCGCTGGTTCTTCAATAACCGCACCGGGCAGCTCGTAATTGATTTTTTCTTCCTGTCCAACTGGCGCTGGCAGGAACTTATCCGGATCGGCTTCGAGGTTGGCGGCCCGGACGTTGAGTTTTAACCCCATATGTTTGAGACCGCACAGCGCGGCATAGCTGTAAACGAGGCAGTCAAGCGCTTCGTTAGCTCGTCCTGGTATTGCTTCCCAGATACTGTACCGCTGCCCGGAAATGACTTTGTAAACCAGTCGCTCCGCCAGCAGCTGATTGAAGTACCCGAGATCGCGATCGTCAGGAAAATGCATATAACCCGCAGCGGCGGCGCCAGGTTTGGGTGGCTCAAGATGCAGGCGACCGCGTATCACGTCTTTCGCTGAGTTAACCCCCAGAATGACAGGGCGGAAACTGGCTTTGCTTTTCGATGATGGTCGTTTGGTCGGCCAGACAGGATTGCGTTTGCCTCCCTGTGCAGACTCCCCCTTAATTGCCCAGACACGACGGCCAAGACGCTCTTTGGCGAATTCGTATACCTTCTGCGTATGGTGGCCGCCGGAGTCCATGCACGTTGCCATGATATTCAGGCCGCGCCCGTCACCACGTCGCCAGATCTGTTTCAGGTATGCATCCAGTCGCTTCCAGGGTTCTTCCGTCTCAAGGTCACCATAAATAACGTCATGCGCGACCGACCACGATTCTTCATCTCTCCCCCAGCCGGTGATCGTAATTTCGAAGCGATCGTCCTGGGTATCAACTCCAGCTGTTAACAATGCCACCCCGTCCGGAACGACGGCCGGAAATATTTCCCGGCGCGCCAGCAGAACATCAACAGGGAGCTGTTTCCCATGATTAGGTCGGTGCGGAAGCCCCATCTGGGTATTCCACCACGCCTGTTCCTTATCCGGATCGCCCTTCGCATCGATATATTTTTTCGCAATATCCGACGGCTTATCTTTTTGCCAGGGGCTGAAAAGCTTGGATGCCTGGTACCCCGCGTGGTGGTTATCGACTGCCTCCTTTCCACAGGAGGGGCAGATTGCGCGATAGACCGCATGCCGTTCCGACTCTGACCATTGCCAGACCTTTTCAACGCTGCCCTCGTCTGCCGCCCGCCAGGCAAGGTCATAATCCATCAGCGGTGAGTGCCGCTCCCCGCAGCACTCAAATGGGCGCGTCTGATGCCATCGAATAGTTTGCAGAGCTCTGAGGCGCTGTCCTTCGGACCAGCCACTACCACAGCATTCGCAATAGAGCATCGCCGATTTAGTCAGGTGTTTATCTCCCTCTTTCGGCCACTGAACGTGTTTGAAAAAGTCGGGGAACTGGCGGTGGCCACAGTGCGGGCAAACCACAGATGCCCGGCGCTGATCGGAGTCGGCGTAGCTGTCAGCAATGCGGCTCTCATCCTCCACCGTCGGCGAACAGGCGCGTACAGACAGCCAGGTCAGGCCAAATGTCGCTGTACGCTCTTCGGCCAGCGCAATTGGATCGCCTTCGCGGGTTATCGGGTACTTGTCCACTTCATCCGCCAGCAGGACACGAATCGGACGACGCGCAAGGTTATCAGGGCTACCAGCACCCGCCAGCGCCAGAAATCCGCCAGTGAACGCCTTGTAAAGAATGGTTTCTTTCGAGCTTTTCTGTTTCGAATCACCGATGATTTTACGCAGTACCGGCGTCACCCTTACCAGCGGGCTAATACGCTCTTTCGAAAACTGTTCAGCGGCTTCTTCTTTCGGCTGCAGCAGCAGTATCGGACAAGGATCGAGGTGGGCAAAATAGCCAAAAAGGTTTTCCAGCAGTGCTGTCTTCATCAACTGGGTACAGCACATTACAGTGATGATATGAACCCCGGACTCCGTCGCGGCAAGCATCGGTCCGCGGGCAATTTCTACCGTCGATGTTTCCCAGTTTCCCGAAGTGCTCCCAGCCTCTTTTGCCAGCTTACGATAGTCATCTGCCCACTGCGGCACACTGATACGCGGCGGGGGTGTCCAGCCTTTGCGGACGCTTAATTCAAGACGCTCAATCTTCTGCCGGGTTAAACTCTGGCTCTCCGAGGACTGAGATGTGTTTGTGGACATGTTCAATCAGCACCTCTGTCATCCTGTCCGCCGGTACATCCAGATCAGCAGCCATTAGCGGCGCCACCCTGGACGGCCAGTTAAGCCAGGCATCACGCTGTTGGCGAAAGGCGTTGAATAAAACCTCCTCGGCTGCTGTCAGCTCAATAAGCTGGCCGCTGTCTTTTTCATACTGCAGCTTTGCCTGCAGGGCCATGTAATTCTCGCGGATACGTCCCGCTTCCTCTCTCGAAAGATCTGCCCCTTCAGTGAGCATTATCTGGCGGACAGTTTTATTGATTTCATCACCGTCATCATCGTTATCGCTAACGACGGGAGTTTTCTTTTTCTTCGCGTTCGAGGCGCGCGGGTCTTTGCCATCGCGGTTTTTCTTCAATGCCGCATCGCTGGCCTCTACGTCAATCAGGTCTCCGTCCATCACAATGAAGCGCCCGGCTTTAATCCACCGACCAATTGTTTTGCGATCCACACCTGAATGTTGTGCGTACTGACTCTGGTTCATCGTGGTCATGGGACATCACCTGGGACATTTTCTGGGGTGGGACATTCGCCTGGGACATTTTTGCCATGTCCCACCAGAATGTCCCACTGGAATAAACTGGAATAGCCAGAGCTGGCGAGGTGTCCGTAATGATCGCCAGAGGTGGGACATGGGACACAAATCTGAAAGTTGTAGCTAGGAAAACACCGCGGCGCGCAATGCCCGTGCCTTACAAAAGTCTCAGGAAGGACCCATTTTTTTAATGGCTTCGACCATTCGCTCCGACTATGATTATTCCTATTCAATACAAGGAGAATGTAATGGGTAACAATATAATCAAAATAACTTTCGTAGCCGCAGTGCTGGCATCACCAATTGCTCATGCCCAGTGGGTAACTAATACTGAAGATGACCTTTTCTCTGGTGGTAAGAAAGCAATGATGCTTGGCGAGGTTTCATCCGACAATGGCGCCATTGTGTTTGACTGCACTAAAGAAAAGCTATCGGCGGCATACGTTGAAATGGATAAAAGCACCGAATCACTATCAGAGGTACCAATGGACCTGATAATGAAGGTCGACGGGAATACCGCAGTGAAGCTCGATGCTACCCTTTCAAGACGTAATGTTCAGAGCCTCCAGATTCAATCGGATGACACGGACCAACTGAAAACAGTGCTTAAGCAGCTTCAGGGGGCGAAATCCAAAGTGTTAGTTGGTGTGCAAACAAAGGATGGCGGAAACCAGCATTCCATGTCAGCCAATGTTTCTGGATCGACAACTGCAGTAAACAGCTTCATAAAAGCTTGCGAAATTAACTTATAAGTTACTGCTTTTATTTTGCCGTCCTGATGGCTTCTGCTATCGCCTGATTTAAAGCAGACGGTAGCAGTGCGTTCGCCATGGTACGGGCCCTATCCATATACCCCAGCACTGGAGTCACAGGTAGCGCATCACCAAACCGGATCAAAAGCTTTGGAGAACGCTGTTTGCGTTTCGGTCTTCGCGTCCCGTTAGCGGAACGTTTGGCCCGTCGCTTCTTAGCTTTCATCGGCTTCTTACGCTGCCAGACAGCGTTAACGCCATCAACCTCACCTACGAATACATTTTCCTTTGCTTTAAGCTGTGAGAGCTTATTACGCGGCATGTTGCCGTATTTGTTTAGCTTAACGTTCTTGGGATTTAATAGAGCCTGGCTATTGAGCTTGTGCTCTCCGCCAAACTCGAATGGTTCCAGATAACCAGCAGCGGTATCACGGACAAAAACCTTTGCGGTCAGATTGTTCTTTCTTGCCGCCACCGAACCAACTGATTTAACGGTAAACGGCGTGGGGCTCTCCAGATGTCGTTCGAATGCCGTCTTCTGAGCCAACTCAATCTGGCGTACAACTTTTGTCATCGCCTGAGCTGTGGCAAACGGGATTTGCTTTTGCAGTTGCTTTAACTGGTTTGATAAATCCTTCAGTGTTGCCATATCAGTCACCTGTATTTACTGCCTATTCTTCAGCATTATCGATTACAGTTACTGTCTGAATATCAGGATGTTACTTATCGTTGAGTCTGGGTAAGGTAATGGCTCAGCCCGTCAGCGGTGGGACGTTGGCGTACCAGCCTTGAGAGGAGTGCTGATTGCCTCTTGATAAGGAGACTTATGCAATTTCTTCACAAACGAATGCACCTGAATGCAGGTGATGTCGTTGTTGTTGACTGCTCGCACCAGTGCAACATCCTTCTCACTACCGACAGTAACTTCAATAGTTATAAAAATAACCGGGGTTTTCATCATCATGGTGGTGGTGGTTTCTTCGAGAGACTTCCGACCCGGTTGGTTGCGCCTCAGCCTGCAGGGCCAAGAGATATCTCAGATGAGATTAGGGACATGCTTCATTAATTATTTTAGTAATATCTGCGGCTAACTTATTCAGCCAACCTGAATTAATCCGAATGCCAGCCATCACATTTGCAGATGTGGTGGCTTTTTTATTTCGCTTATGTCTTTTCATTTTTTCCCTTTTTTGTATCGCCCCTTTCAGGCCGGCCTTCGGTGTGCGCGGTGGCATATTCACTCCGATAAAAATATTGAGCATTATCGCAGGCACTCAGTAATTCCTGCTGTAATACCCGTCGTGATGACCATTAAAAAAGCCACTCGAAAGTGGCCTTTGTGATGGCAATAAAAAACCGCCCGTAGGCGGTTATATTCAGCAGGTCGCATGTTATCTGTGAATGACAAACAGCGATTTACATTTAGGGCAAAGTAACGCCTGTTGTTGGCGTACTTTCGTGGTCGAGTGTGTGGATTTATGTCCGCATATCGGGCACATGACAGTCGTATTGGCTGCAAGCCCAACACGCTGCATTGCATAATCGAAAAATGACATGGTGGTTAACCTTTCAATGAATGGGGCTTATTATACCATGCATAGCTCAATTATTAATCAATCATCATCGCATGCTTGATGCCATTTAACTTTGTCGCAGGCACTCAGTGAATGTCTGCTGTAATGCCTGCTCAGCCAAGTTGAAGCACACCGTGTTCTTTTGAATCAGAGAATGCAACAAACCCAGTGTATTCGGGGATAGTGTTCCGTCATCAGCATCAAATGCTGAAATGGTTGCGTGAAGAATCAAAAATGCTCCAAATCCCGCGCCGCTGCTGCCCCTCGATGGTCAGAATCGTCAAGGAGGACCCGTTAAAAGGTAAGCAGAAAATCTGTGGTTAGAAGTGAAGGCTTTGACAACGTTCTAAATTTTATGACAGAAATAAAAAAGCATTACCTTTCAAGATAATGCTTTTTCACTCGAACTGAGTCTTATAACAATTAGATTAATGTGATTTTAATATCATAGCTTTCAAGCCCAGTCATTTTTTCACGAGCATTAAACTGGATATCGGAAACTTCTTTTCCTGTCTTTTTTTTGAGTTCAATAATTTTTTTTGTGATGAATTCAGAAATATCCGCTTCAGTTTTTCTTTTTAAATCTTCGACGTTCATTGTTTACCTCTCTTGATCTCTAACGTATCAACGCCAGGCATGTTACATTCCCCGTAGAGCACTTGTATAAGCGCTGATATGTTTAAAAGATAGAATAGAAAGACTCAATTATCAATAGTTTGCAGTACAATCTTCATGCAAAAGAGCTCGCGACCACACAAACCACTGTACTAAAATCCGGGTCGGTCACGAAACAACCAGATCTCATTTCAAAAGCTTCGAGGCTGCCTCGAGGATCTCTTCTGAACTGACATCACGATCAGAGGCTACATAAACTATTTTATGGTCTCCTGTCAGAGATGGAAATCCCGCTGACATCACGGGTAGGTGTGCTTTTTCCCCATTGGGAAACTCACGCATTATCGTAGTAATACCTTTCATTACGGTTACAACAACTGCTGGTTCTGCATTAAAAAAAACGATGACTTTTTTCATAATTTTACCGTGATGTCTCTTACAGAGATTGTCGGTTCAGCATACAAAAAAGGCTCCATAAGGAGCCTGAAATTTATTTTCTGAATTCTAACGAAGACTGACCAGAACGAATGTACAGTGCAATATTATCAAATGTAATCATTGTTGATTTGCAAAAAATACATTTTGCTCCGAAAGGATTTTTTTCAGTAACATCAAAGTTTGACGTTCGGTACTGAGATCCGTGGCAACACGGACATCTGAAGTGAATATTATTAGTAATAACAGTTACCTTATACAGCCACGACATTAACTGCCGTGGGGCCTTTAGGTCCCTGTTCAACACTAAATTCAACTTCCTGATTCTCATTCAACGTCTTGAAATCATTACTCTGGATAGCAGAGAAGTGAACAAACACATCTTTACTACCATCTTTTGGAGTGATAAAACCAAAACCTTTTTCAGGATTAAACCATTTAACTAAACCAGTCATTTTATTAGACATAAACATTACCTTTATTGAGTAAGCCCTTGGGCAGAATGGTCCGAAAAAAAATTATCAGAGAGAAAAGCTAACAAGGAAATCTCAACAGGAACAAGGAATAAAATTATTACAGCGACTGCTTCAGATAAATTCGTTACAAACCAGACATTCATTAACGCATGATTAACCAGACATAGCAAGGTTTAGTTTTGTAAGTAAATCTCAGTGGGTTTTGATCTTAAAAATTAATTTAAATAGCTTAAATCGAAAATTATGTCATGCTGCGTAAGACCTTTATCTATCACCCTAAGTTGTCAGGGATTTTGACTCAAGGAAGAGTCGTATTTCCTTCATAGTAAAAATTCACAAATTTATCCACGAAAACCGTCAACATCTTAATTTATAGAGCTATTATTTTTCCTCTACGGTTCATTGTTAGTATTTTTACGGACTCATAAATCCGCTCACATGTCATTCCTGCTCGGTAGTTTTCATCAGCGCGTTCAGCATGGTATCGAGCTTCTTCTGCCAGGCTTCCTGGCATGTCTACGAGCATTGTGGTGTCATGGCGGATGGAAAGTTATGTTGATTCGTTAGTTATCGAGCTGTAGAACGCTATGCTCTAGCGACTCGGAATAGGCAATCAGCCCGGTGTACTCAGGGATAACCTCGCCATCATCCGCTTCGAACTCAGGGATTGTTCCGGTAGTGATGGTATATTGTGGCTGGCCATCTTCTTTTGCGAAGGCAGCCAGGTCTTCAATCTGCTTAGCTGTAAGAACTACTGTAATGCTCATTCCTCAGTTGTTAAAAAGCCCCGCTATTGCGAGGCTTGATTGATTATGGCTAACGACTACATCGTAACGGTTATAAAAGAAGCTATTAGCCAACATGTGGTGTATGGTTGTTAACCGCCCACCAGGACAATCAACATGTCGATACTCAAAGATATCAAGATGCGTACTTTACGCCATGTGAAAAGTACTTGTCCTCATTGCTCCCGCCAGTCAAAGCACAGTCTGTCGAGAATAAAAAACAATATAACGTTAATTTGCCCCTTCTGTGGAAACATCTATCTTCCATCGGAAAGCAAACCAATAAAGTAACTGATTGACTACCAAATAAAACTCATACTCTCAGAATGTGGCAAAGCAGACATAACCTTTTATTGTTGTTCTCATTTAAGAGAATGTAACACCCAGAGTGGAGAGGTTTTTTTTCTTCTCCACAATACGGCGATCAAGTTCAGCCACTGCATGCGGGCGTATGGCATCAAGAAAGGCGTTATCCTGATAGGTAGACTGGATTGTCACACCAAGTCCGGCACCACTTTCCAGTATGCTTTTCTGAAGTTGTAGTTCTTTTATATCGTTATTGAGGTAATACGCTTCACTTAGGTTTTCTGCGTTCATCTTCTAACCCTGTTGTTGTTTGACTGCCTCACTGAGTCGTAAATGCGCTCACACGTCATTCCTGCCCGGTAGCTTTCGTCAGATCGCTCAGCATAATATCGAGCTTCTTCTGCAAGGCGTCCGAGCATGTCGGCGAGCACTGCGGCGTCGGCTCCGGCTGTTTTGCTTCTGACGGCAGTGGCAAGATCTGCGGTGTGCTTTGCGGCGTCCAGGCGAGTGGCAAGCTTTGTTGCTTCGGTACGCAGCTGGTTAACAGTGGCAGACAGGCCAGCAGCAGTGGCAGCGGATTTAGCGGCTTGTGCTTGTGCATCTTTTACAGCCTCATCACGGGCAATAATACGCCCTTGTTCAATCATGCGAGCGGCGGTCTGTGCGTTCGCTGTTTGCGATGATTCTACGCTGTCACGCTCGGCCCACTTCTTTTCCCAACCGCGGCTGCTCCATACACTACCCGCGAAGAATGCAACGGCCACCAGCAACAAAATAACAATGAACTGATAGCGCAGGCTCACTGGTCTATCCCCCAGCACGTCAACGCGCTTTCCTGGTCTCGCCGTTCAACCTGACCATAGCAACCGTTCTTCTGCCCTTTGGTCAGACGACAATCGCGACCACCGTCTTTTATCCACCAGCGGATCGCTTCACAGGCACCTTCACGGTCGCCAGCATTTATTCGCTTATAGAACGTAGATGGGAAACATTTTCCGGGACCGATGTTATATGGGCAGAAAGACGCGATCCCGGCTTTCTGTGGTTCGGTCAGTGGTACTTTGATATTTCGGTCAACCCACGCCAGTGCCTTATCACGCTCAATGGCGTTTACCTGATCGCATTTCTCAGCAGACAGCTTCATGCCCTGAACTACTGGCTTACCATCAACCATCGTGGCGCCACGGCAAATAGTCCAGATGCCGGAGCCATCCTTGTATGCGGTCAGACTGTTGCCTTCTTTCTCATCCAGAAACTGATCGAGAATCACGGGCGCGGAAGCCCCCGCAAGAATTAAACCAACGACCGCTGCACTCAGTTTATTCTTCAGCTTTGGTGGCATAGCCATTGCGCCGATCCTCCCGTTCTTTCCAGCGGAAATACCAGTTCACTGCACAGGTGATAACGGTGCATGCGATACCGACAATAATTGCCCAGTCGCTCAGGCTTAACCCTGCAATTCTGTCGGCCAACATCCAGGACACCTCTTTTGCTGTTTTAGCTGTTTCGGCATATGCCTTCGCTGATACACCGCAGCCGGCAAGCGTGGTTCCTGATCCATATGAAAGTCTGCTGTAAATGGTGCTCATTCTGGTCATAGCCTCACCTCCGATTTTTCGGATGGCGCTGTGTGTGAT
>NZ_JAOWGW010000082.1:0-4675 GCF_030332945.1 Citrobacter sp. Cpo037
CGCTATCCAGGGATAATCGGGCAAACAGGCGCATGGAGGCGATTTCGTACAGGGCATCTTCCATGGCACCGTCGCTCAGGTTGTACCAATGCTGCATGCAGTGAATACGCAGCATGGTCTCCAGCGGATAGGGCCGTCGGCCATTGCCCGCCTTGGGATAAAACGGCTCGATGACAGCGGTCATATTCTGCCATGGCAGAATCTGCTCCATGCGGGAGAGGAAAATCTCTTTTCGGGTCTGACGGCGCTTAGTGCTGAATTCACTATCGGCGAAGGTGAGTTGATGGCTCATGATGTCCCTCTGGGATGCGCTCCGGATGAATATGATGATCTCATATCAGGAACTTGTTCGCACCTTCCCTAGCTGTCACCCTTCATTGATCCTGAGCAAGGCCCTGGTATTCTGCCCAGCGTACGGCCAGCCGCTCTAAGTCCAGATCGTACACCAGCGGTGTGATTTTACGGCCTTCAAACAGCTCGCCCACCTCAATGCCTGGCTTAAAATGAACGGTCAGGGTGGCCGGATCTATGCCCATAAGATCGGCATCAAACAGCGCATGCATTGTTGGAGTCATCAGGATGCCATTAGACGGATTGTACCGGGTTCCATGTTCAATGTGTGCCGCATCCAGGACACCTCCATTAACCCAACCGGTTACCGCACAACGGCCCGCGAAATTCTCGATGAGCAGAGCTTTGAATTTACCCTGTGCCACGCCACTACGTTGCGTCACTACGCGCTCGCAGTGCTCACCCTGGATATCTACGTCAGGTTTCCGAATTGGCTCGCTGGTGGCCGTCTCAGCTTGTTTTAGGGTGGAACGTGGATAGGCCAGGTTATATGCTGCGCCTGTGGTCATTTGCTCGATGACCGCGGGCGCATAACCTTCTGCTTCCAGCTTACGATATGCAGCCCGGTAGTCTCTTTGGGTTTTCAGCGGGTAAATCTTCCCGCCTTTACCATCGAAAGCGATAAACCAGAAATCGTCCGTGCCAGTTTCAAGATTTCTGCAACGTTTCAGATGCCATCCGCCTTCTCTCGCCCAGATGGTACGGTTATTTCTGGCATTCGTTTTGTCATACCCGTGCTCGTCAAGCCAGCTATCAAAGCTGGTCAGCCCCAGGTCCTGAACCTCCAGAGAAGGGACACGAATGACCTGCAAGGTATGGCGTGGTCTTGGCTCTCTCATCTTGATCTCTTCCTAGCGCTGGTCTGGGAAATACGGATATTGCGGGCCATATTCATAATCATGCGGGCCTGGCTCAACTTCCCAGAATGGACGGCCGCTAATTGTCTTTGGACCGCGCTCGTTTACGATGTCTTCTACATCCTGAATATTAAATGGCATCGTTGCCAGTAACAGCTGATCTTCGGGTGTCAGCGTCACAGTTGCACCGTCGATACGGCTGTAAAGGTCGGCAAACTGTTTACCTGCACCGTGCAACCGGTGCTCCGCTACACTTCTGATTGCGTGTAAGTCCAGCTCCGCCGCTTCCATGCGATCCACGTATAGTTTCATTTCTTTACGCAAAGCGCTCAGCTCACGGGTTTTAATAAATCCGTAGGCGTACCCACCCAGGGCGATAACTGCAATGATTGCTAAAATAGCCATTTATTTTCTCTTACGTTACTGCGGCCGCCGCTTTAGTCTTAATGTGAAGCCTGGGAATTCGCTGAATGAAGAATACGTTTTCACCCCCAGACCGACAGCTGTTAAGGCGCGATCCCAACACTCCATTTGTAAGTATCAGGCCCATCTTCTCCGCTGGTGGCATCAGCTACAATCTGTGCATAACGTTCTCCAGCAAGTTCTCTTACCATCTGATCCACGACCCATTGCAGATGATGCATTTCATCGGTTCCGCCGTAACGACAAGCCAACTCAATAGCCCGCTCTATTCTTTTTTGTTCTTCAGTCATACTGAATCCTCACGCTTACATCAGCTATTCTGAAAACATGCACACTATAAATTGCGGCTGTCATTTCTCAGCCAGGCGCCTGCATTGCTGCCTCATTCCATCAAAAATACTTTCCGCAAGCTGCTGGGGGAACTGGTCCGGAAGAAGCCCGCTAACACGTTCAATGACACCCGGGGTTCTGGCGATGATTTCCTCTATCATCGCCTCTGTCTGCTGTTTACTCAGGCCGGTTATCTCACCATGCCTGATCCAGTGGCGTCGTTGTATTCGATATATCTGGTAATAGTTGCTACTGCCACGTACGGCCATCGCCAGTTTGCACTTCTGCCAAGATATCTGATTGTTCCCATGACCGATCACCGGCCATGCCGACAACACATCATAGTTTGGTGTAAGGTGATAACGTCCCTGTGGCCCAATAGAAATACTGAAATTTTTAGCGTGGCCATCTGTTGCGGCCATCATCCAGAAAATTATCTGCGTCATAAAAAACTGCGCTTTGTCACGCTCAGCACGGTCTGAATTACTCAGAACCTCCATAATTTCCGATATACCTGGCCCGCCGTCCGCCTGATATTTTCGTAATGGCGAAACGCCCAGGGCCTGACACATATCCTCCTGGGGTAAACGAATGATCCATTGTCCGTCTCCTGACCATTTTCGGTCAAAACGTTCTACCACCAGCGCTTTCTGATCTTCAAAGTGAGCAATCTGCGTTCTTGCCACGGGGAGCCCGTACTGGTCGAGAAGTACCGAGCAGAGCCATTCATTTTCAACCGACGAGCTCATGTCGGCTTTCATGTTCCCCACAAGTCCGAGCGGTAGCTTGAATATATGCGTCGTTGGTGTATTACCCTCCGGCATACACCACCGATCTTCATACCACAGTAGGGCTGTTTTCTCCTGAGCACCGGCAATAGATAAACGTAAGTCGTCGTTATCTTCTGGCCTGCCCGGTAGCAATGTCTCCGTGGTATTACGCAAAGTTGCCGCAATTTCTGATTCAGTAAGCGGGTGATACTTCACGGAATATAAATCAGTGGGTTCATCTCCGTCATGAAGCAGCTGTATCGCGCCCACGCAGTCTTTTCCCAGCTCCGTCAGCAGATCAAAAGGCTCCAGGCTATCGGCCTTGTAACGCATTGCCAGACGTCTGCGTATGCCTTCGCTGTCCGGGAGTAAATTATCAAAATAGTCACGTACCACATTTCCACGCCAGACCTGGTTCCCGGGAGTAAAAGGAAGGGACAATGACAGCGGCCTTCCCTGTTCGTCAGCAACCCATTCAGGAAGGTATTCTAAGCTGTCTACCCCTTTGCTTTTTTCCCAGTACCCGACTTTGATGCCGTTCATCCAAATTACCAGACGTTGCTGTTTCCGGCTCATATCGTTACCAATCCTCCTGTCGTGCAGGTGAATTTAATTTATATATTTCTTCCGTCTGCTTCCTCTCTGAAGAAGTGGTTGCCGAGGAGAAGCTGATTTTTACACCCAGGACGGAAAACACCTTGAATAGCCGTTCAATGCTCGCACTGGCAGGGTTGGCTTCCAGACGTGAGTATGTCTGTTGAGTGACACCTAACCTTTCGGACAGGTCTTTTTGCGTCAGGCCATTCGCCTTGCGAAAACCAATGAGCAAGGGACGCAACTGGTTGAGCGTGTTTAACGGGTAATCATTATTGATCATAAGCTGGCCTCAGTAGTTCCTCTGATACACCTTGTACGCTGTTTTCTAAACATACACCCTAAAAGCTGTAATATCAAATTAACAGCCTAAAAGCTGTTAAATAGAGAGTACAACCTTTAGGCTGTTACCAAGTGGCAGCATAAATCTTTATGACGTTTGATATGAGAGAACTATCAATAATAAGCCGTTACGCTCGTACAGCATCCGGGAAGAGAGCTGACAGATCAGGATCATCGGTAAACGAGAAGCGGAGTATCTTATGGCCCTGTTGTGAGCTGTATAAATAACTACGAGCTACTCTCTGCCTCGGGGAGGAGGCAGAGAGAGTATTAAAAGCAAAGGCAGACATTTTTAGCAGCTGGTGGGCTATGGGGTTCCGGAGGTGCTCCGGTGAATGTTACTTGACTGGCAAGTTTCCTGCTCTGATGGTCAATGCCTCGATGCTGTCTATATTGTTCTGAAGCCGTTCCAGTTCTGCCTTTTCAATACCGGCCCAAAGCTTTAAGTGTCGCTGATAAAGGGACCACTTGAGTGAGTGAAAACCATTCCAGGCCAACCCCATCCAAGAGGCGTAATTCGCATTGAGAATATTGCCGGTGATATACATTTTACCTGCGTTAACAGCACTGGAAGTTCCATAACCCAGGGCAAGCATCATCCGGAAGCGTGGATTTATTAGCATCAACAGCTTTGTAATAGCGTCTGCCCCGATTACGCTGAACTTCACGTGAGATCGTCGAAGGACTGCGATTCAGCGCAGTAGCTATCGCACGAATGCTCATTTTGGCTGACAAACCAGCTCGTATCTCCTCGCGCTCAGACAGTGTCAGGTGAGCTACAGCCCGCTTACGCTCATGGGGTTTTATGCCGCCAGTATCCCTTAACATAGTGAAGATCGTTCCGGGTTTTGAACCCAGGATATTCGCTATTTCACTGAAGCCTGTTCCGTTCTTCCATAGTTCAAAAACAGAGGCTTTTTCCTCTGCTGTAAATGTTCGTCTCATTCAAAAAACCTCCGCAACCCCATGTTTTCACATAACTGTTGCGTTGACCAATTGAATCTACAG
>NZ_JAOWGW010000082.1:4733-16644 GCF_030332945.1 Citrobacter sp. Cpo037
TATCCAGGCGTAAAGGCTGTGGGTGGTGATATCGAGACGTGTTGCAACGCTGGCAACAGAATAACCGCGATCAACAACCTGTTTGACTGCTTCAGTTTTAAACTCTTCGGGATAACGCTTACCGCTCATGGGCACCTCTCTTTAAGCCATCTTAAATGACTCTGAGGTGTCTGTTAAACCCATGGCGATTCAGTTGCTCCCGACATCATGTCAGTAAACACTCGATCATCCCTCACTCCCGCTGTGTTGAGCTCAGTAACCTGGCTCGTCAGTTTCTGATGGCTGGTTGATACTCTTGCATACCCTAATAATGCCATTTTGGTCTCATAAATCGATATTGATACTGCGTAGTATCATAAGGCATAAATCACGATTTTTGATACTCATGTTTAGGGCAGTTTTCATTGGTCTCAAAATTTATAATATCTGATACCGCCAAAATAATACGGATCAATAAATAATGAAAGGATGCGTGATGGCTGCTGATTTTCTGACCGACAAACAGACACAGAACTACGGGCGTTATGCCGCAGAGCCAAACGAGATCCAACTGGCACGGTATTTTCATCTTGATGAGCGAGACCTTACTTTCATCAACCTACGTAGGGGCAGGCATAACCGGTTGGGGATTGCCCTTCAACTCACAACCGCCCGCTTTCTGGGAACCTTCTTGCCCGATCTCATGCAAATACCGCCCGGTGTCCAGTTTTATGTCGCAAGGCAACTTAACATCCGCTATCCAGAGATCATCTCCCGCTATGCTCAAAGGGAAAATACACGTTGGGAGCACCACGGGCTTATCAGGCAGCACTACAGCTATCATGATTTCGGTGATTTCCCGTGGTCGTTCAGACTGAAGCGATTGCTGTATACTCGTGCATGGCTCAGTAATGAACGCCCCGGACTGATGTTCGATTTTGCCACCGCGTGGTTGCTTCAAAATAAAGTGTTGTTGCCAGCCGCATCCACCCTTACGAGGGTCATTGGTGAAATCCGTGAGCGTGCGACCCGCCGCTTATGGCGAAAATTGGCCGCGCTGCCAAACCGTTGGCAGGCCGCACAACTGGCTGGGTTACTTGAAATCCCCGAAGGACAGCGACTCTCAGTGATGGAGCACCTAAAAAGAGGCCCTGTCACTATCAGCGGCCCCGCATTCACTGAAGCACTTGAACGTTACACTCGCCTGCGCAGCCTGGAATTTTCCTGCCTGAATTTCACTGGGCTGCCTGCCATACAGCTCCGCAACTTGGCACGCTATGCCGGAATGGCATCGGTGAAATATATCAGCAGAATGCCAGAAGAACGGCGGCTGGCTATCCTTACCGCGTTCGTGAAAGCGCAAGAAATCTCGGCGCTGGACGAGGCCGTTGACGTGCTGGATATGCTGATCCTCAATATTACCAGGGAGGCGAAGAAAACCGGGCAGAAAAAGCGACTTAGGACGCTCAAGGATCTTGACCGTGCGGCGTTGTTGCTGGTGCGGGCATGTGCACTTTTACTTGATGAAGATACTGGTGATGATTTGCTGCGAAAGACCATATTCAGCAGTGTACCTGTCGCCAGACTGGCAGAGTCAGTGGAAAAAGTGAATGAACTGGCCCGCCCCCAGGATACAAACTTTCAGGATGAAATGGTGGAGCAGTACGGACGGGTAAGGCGTTTTTTGCCCGCACTACTGCGCGATCTGCACTTCCGGGCGGCTCCAGACGGTGAACATACCCTCGCGGCCATCCATTACCTGGCAGAGCTAAACGGCTCGAAAAAACGGATCCTGGACGATGCACCTGAGCATATCATTTCAGGCCCTTGGAAACGCCTGGTGTACGATGCTGAAGGTCGGATACAGCGAGCGGGTTACTCGTTGTGTCTGCTGGAGCGACTTCAGGATGCGCTACGCAGTCGTGACATCTGGTTGGAAAACAGCGATCGTTGGGGTGATCCGCGCCAAAAACTTCTTCAGGGGGAGGAATGGCAGGCGCAGCGGGTTCCAGTGTGCCGGGCATTGGGTCACCCCACCAATGGCAGTAAAGCATCGGTGCAATTGGCAGCACGGTTGGATGAAACCTGGAAAATGGTGGCATCACGTTTTGACCGCAATACCGCCGTAGACATCTGCAATGAAGGTAAACATCCTTCGCTGACCATCAGCAGCCTGGATAAATTGGATGAGCCACCGGCGCTGATACGACTGAGCAGCCGAGTCAGACAATTGCTCCCACCCGTTGACCTGACAGAACTGTTGCTTGAGATTGACGCCAGAACGGGTTTCACCCGTGAATTCAGCCATGTCAGCGAGTCAGGTGCCCGCGCGCAGGATCTGCATATAAGCCTGTGTGCGGTGATGCTGGCTGAGGCCTGCAATATCGGACATGAGCCGCTGATCAAGCACAATATCCCTGCACTGACCCGCCATCGCCTGAGCTGGGTGAAACAGAACTACATCCGAGCAGAAACGCTGGTCAGCGCCAATGCGCGGCTGGTTGATTTTCAGTCCTCGTTAGCGTTGGCAGGATACTGGGGTGGCGGTGAGGTGGCCTCCGCTGATGGTATGCGTTTTGTCACACCAGTGAAAACGGTGAATTCTGGCCCCAACAGAAAATACTTTGGTTCAGGGCGCGGCATTACCTGGTACAACTTTGTCTCTGACCAATATTCGGGTTTTCATGGCATAGTGATCCCTGGAACGCTGTGGGATTCCATTTTTGTGCTGGAGGGACTACTTGAGCAACAAACGGGACTAAACCCGGTTGAAATCATGACGGACACAGCAGGTACCAGTGACATTATCTTTGGCTTGTTCTGGCTACTGGGATACCAATTTTCACCTCGTCTGGCGGATGCTGGTGAGGCGGTGTTCTGGCGGGCTGACAAAGCAGCGAATTACGGGGCGTTGGACGAACTGGCTCGGGGTTGTGTTGACCTTTCTAAAATCGAAAGCCACTGGGATGAGATGATGCGGGTTGCAGGTTCGCTGAAGCTGGGCACAATTCATGCGTCAGAACTCATTCGATCGCTATTGAGAAGTACCCGACCGTCAGGGCTTGCTCAGGCAATAATGGAGGTCGGAAGAGTTAACAAGACACTGTATCTTCTCAACTATATTGATGATGAGGACTATCGCCGCAGGATCCTAACACAGCTTAACCGGGGCGAAGGTCGCCATGCCGTGGCAAGAGCCATTTGCTACGGTCAGCGTGGTGAGATCAGAAAACGTTACCGCGAGGGGCAGGAAGATCAGTTGGGTGCGCTGGGTCTGGTGACAAACGCAGTGGTGCTGTGGAATACGCTTTATATGCAGGAAGCCTTGTCGCACCTGCGTAGCACTGGGGAAGGGCCAGAAGATGAACATATCGCGCGGCTTTCGCCTCTGATGCATGGTCATATCAACATGCTGGGACATTATACGTTCACACTACCGGAGGATATTATGAAGGGGGAATTGAGGCCGTTAAATCTCAATTTAAACAATGAATTACCTCCTTAGCGTGGTTTTTTACATCATTGGCCCTCAAACCCCTTAATTGAACAAGAAATAACCGTTTAATACCCCTTCGCCAGTCGAATTTCGGCTGGCGCTTATTTGTTTTCCACTCTCTGAAATTGAAACAATCACTATCAGAAACTAATGTCCAATATACGCTTTTGCCACCCCCACCAGAGTTAATAGTCTTTCGGACTTTTCCCCTTTTTCAGAGCTGATTTCTGAAATTTGAAATGACACAATCTGCAAATTAATGTAATCTTCGCCACACAAAAACACTTTCATGAATAATAAAAAACGATTTAGTTGTTTACTGAATAGTTTTTTTATGGCAGCACCCTAAAGCAAATTGAACACTTTCTAACCGGAATCGTCATTTTCCGTGCGGTAGCCTAGCTTTTTTTTGCCCTTTATTGCTTCACTTCCTCAGCTATGCGCCTCTGCTCCCTGGCCTTCGGGTCAACTTTTTGGGCAATATAAACAGTCGGGTACCTACGAATTTTTATATTCACACGCCAGGTTCCGAATACATGGAAAATATTTACAAATGAAGAACGCAACTCGCCTTCTGGTGATTTCGCTCGCCCTCATCCTGAGTGGCTGTGCATATTCCCCGAAGCAGGTTGAAGCCTCAAGACCGCTTGTAAATCAAGCCGCTTCGACCGATCTCCACGCTATGGCAGCTAACCTGCAACAACCTCTGAACACCCTGCCGCAGGGCGCTACTCTTAGCGCCAATGGCACCACCTTTACCCTGGGTCAGCGCTATGTCTCTGCCCTGGGGCTGGAATGCATTGAACTGCTGCGTAACCGTAACTACAACCAGTCGCAGCGCGGCGTGACCTGCAAGAACGGTGATACCTGGTATCTGATACCGCAACTGGAACAGGCATCTGCCAGCAACTTGCTTGCCGTTCAATAATTTTGAAGAGAAATGTTGTGAAGATAACGAAATTTCGGCAATTGAGTGCCATTCTGCTGCTGGCCTGCGCCTCTTGCGCCGCCATTGCCGCCCCTTCTAAGGAAGATGCTCAGGCCTTTGGAATGAACACCCCGGCAGATACCGGCGACGGCCGACTGCAACTCGGCGGTGACCAGGCGATGAGCGGTCAGGCGAACACCTCCTCTACCACCGGGACTTTTACGCAGCAAAACCGCCAGGGCATGTTACTGCCGGGCGAGTCCGACGTGCGTAAATTACTCCCGCAGTCCGAGTCCGGTCTGCCCCCTCCTTACGGTGCCAACCTGTTTGCCGGTGGCTATGAAACCGAGCGCAGCGACGGTCTGACTGATAATTACCTGATCGCTCCCGGCGATAAGCTGAATATCTGGATCTGGGGCGCAGTCAATTTCTCCAACGTCGTCACCGTTGATAATCAGGGTAATATTTTCATCCCTGATGTCGGGCCGATTAATGTAAAAAACGTAGCGGCAAGTAAAGTCAATAACTTAGTTACCAGCCACATCAGTGAAGTATTTACCAATAACGTTAATGTTTATGTAAATTTACTTACGGCAACGCCGGTCAGCGTATTTGTGACCGGCCCGGTGATCCGTCCGGGGCAATATGCCGGCCAGTCTTCCGACAGCGTGCTCTATTTCCTGAAACGCGCAGGCGGTATCGACTCCGATCGCGGCAGCTACCGTCATATTAAGGTGTTGCGTCAGAACCGGGTCATTCAGCAGATCGACCTGTACGAGTTTATGCAGCAGGGCAAAATGCCAAAGCTGGCGCTGAAGGATCAGGACGTGATCCTGGTTGAACCGCAGGGGCCGATGATCAACGTGGCCGGTAAAGTGCGTAACCCGTTCCGCTTCGAGTTAAAGAACAGCAGCGCGCTGGGCTCCGAGCTTATCGATTATGCCCTGCCGCTCGCGAAGGTGAGCCACGTGGGCGTAATTGGCGATCGCGCCAGCGGCCCGTTCTCGGTCTATATGCCGTATAAAGATTTTGACCGCATTCAGCTGAGCGACGGCGACAAAGTGCTGTTCAATGACGATATGCATGCCCAGGTTTACGACGTGCAGGTGATGGGCAGCTACCGTGGGCCATCTTACTTCACCGTGCGTAAAGAGACCCGACTGCACGATCTGCTGAACCATATTCCGATTGACCCGAACATGGCAGATTACGGCTCGATCTACATCATGCGTAAGAGCGTGGCCGCACGGCAGAAAGAGATGCTGGAAGACTCCCTGAACCGCCTGGAGCGCAGCGTGTTTACCGCGCCAGCGAATTCCGACGGTGAGGCTTCCATTCGTACTAAAGAAGCCGAGCTGGTGATGCGCTTCGTGGAAAAAGCCCGCAAGATCCAGCCGCTGGGGAAAGTGGTGGTGTCGGATAAGGGCGTGATAGCCAACATCCTGCTGGAACAGGGCGACCAGATTGTGATCCCGAACAAGACCGACCTGATTCAGGTGGGTGGCGAAGTGATGATGCCGCAGGCGGTGGTCTACAACAAAAGCGCCACCCTGGAAGACTATGTGGCCTGGGCGGGCGGCTTTACCGACCGTGCGAACGACAAGCGTATTGCCGTGGTACATGCCAACGGGCTGATGGAGTTTAAAGACGGCGGTGATGTGATGGCAGGCGATCAGATTCTGGTCATGCCGAAAGTGGACAGCAAAATGATGCAGTCCATCAAAGATATTACCCAGGTCATCTATCAGGTTGCCGTGGCGGCCAACGTGGTCCTGAATTAACCCTTAAAGCGGGCTCGCCTCATCGCGGGCCCGTTCTGTTATATCGGCCTTCTCATGCTTAAACCTGTTCTCAATCAAACGCCCCGCAGCTCGTTCCAGGTGCTGCGCGATGTAACGTTTGGCCTGCTTATACGTGAACTGAAAACACGATTCGGGAGTTACCGGCTGGGATATGCCTGGGCGCTGTTGGATCCGTTGTTGATGATTGGTCTGTTTAGTGCTGTATTTGGAATGCGCGGGCACAGTGGTTTTGGTGGCGCGCCTGCACCACTCTTTATTACTGCGGGCTATCTGCCGTTTATCTTTTTTAAGAATGTGGTGAGCAAACTGCAATCTGCAGTCAATGCTAACAAAGGGTTGTTCTGCTATCGGCAAGTGACGCCCTTTTCCACCTTTATCGCTCGTTTTATTCTCGAAACCATTGTTGGCATGATGGTCGGGGGTATTCTGATTTTGGGGTTATTGTGGTTTGGGTTTGATGCCGTTCCTAATGACCCGCTACAAGTTATTCTTATCTATATGCTGTTGATGATTTTTTCGTTTTCATTGGGCATCGTCTTTTGCATTACGGGCAACTTAGTTAACGAGGCCGAAAAATTCCTCGGTTTGTTGATGATGCCGTTAATGTTTATCTCCTGCGTTATGTATCCCCTGGCAAGTATCCCGGCACAGTATCAACACTGGTTTTTATGGAACCCCCTGGTACACGCCCTTGAGCTAATACGCTCTGGCTGGATTGCTGGCTACGTTAGCCCGAACGCCAGTTGGACTTATCTATTTGGGGTGACACTGGTACTGCTAACGTTTGCTATGAGCAGCTATCGCCTGAGCTATCGCCGACTGATTGCCAGCTAAGGGGAATAGCATGATTGTTCTGGAAAACGTTTCTAAGTATTACCCCACCAAATTTGGCCGCAATTATGTTTTGCGTGATGTAAACATTACTCTCCCTCGCGATCGCAACATCGGTATTTTGGGTGTTAACGGGGCAGGTAAATCTACCCTTCTTCGTCTTCTAGGCGGCATGGATATGCCTAATAAAGGCAAGGTCACCCGCCACTGCCGTGTCTCCTGGCCATTGGCTTTAAATGGCGGTTTTCAGGGAAGTATGACCGGAAGGGAAAATACTCGCTTTGTTTGCCGTATTCATGGCGTGCGCGATACGCAGGCTATTGAGGAGTGGGTAAAAGAGTTTTCTGAAATCGGCCAGCATTACGAATTGCCGATCAAGGGTTATTCCAGCGGTATGAAATCAAAATTTTCATTTGCCGTAAGCATGGCTTTTGATTTCGAAATCTACCTGACCGATGAAATTATGTCAGTGGGGGATGCCCGCTTTAAGCAGAAATGTATAGATATTTTTAACCAAAAACGCGAAACCGCCAGCCTGATCATGGTTTCACATGATATGAAGAACCTACGCCAACAATGCGATATGGGTATTTTGCTGCGCAACAGTGCTCTTGAGGTGTTCGATAATATCGACGACGCCATCCGCATTTATCAGAATTTGTAATAAGCAAATAACACCATGAATCAGCCAACACGCTTAAATAAAGCATCAGGAATGATGCGTAAGTTACACAAATTAAAAACCAAGCCTAAACATTTCATTGTGGATTCCAGTGGTTATCGCCTGGCGAAGCATTCATGGAAACAGAGTCTGAAACTCGGAAGCTTTATGTGGGTGGTGGCTCTTTTCACCATTGCCGTTGTTTACTTTTGCCTTATAGCTTCGGATCGCTATGTGAGCCGGGCGGAGCTAGTTGTTAAACAAGCAGACCAGATAAAGATGCTACCCGATGCGTTGTCGATGCTTGGTATTGGGGGCAGTAATCATGAAGACATCTTATTAATACAGGACTATCTTAAATCCCCTGATTTAATCGGCAAACTGGATAAAGAACTCGGCCTTAAAGCTCATTATCAAAGCCACAATGTAGACTTTTTTTCGAGGCTGTCGGATAACGTCAGCAGAGAAGAGTTTATTCAGTATTATCGTAATCATCTTACGTTACGTTTAGATGACATCTCCGGCGTACTTACAATTGAATTTCAGGCGTTTGACCCAGCTTATGGGAAGCGTGTGGTTGACCTGATGCTGAAAGAATCGGAAGGCTTTATCAATAAACTGGGCCATCAAGTAGCTCTGGAGCAGTTGGCTTTTGTAGAGAAAGAGGTCAACCGAGCTTATCAGCGGGTACAAGATGAAAAAGCTAAAGTACTGGATTTTCAGAATACCCATCACCTGCTAAGTCCGGAATCGACCAGTACAGCCCGCTTGGGCGTAGTCAGTCAAATCGAAGGTCAATTGGCACAGCAGCAAGCTCAGTTAAAACAACTGCAAAGCTATATGCGAGAAACGGCACCTGCAGTTATCTCAGTACAGGCCAGGGTTGATGCATTAAACAAGCAGCTAGAACAGGAAAAATCTCGATTGACAGGGGTAGACAAGGATGCAATGAACGAAGTTACTGCTCGTTATATGGATGTTCAAACCCAGGCTGCACTTGCCGCAGATCTGTATAAAAGTGGACTTATTAGTTTAGAACAAGCGAGGGTTGAGGCGTACCGTAAACTTAAGCATTTACTTGTTGTCAGTCAACCGACCTTAGCTGAAGACGCCGAATATCCACGTCGACTTTATAATTTGGCGACGATCGGCGTCCTCCTGTGTCTTCTGTATGGGTTGGTCGTGATGGGTCTCGCAACGTTGCGTGAGCATCAAGACTAAAAATCATAATATTTTAGCTGATAAATTAATCTTGATGGTTAGGAAAATGAATCATCGTTTTAAAAATACCCTGACCATAGACATCGATGTCTGAAGCGCAGTGATGGCGTGCCATCGGGGAAGTTATTGTAATAAAATGCGGTTTTCGGCGAGTTTTTAACCTGAAACCCGTTTTTCAGGCGTACTTATACCGCGGCCTGTGTCAGAAGCCATCGTTTCCGGTCGATGCTGTGCAGCCTTTCTGCCACTAACTCCGTGGCGTGTCTGCCGGCCTGCGCGCTGACAAAACGCAACCGGTTCCCGCACAGAATGCATTTGTACGGATCCGTGCGCAGGAACCCTTTCATCAGCCCGGCGAAGCCGGGCTGCTCCGGTTTTTTCCGCGCCTCCATCTGCAGGGCTTCACAGACTTTCGGCAGCAGTTCGCCCCGTTTCCGGTTGGACAAAAATCCGTAGTAGCGCACCATCTTAAAATGTTTCGCCGGGATATGACTGATATATCGCCCGATCATCTCTTCCTGCGTCAGCGTCTGCTCCCGGTACTGCTGCGTGCGGTGGTCGTAATAGTGATGTACCACGGCGCCACCGCTGTAGTGCCTGAGCTTTGCCGCCGACACCGGCGGTCGTTTCAGGTACCGGCCGAGGTATTTGACGCTCCGCCAGGCTCCCCGGGTTTTCTTCGCAAAGTGCACCTTCCAGTGGCGACCGTACTGCGCCTGAAGATACCGCTGCCACTGCCTGTTGTCGCGGATATGCCCCAGCCCCGGCAGGCTGCCGGGATTTATCAGGTCATAGCTGTGGCGCAGCAGGCGGATGACTGCCCCGCGCCAGATTTCCTCCACGGCGTGCTTCTTAAAGAAGAGGTCGCGCCAGACGCCATGTTTTATATCCAGCCCGCCACGGGTGACGGACAGGTGAATGTGCGGGTGCTGGTTAAGCTGGCGGCCGTACGTATGCAGGGCGCAGAAGATACCGACCTCCACACCCTGGCTGCGGGCCCACCGGAGCATGGCGCGGGTGGCGGCGCGGAACAGGGCGTTGAGCAGGGGCTATCTGTTGTTGAAGAAGGGCCACAACAGATGGGGCATGGTGAAGGTGATATGCTGCCAGTCACAGTCGGGCAGAATATGCTGTTGCTCTGTAATCCACTGCTCCGTGGCTTTATGTCCGCAGGAGCTGCAGCCTTTTGATTTACAGGTCTGGCAGAAGAAGCGGGAGTGGGTGCAGTCTGGTGACGAACAGCAAAAGCGGCGAACGCCCATCTCAGTGGTCCCGCAGGCAAGCATGCGCTCGACGCAGAGGCGGGTCCAGGGGCTGATGTTGTCACCATGCTTATCGAGGAACATATTCCATGCGTCATCAATGGTGAACAGCAGCTTAGCGGGGCGCGGGGTGTACATGCGGCGGGTTATCGCTCTGCAGTGGTGCCGTGATTATAGTGCCAGTCGTCACAGTCATCGGCCCAGTTGTCGGTGTGTTTATCCCAGGGGGAGAAGGTCACCGGGAGCATGCCGGATTCTGTGGCGATAATAAACACATCGGCTGGCATGGACTCAAGGACGACGTCACCGTCGGGTGAGTCAGGCGGCTCAAAGCCGCGGATGATGCAGACGAGAGGCGGGTCGAAGTGTGTATCGAGGAAAAACTGTGGGCCCAGGTGAACGCAGTGACGGATGGCATCTTGCGGTGTGTCATAAAAGAACTCATCGGGATCGTCATAATCGCTCCGGGGCGGGACAGACACCAGAAAGCGCTTCGGAAAATTGGGGCGTGAGCGTCGTGATGATGGTGTGGGTTTACGCTTTCTGGGGGCTTTGCAGCGGGCCATGTGAATGAATTCCTGCGAAAATTAACATAACGCAGAGTATACATATAAAGCCGCGTGATGGTCATGAACACCATCGGAACGGCGGAGCCGTGACGCTCGCCCTGAAAGGGGCTTTGTTGAATAAATAAGATTTCGTGCGAACGACCCTGTAGCTGGCTGGATTTTCAGGCAATACGCACGCTTTCTGGCATCCCAGCCTTTGTCATCCTGTTCAACGCACGCACCATGGCCATAGCTTCCGCTACCTGACCATCGTAGTCACGCAGCGTCAGTGAATCTCCCAACAACTGCTTCATTCTGTACATTGCCGTTTCCGCTATCGAGCGACGGTTATATTCCGTTGTCCATTTCCACCGTGCATTGCTTCCGCTCAGCCGCTGATTAGCAACGGCACGGTTGCGGTCTGCGTACTCACCGGGCCAGTAACCTGCTCCTTTTCGGGGAGGAATAAGCGCGCTGATTTTTTTGCGGCGCAGTTCATCGTGACAGAGCCGGGTATCGTAAGCCCCGTCTGCCGCGGCTGCCCTGATTTTTCTGTGAGTCTGCCGGATAAGGCCCGGGAAGGCTTCTGAGTCCGTGACGTTATTCAGCGACAGGTCTGCACAGACAACTTCATGTGTGTTGCTGTCAACAGCAAGATGCAACTTTCGCCAGATACGACGGCGCTCTTTGCCGTGCTTTCTGACTTTCCATTCGCCTTCACCAAAGACCTTCAGCCCGGTGGAATCAATCACCAGGTGTGCGATTTCACCCCGGGTGGACGTTTTGAAACTGACATTAACCGACTTTGCCCGCTTACTGACACTGGTGTAATCCGGGCAGCGCAACGGAACGTTCATCAGGGCAAAAATGGAATCAATAAAACCCTGCGCAGCCCGCAGGGTCAGCCGGAATACGCGTTTAATCACCAGAACGGTGGTGATGGCGAGATCAGAATAGCGCTGGGGCCTTCCTCGTGATGAAGGCGTTGCCGACTCATACCAGGCCTGAATCGCCTCATCATCCAGCCAGAAAGTGAGGGAGCCACGGTTGATGAGAGCTTTGTTGTAGGTGGACCAGTTGGTGATTCTGAACTTTTGCTTTGCCACGGAATGGTCTGTGTTGTCGGGAGGATGCGTGATCTGATCCTTCAACTCAGCAAAAGTTCGATTTATTCAACAAAGCC
>NZ_JAOWGW010000083.1:0-37217 GCF_030332945.1 Citrobacter sp. Cpo037
GGTAAAAACCTTGAAGCAGCATCCGCGCAAGAACAAAACGGCCATCAACATCGAATACATGAAAGCCAGCATCCGTGCCAGGGTGGAGCACCCGTTTCGCATCATCAAGCGGCAGTTCGGCTTCGTGAAAGCCAGATACAAGGGGCTGCTGAAAAACGATAACCAACTGGCGATGTTATTCACCCTGGCCAACCTGTTTCGGGTGGACCAAATGATACGTCAGTGGGAGAGATCTCAGTAAAAACCGGAAATAACGCCAGAAATGGTGGAAAAAATAGCCTAAATAGGCTGATTCGATGTGTTTGCGGGAAAAAAATCGGCCCAGATCCGCGAAATTTTAATCAGCGAGTCAGCTTGGGAAGAAATGACCTGCTTATTCGCACCTTCCCTAAGTTTGTGAATATCCGATTTCACGCAACAACTCCTCATAAAAATGAGATTGATTCTAATAGATCGGGCCATAGGAACAATACGTGAAACGAAGACCAGGAAAATTCATGCAGGCAGGGAAAATTCTGTGATACGCCGCCTTTCTGGCGCCAGAGAATGCTTAGGTCAGAACCAGACTGGTGCGGATGATGTTAAAAACGCAGGATAAAAAATACGGCAGCGGGATGAAGGTTAGAATTAACTGGGTGATGCCTTAATAGCCTTTTAAATCAGATGGCTATTATTGCATCACCCAGTTTCAATTACGCACGAATCGTGTCGTCACCGAAGCCAACCCACTTGTATGTGGTCAGTGCTTCCAGTCCCATCGGGCCACGTGCGTGCAGTTTTTGCGTGCTCACCGCCACTTCCGCCCCCAGTCCAAACTGGCCGCCATCGGTAAAACGAGTAGAGGCGTTTACATACACGGCAGAAGAGTCCACTTCATTCACGAAACGGTTGGCGTTGCTGAGCGTGCGTGTCAGGATAGCGTCCGAGTGCTGGGTGCCGTGTTCGCGAATATGGGCGATAGCGCCATCCATATTTTCGACCACCACAACGTTCAGATCCAGAGACAGAAACTCGTTATCCAGCTCTTCCAGTTTCAGTGGCACCAGTTTGGCAGGGCCATGCAGTACCTGCATCACGATTTCATCACCGTGCAGCGTAACACCGCTATCCGCCATCTTTTGGCTTAACTCAGGCAGAAAATGCTCAGCAATATCCTGATGCACCAGCAGAGTTTCTACGGTGTTACAGGTGCTTGGACGCTGCGTTTTGGCGTTAACGATAATCTTCAGGGCCGGGTCGATCTCCGCGGTATCATCAACATAAATATGGCATACGCCAATGCCACCGGTGATGACCGGGATAGTCGACTGCTCACGGCACAGCTTATGCAGGCCCGCGCCACCGCGAGGGATCAGCATATCGATGTACTTATCCATCCGCAGCATTTCAGCGACCAACGCGCGGTCCGGGTTATCAATTGACTGTACGGCAGCCGCGGGTAAACCGCAGGCTTCCAGCGCCTTTTGGATAACAGCCACGGTCGCCGCGTTGGTCCGGTAGGTCTCTTTCCCACCGCGCAGAATCACCGCATTGCCGGTTTTCAGGCACAGGGAGGCAACGTCAACGGTGACGTTTGGACGCGCTTCATAAATCACGCCAATCACGCCCAGCGGGACGCGACGACGCTCCAGACGCAGACCGCTATCCAGCAGGCCGCCGTCAATCACCTGCCCTACCGGGTCGGCAAGATTACAGACCTGGCGCACATCGTCAGCAATCGCTTTCAGACGCGCCGGCGTCAGCGCCAGGCGGTCGAGCATCGCTTCGCTCAGCCCGTTGGCTCGCGCCTGCTCAACATCTTGTATGTTCGCGCTGAGGATGCTTTCCGTTTGCGCTTCCAGCTCATCAGCAATGGTTTCCAGTACGCGATTTTTTTCGCGACTGGAGAGCAGCGCCAGCTTGTATGACGCGGCTTTGGCAGCAATGCCCATTTGTTCCAGCATATGCCTGTTCCTTAACGGGTGATCATGTCGTCGCGATGGACAGCAACCGGACCGTATTCGTAGCCCAGGATGGTGTCGATCTGTTGTGAGTGATGTCCGGCAATACGGCGCAGCGCGTCGCTGTTATAGCGGGTGACGCCGTGGGCAATATCGCGCCCTTCGAGATTGCAGATGCGGATCACTTCACCACGAGAAAAGTTACCTGTCACGCTTTTAATGCCTTTTGGCAGTAATGAGCTGCCGCGTTCCAGAATTGCTGCGGTCGCGCCCTCATCGACGGTAATCTCCCCGGCAGGCGGCGCGCCAAAGATCCAGCGTTTACGGTTCTCCAGCGGAGAGGCCTGAGCATGAAAACGCGTCCCAACGGAAACGCCTTCCATCACGTCGCCAATCACGCCCGGCTTGCTGCCTGCGGCAATAATGGTGTCAATCCCGGCGCGGCACGCGACATCGGCGGCCTGCAGTTTTGTGCCCATGCCGCCGGTTCCCAGACCTGAGACGCTATCCCCGGCAATGGCGCGCAACGCATCATCAATGCCGTGTACGTCTTTAATCAGCTCAGCCTGTGGGTTGGTGCGTGGATCGGCGGTGAACAGCCCCTGCTGATCGGTCAACAGCAGCAGCTTATCGGCCCCAGCCAGAATTGCCGCCAGCGCGGAGAGGTTGTCGTTATCGCCGACTTTAATCTCAGCGGTCGCTACGGCGTCATTCTCATTAATGACAGGAACAATGTTGTTATCCAGCAGCGCGCGGAGCGTATCGCGGGCATTGAGGAAGCGCTCTCTGTCTTCCATATCTGCACGCGTCAGCAGCATCTGCCCGATATGAATACCGTAGATCGAGAACAGCTGTTCCCACAGTTGAATCAGTCGGCTCTGCCCGACCGCCGCCAACAGCTGTTTCGAAGCTATCGTTGCCGGGAGCTCCGGGTAACCAAGATGCTCACGTCCGGCGGCAATCGCACCAGAGGTAACGATAACAATACGATGCCCTGCGGCATGGAGCTGCGCGCACTGGCGAACCAGTTCTACGATGTGGGCGCGGTTCAGGCGGCGGGATCCGCCCGTTAACACACTGGTGCCAAGTTTTACCACCAGCGTCTGGCTGTCACTCATGATTCTCTGCCATTCAAAATTGGGGAAAATGATTTCAAACGAACGTTTTAGCAGGACTGGCCCCGGTTGCCAACAACCAGCGCACAAAGCATGAAATTTTATTGCGCAGGATCAGCAAGCGTAACGGCAGATTTTGACGCATTTATTACAGAAACAAAAAAACATCCTTTTTTAAAAATATTCTTACTTTGTCATAAAACGTTCATTGCCAGACGTTAAAAACCCTCCTGTCTTTTAACGGGGATCACACCCAGTGAATATTAGCGCGTACTTTTAATCAGGAATGAAAATGAAAAAGAGCACTCTGGCATTAGTGGTGATGGGAATTGTTGCGTCGGCATCCGTACAGGCGGCGGAAGTGTATAACAAGAATGGTAATAAGCTAGACTTGTACGGCAAAGTAAAAGCCATGCATTACATGACGGATTATGACAGCAAAGATGGTGACCAAAGCTATATCCGTTTAGGTTTTAAAGGCGAAACGCAAATTAACGATCAACTAACCGGTTATGGTCGTTGGGAAGCAGAGTTTGCCGGCAATAAAGCTGAAAGCGACTCTAACCAACAAAAAACACGTCTGGCCTTCGCCGGTGTGAAATTAAAAGATTTTGGCTCGTTTGATTATGGTCGTAATCTGGGCGCGCTGTATGACGTGGAAGCCTGGACCGATATGTTCCCGGAATTCGGTGGTGACTCCTCCGCACAGACCGATAACTTTATGACCAAACGCGCCAGCGGTCTGGCAACTTACCGTAACACCGACTTTTTCGGCGTCGTGGATGGCCTGGATCTGACCCTGCAATACCAGGGTAAAAACCAGGATCGTGATGTGAAAAAACAGAACGGCGACGGTTTTGGTACTTCCGTTACCTATGACTTTGGTGGCAGCGATTTCGCGGTGAGCGGCGCTTATACCAACTCCGATCGTACCAACCAGCAGAATCTGCAAACTCGTGGTACGGGTGATAAAGCTGAAGCCTGGGCGACCGGCTTAAAATATGATGCTAACGATATTTATATTGCGACGTTCTATTCTGAAACACGCAATATGACGCCAATTTCCGGCGGCTTCGCCAATAAAACACAGAACTTCGAAGCGGTTGTTCAGTACCAGTTTGACTTTGGTCTGCGTCCGTCACTGGGTTATGTACTTTCTAAAGGGAAAGATATTGAAGGCGTCGGCAATGAAGACCTGGTGAATTATATCGACGTGGGCGCAACATATTATTTCAACAAAAATATGTCCGCGTTTGTTGACTATAAAATCAACCAGCTGGATAGCGATAATAAACTGGGCATCAACGATGATGACATCGTTGCTGTCGGTATGGTCTACCAGTTCTAATTATACCCGTCATATTTCAAGCTGCATGTGCGTTGGCTTTCCTCGCTCACCCCAGTCACGTACTTATGTACGCTCCTGGGGATTCGCTGCGTCGCCGCGTGATTCGGCCTTACGGCCTCACCCCTTCGGGGCCAGCGCAAGCGCTGTTCAAAACGGCCGGGCCGTTTTGTCCTGCAACTCGAATTATTTAGGGTATAGCATAAAAAAATGCCGGATGGGGTTGCGCCGCCATCCGGCATTTCACTGTTCATTATGCCGTTAACTTAACCGGTTCATCCTTAAAGCCGTCAGCAGGTTCCAGCGCCAGATTCAGCGTCGTTAACAAGCCACGTAATTTTTCATGGAATTCACGTAAGGTGTATTCCAGTCGCTCTACCACTTCAGTCTCTTTCACCGGCACCGCCGTCCAGTTACCGTCTTTATCAAACAAACCAAACTGATAGCTGTACGTGAAGCGTTTTTCCTGCGCCTCCAGTTCCATCCACCAGCCCCAGAACTCGCGTTTCTCAGGGGCGGGTTTCACGTTGACGCAAACAGCCAGACAATCGAAAAAAAATCGATTATCTTCGCACTGCCCTTCCCGGATATACGGGCCAAGCGCGGTGAATTTCTTGATCAATCTACTTTTCGGATGCCCACTCGGTAACGTCATTACGATCTCCTTAGGTGAAGCACCTGTTTTACCAAATCGATAAAATTTAGCAAACTTTTAACACAATCTCTGATTGATCCAACCGGTTATTTCCTGCAGCCCTTTGTCAAAATTGCGATACACCGGGTTGAACGGGATCTCCAGTAGCTTACCGTCTGAAGATGAAGATGTGATTAAACGTGACTCTTCTTCCGGACTAAACGGATCATTCTTCCAGAATCCCGAGAGCATTGGCGTCGGGCAGCGTCGCCCCAGCAGGCCCTGCACTTTTAATGAATAGCGATTTAGCTCAACGCGCAGCGCTTCATCGGAGGCGTCATGCATCCCCAGGCGGCTAGCCAGTACATCAAGGTACATTTCCGGGACGCTCGCCTGACGCTGCGGGTCGCTAAGCAGCGCATGAACCACTGGCCCCAGACAGGCCACCGCCTTCAGACGCGATGATTCCAGATACGCCAGACGTACAGCTACGTTAGCGCCAAAGCGGAAACCGAAGGCCGCCACGCGGGTGTGATCCACCCAGGGAACATTAGGCAGCGCTTTTAATACATGCTGATGCAGCAGGCTGGAATCCTGAGTCAGTTTCCATTTTGACGAGAACCCGACCGACGGCATATCCAGCGTCAGCATGGCAATACCGCGCGGGGCAAAGTAGCGCTCATACAGACTGTAATAATCCGTTTGCATGGAATCGAGGCCACCGCACATCAGCACCGTCGGGAACGGACCGTCGCCTTTTGGCATATGTAAGAAACCGGTGATCGGCGCACCGCCGGTAACAGCAAACTCCATCTCACGCAGCGTGCCCGGCAATCGCTGTGCGGCCTCTTCATAGGCGCGATTGGCTAAAGCCTGTGCCTGCTCTGCCAGCTCATCGCCTTTCAGGTGTGGGTAAGCGGCAATGTTGTACAACGTAGACGCATGCAGCCAGTGACGTCCGCTCACTTGCGGATCCTCTTCCATAGACGCTTTCTGTTGCCAGTCCATCGCCTGCTTCGCCCACTCATAGATCCAGTTCCCGCCGCGATAGCCGATAACCGTATCGTAGAGTTCTTTGTCCGTACGCTCGGCTTCGCTCATCACGATACGAGCCTGGACTTCGAGGATTTCACGCGGGTCGACGCCACGCCAGATCCACATCAGACGATTCACCATGCGATACCAGTGTGGAACGGTTTTGCCGTCCAGGGCGGATTGTACGGACGGCTGCGCGCCGTGATTAAAACGACGAACCAGCGTTGACGTTTCAGGGTGTTTGAAGCGGGGTTTAAACAGGACTTCGCTGAGGTTAGCCTGTGACATGATTGCAGCCTCCATGAGTACTCACTAAGGCATAGTGTAACCTGACACAGCACAAAAAGAACAACGCCCGGCAAAGGCCAGGCGTTGAAAACTTTTTAGATTAGCGACCAGAGATCGGCGGGACGAACACCACGCCCATATCCCACGGCTGCTCAATCCAGGTATCCTGAGGGATATCAACAACATAATCATTCACCAGCGGGCGACCAGCCGGCTTAGCGAAGATAGTGACGAAATGCGCTTTAGGATACATTTCGCGGATCGCAACGGCGGTACCACCGGTGTCAACCAGGTCATCGATTACGATGAAACCTTCACCGTCGCCTTCGGCACGCTTCAGCACTTTCAGTTCGCGCTGATTGTCGTGATCGTAGCTGGAGATGCATACGGTATCGACATGACGAATACCCAATTCACGCGCCAGCAATGCGCCCGGCACCAGACCACCACGGCTAACGGCAATAATGCCTTTCCATTGTTCAGAAGGCATCAGGCGGCTTGCCAGTTTACGTGCATGGATCTGCAACATGTCCCAGGTGACGACGTATTTTTCGCTCATGTGAAGTGTCCCAGCCTGTTTATCTACGGCTTAAAAAGTGTTCGAGGGGGAAATAGGTTGCGCGAGATTATAGAGATCTGACGCACTAAAAACCAGTGTTTCGCGGAATCCGCGCCTCTTTTTGCATGCTTTATGCTAGCCGTCAGCGGAGAAAGTGGTATTCTCAATCGCATCGCGCAAGCCTGACTTGTGGTGTTTTTAATTCTGCTAACCCCGTGGCCTGCAAGCAAGTTTTGTAGGACATCGCCAAGGAGACTCAACGTGTCTGAACTGTCTCAATTATCCCCGCAACCGCTATGGGATATTTTTGCCAAAATCTGTTCTATTCCTCATCCGTCCTATCATGAAGAGCAGCTCGCTGAACACATTCTGAGCTGGGCCCAAGAGAAAGGTTTCCACGTCGAGCGCGATCAAGTCGGTAATATCCTGATTCGCAAACCCGCTACTGCAGGCATGGAAAACCGCAAGCCGGTCGTTCTGCAGGCGCACCTGGATATGGTCCCGCAGAAAAACAACGACACCGTGCACGACTTCACTAAAGATCCTATCCAGCCTTATATTGACGGCGAATGGGTGAAAGCCCGTGGCACCACGCTGGGTGCGGATAACGGCATCGGTATGGCTTCTGCGCTGGCCGTTCTGGCTGATGACAGCGTGGTACACGGTCCGCTGGAAGTGCTGCTGACCATGACCGAAGAAGCGGGTATGGATGGCGCGTTTGGTCTGCAGGCTAACTGGCTGCAGGCAGATATCCTGATCAACACCGACTCAGAAGAAGAAGGTGAGATCTACATGGGTTGCGCAGGCGGTATCGACTTTACCTCTAACCTGCCGCTGTCCCGTGAAGCAATCCCGGCTGGATTCCAGAGCTTTAAGCTGACGTTAAAAGGCCTGAAAGGCGGTCACTCCGGCGGCGAAATCCACGTGGGTCTCGGTAACGCGAACAAACTGCTGGTACGCTTCCTGGCGGGCCACGCTGAAGAGCTGGATCTGCGTCTGGTTGATTTCAACGGCGGTACGCTGCGTAACGCGATTCCGCGTGAAGCCTTTGCCACCCTCGCCGTGGCTGCAGATAAAGTTGATGCGTTAAAAGCGCTGGTCAACACCTATCAGGAAATCCTGAAAAACGAACTGGAAGCCAAAGAGAAGAACCTGGCTCTGCTGCTGGATGCCGTAACTCAAGACAAAGCCGCGCTGACCGCTCAGTCTCGCGACAGCTTTGTGCGTCTGCTGAACGCCACCCCGAACGGTGTAATCCGCAACTCTGACGTCGCCAAAGGCGTGGTAGAGACCTCTCTGAACGTCGGTGTTGTCACCATGACTGACGACAACGTTGAAATTCACTGCCTGATCCGTTCCCTGATCGACAGCGGTAAAGACTACGTGGTGAGCATGCTGGATTCACTGGGTAAACTGGCTGGCGCGAAAACCCAGGCAAAAGGCGGATACCCAGGCTGGCAGCCGGATGCTAACTCTCCGGTTATGCACCTGGTTCGTGAAACCTATCAGCGTCTGTTCAATAAAACGCCGAATATCCAGATCATCCACGCTGGTCTGGAATGTGGTCTGTTCAAGAAACCGTATCCAGATATGGACATGGTTTCCATCGGGCCAACTATCACCGGTCCACACTCCCCGGATGAGCAGGTTCATATCGAAAGCGTCGGCCATTACTGGACGCTGCTGACTGAACTGCTGAAGTCTATTCCGGCGAAGTAAGATTCTGCGCTAAATGTCGGATGACGCTACGTTTATCCGGCCTACATGCTGATTTGTAGGCCGGATAAAGTTGTTACGTAGCCATCTGGCCTGCACGCTGGTTTGTAGGCCGGATAAGGCGTTTACGCCGACATCCGGCAATTGTTCTGAGTCACAGCCCCAACAGTAGCTGTCTTTCCATTTGTGGATCCAGCAGCGTGACGTGTAATCCCACCAGCCTGACGCCTCGCCCTCCCCTACGCTCGTCCCAGGTCTTGCGCGCTGTCGTAATTAAGTCATCTTTATTTAAGCGCGGCCAGACGTGCTCCTGCGTAGTCTGCTGAAAATCATTAAACTTGAGTTTTATCCCCTGGCGAGCGATCAGCAGATCCGGTTTAACCTTTGCCAGACGCCGTTCCAGTTCGGGATAGAGCCGTTCTATTATCGCCTCACACTCCGACCACTCGTGAATATCTTCCGCCAGCGTACGCTCCACGCCGACGGATTTACGCAGCCTGTCGTTGTTAACGTCCCGTTCGTCAATCCCCTGACTGCGCTCCCACAGCACGCGACCAAACTTGCCGAAGCGTTTGAGCAGCATTGCCAGGTCGTATTTTTGAACATCTTCGCAGGTACGTAATCCCATTGATTCCAGCTTAGCGGCGGAGACTTTGCCAACGCCGGGAATTTTGCCTAACGGTAATGTTCTGAGAAATTCAGGAACATCGGCAGGGGTAATCACATATTGCCCATTGGGTTTGTTGAGATCGGAAGCTATTTTTGCCAGAAATTTTACCGGCGCAATTCCGGCAGAGGCGGTTAACTGTAACTCGTTAAAAATTGTCTGGCGGATTTCCTGAGCGATCAGCGTAGCTGAGCCGTGGCAGTGGGTGCTATCGGTCACATCCAGATAGGCTTCATCCAGCGAAAGTGGTTCTATCAGCGAGGTATAGCGGGAGAAAATAGCCTGAATCTGGCGGGAGGCTTCTTTATAGGCCTCGTAACGACCAGGTAATAAAGTGAGATGCGGACACAGCTTTAATGCCATTCCAGTTGGCATTGCGCTACGCACGCCAAATTTGCGCGCCGGGTAATTGGCCGTGCTGATGACCCCCCGACGTTCTCGACTGCCGCCAATAGCAATGGGAATATCACGCAGGGCCGGGTTGTCGCGCATCTCCACCGCCGCGAAAAAGCAGTCCATATCGACATGTATGATTTTACGCATCGTTTGTCTCCCACGTCACTGTTTAAGTATACAGTATTTTTATGTTGTGAGAAGTCTGGTTTTACCTAATGCTGAGCCGTTCCTGACCCATTATCCATCCAGCACGATTAAGACCAAATGAAGCGCAGTAACCAGCAAAATACGCCAGTGTCTGACTGCCTTTAAGCGCAATTTTCCGTATAAAGAAAAACTAAAGTGTAAACGCCGCACGAGAGACTTGCGAAAAACTCTCTTGGTGCTAATGTGAGCGCTCCAGATCCAGATTTATCCGATTTGGGGATTCTTTTTGCCGTCCTGGCGTGTGTGATCGTTTTATCAAGGAATAAGCAGTATGCGTAAAATCGCATTTTTTCTTGCGATGCTTTTATTGCCGTGCGTTTCATTTGCCGGTTTGCTGAGCAGCAGCCCGACTACGCCTGTCAGCAAAGAATATAAGCAGCAATTAATGGGCTCCCCCGTTTATATCCAGATCTTCAAAGAAGAGCGAACCTTGGATCTGTACGTCAAGATGGGCGAACAGTATCAATTGCTCGACAGTTATAAGATCTGTAATTATTCCGGTGGCTTAGGTCCGAAGCAGCGTCAGGGTGATTTCAAAAGTCCGGAAGGGTTTTACAGCGTTCAGCGTGGACAGCTGAAACCAGATAGTCGCTTCTATAAAGCGATTAACATTGGTTTCCCTAATGCCTATGACCGCGCACACGGTTATGAAGGTAAGTACCTGATGATCCACGGTGCCTGTGTTTCCGTCGGCTGCTACGCAATGACAGACAACGGCATTGATGAGATTTTCCAGTTTGTGACCGGTGCTCTGGTGTTCGGGCAGTCCAGCGTACAGGTTAGCATTTACCCGTTCCGCATGACCGATGCCAACATGCAACGCCATAAGTTCTCGTATTACAAAGATTTCTGGACCCAGTTAAAGCCGGGATACGACTACTTTGAACAAACACGTAAACCACCGACCGTCTCTGTCGTCGATGGTCGTTACGTCGTCAGCAAGCCGTTGAGTCACGAAGTGGTTCAGCCGCAACTGGCATCAAACTACACGCTCCCCGAGACAAAATAATGCCCACTCGCCTGGCATAATCTTTTGCCAGGTTTCGTTGCCGGTTAACGGTTGAGTGGCAATCACGGTGACCACATCATTGGGTGTGGTCTCTGAGCTAAAATCGATTTCCACATCCTGATCCAGCAATGTCGCCACGCCAAACGGCGCACGACGCGTGATCCAAAACAGGTTGGTCGAACAGAAGGCCATCACATAGCGTCCGTCAGACAACAGCATGTTGAAGACGCCCTTCTCCCGCAGTTCTCCTGCCAGCATCGCGATATATTTAAACACTGCCGTCATATTGCCAGGCGTGCGCGGATAACGCTCCGTCAGCTTGTGGAGCAGCCAGCAGAAAGCTTTTTCGCTGTCGGTTTCCCCGACCGGGCGGAAATTTCCGGTTTCCAGCGATTTATAGCCACTGAGCTGTCCATTATGAGCATAGGTCCAGTTACGCCCCCACAGTTCGCGGGTAAAGGGATGGGTATTTTCCAACGCCACTTCGCCACGGTTCGCCTGACGAATATGGGCAATCACGGAACAGGATTTGATGGGGTAGTCTTGTACCAGTTTGGCGATAGGCGAATTAAAGCTAGGTTGCGGATCTTTAAACGTACGGCAGCCCTTACCTTCATAAAACGTAATACCCCAGCCGTCTTTGTGCGGCCCGGTCCCTCCGCCGCGCTGAACCAGCCCAGTGAAGCTAAAGCAGATATCGGTTGGCACATTGGCGCTCATCCCGAGCAGTTCGCACATACATCACCTACCTTAAAACCGTGAACTGCCTGATGGCGCTGCGCTTATCAGGCCTACGTGGTGCTCATGTAGGCCGGATAAGGCTTCAGCCACCATCCGGCAATCGTCTTCTTATGGTTTAACCATCTCTTTTTCGATCAGCTGGATCAGGATATGGATCACTTTGATATGAATTTCCTGAATACGGTCGGCGTAGCCAAAGTGCGGCACGCGAATTTCGATATCCGCGCTGCCCGCCATTTTGCCGCCATCTTTACCGGTCAGGGTGATCACTTTCATCCCTTTCTCACGCGCTGCGGCAATCGCTTTAATTACGTTACCGGAATTACCCGAAGTCGAAATGCCTAACAGGACATCACCTTCACGACCCACGGCTTCTACGTAGCGAGAAAACACATAATCGTAACCAAAATCGTTGCTGACGCAGGAGATATGGCTAACGTCAGAGATTGCGATAGCAGGGTAACCAGGACGGTTTTCACGATAGCGTCCGGTCAGCTCTTCAGCAAAGTGCATCGCGTCGCAATGGGAACCGCCGTTACCGCAAGAAAGCACCTTACCGCCCGCTTTAAAGCTGTCTGCCAACAGAACCGCCGCGCGCTGAATGGCGTGAATATTGGCGTCATCTTTAAGAAAATTAGCCAGCGTTTCCGCCGCTTCGCTCAGTTCGTTACGAATAAGATCCTGGTACATGAGGATATCCTTCAGCATGAATGTAAATGACAAGACGCAGTGTACCGGATAGCGCTACCAGCGAGAAGTACAAGCCACAGGAATGGCTGTCGCTTTTGATTTTTTGTGCCGGTTAAAACAGCAACAATGTGAGCTTTGTTGTAATTATTTTGTAAACACATTGCTAAAAGAATTTACATCCACTACAAACATATCATCACAAGTGGTCAGACCTCCTACAAGCAAGGGAGCTTTTCGTTATGATGATTTTGAGTATTATCGCTACGGTTGTTCTGCTCAGCGTTCTGTTTTATCACCGCGTGAGCTTATTCCTCAGCAGCTTAATTTTGCTCGCCTGGACGGCTGCGCTTGGCGTGGCTGGCCTGTGGTCAGTCTGGCTGCTGGTTCCTCTGGCCATTATCCTCGTACCGTTTAACTTTACGCCGATGCGCAAATCCATGATCTCTGCGCCGGTGTTCCGCGGTTTCCGTAAAGTCATGCCACCGATGTCGCGTACTGAGAAAGAAGCGATTGATGCGGGTACAACCTGGTGGGAAGGTGACCTGTTCCAGGGCAAGCCTGACTGGAAAAAACTGCATAACTATCCTCAACCGCATCTGACCGCTGAAGAACAGGCGTTTATTGATGGTCCAGTGGAAGAAGCGTGCCGCATGGCGAACGACTTCCAGATAACCCATGAACTCGCGGATCTGCCGCCGGAACTGTGGGCATATCTGAAAGAACACCGCTTCTTCGCGATGATCATTAAGAAAGAGTACGGCGGGCTGGAATTCTCAGCATATGCTCAGGCTCGCGTTCTGCAGAAACTCTCCGGTGTTTCCGGGATCCTGGCGATCACCGTTGGCGTACCTAACTCATTAGGCCCAGGCGAACTGCTGCAACATTACGGCACCGAAGAGCAGAAAAATCATTACCTGCCGCGCCTGGCTCGCGGTCAGGAGATCCCATGCTTTGCTCTGACCAGCCCGGAAGCAGGCTCCGACGCAGGGGCGATCCCTGATACCGGTGTGGTCTGTATGGGCGACTGGCAGGGCCAGCAGGTGTTGGGTATGCGCCTGACCTGGAACAAACGTTATATCACGCTGGCCCCTATCGCCACGGTACTGGGTCTGGCATTTAAACTCTCCGACCCGGAAAAACTGCTGGGTGGTGAAGAAGATCTCGGCATTACCTGTGCACTGATCCCAACCTCAACGCCGGGCGTACAAATTGGGCGTCGTCACTTCCCGCTGAACGTGCCGTTCCAGAACGGTCCGACCCTCGGTAAAGATGTGTTTGTACCGATTGATTACATCATCGGTGGTCCGAAAATGGCCGGTCAGGGCTGGCGCATGCTGGTGGAATGCCTGTCTGTGGGACGTGGTATTACCCTACCGTCTAACTCGACGGGCGGCGTGAAATCGGTCGCGATGGCCACCGGCGCTTATGCACACATTCGTCGCCAGTTCAAAATCTCCATCGGTAAGATGGAAGGTATTGAAGAACCGTTGGCACGTATTGCCGGTAACGCCTACGTGATGGACGCTGCGGCATCACTGATTACCTACGGCATTATGCTGGGTGAAAAACCGGCGGTGCTGTCGGCTATCGTGAAATATCACTGTACCCACCGCGGGCAGCAGTCAATCATCGATGCGATGGATATCACTGGCGGTAAAGGCATTATGCTTGGCGAAAGCAACTTCCTCGCCCGCGCTTATCAAGGTGCGCCAATCGCCATTACCGTAGAAGGTGCCAACATTCTGACCCGTAGCATGATGATCTTCGGTCAGGGTGCGATTCGCTGCCATCCGTATGTTCTGGAAGAGATGGCTGCGGCACAGAGTAACGATGTGAATGCGTTCGACAAGCTGCTGTTCAAACACATCGGTCACGTTGGCAGTAACAAAGTACGCAGCTTCTGGCTTGGTCTGACACGTGGCTTAACCAGCAGCACGCCAACCGGCGATGCGACCAAACGTTACTACCAGCACCTGAACCGCTTGAGCGCCAACCTGGCATTGCTTTCAGATGTGTCCATGGCCGTACTGGGTGGCAGTCTGAAGCGTCGTGAACGTATCTCCGCGCGTCTGGGCGATGTGTTAAGTCAGCTGTATCTGGCCTCCGCGGTACTGAAACGTTATGACGATGAAGGCCGTAATGAAGCGGACCTGCCGTTGGTTCACTGGGGCGTTCAGGATGCGTTGTACAAAGCGGAACAGGCGATGGATGATCTGCTGAAAAACTTCCCGAACCGTCTGGTCGCGGGCTTGCTGAACGTGGTTATCTTCCCGACCGGTCGCCACTATGATGCTCCGTCTGACAAGCTGGACCATAAAGTCGCGAAGATTTTGCAGGTTCCGAGCGCGACTCGTTCTCGTATTGGTCGTGGTCAATATCTGACGCCAAGCGAGCATAACCCGGTTGGTTTGCTGGAAGAGGCGCTGCTGGACGTGATTGCAGCCGACCCTATCCACCAGCGGATCTGTAAAGAGTTGGGTAAAAACCTGCCATTTACCCGCCTCGACGAACTGGCGCACAATGCGCTGGCGAAAGGGCTGATTGATAAAGATGAAGCCGCGATTCTGGTGAAAGCCGAAGCGAGCCGACTGCGCAGTATCAACGTGGATGACTTTGAACCCGAGGAGCTGGCGACTCAGCCGGTAAAGCTGCCAGAGAAAGTGCGTAAAGTCGAAGCCGCATAACGATATACGCACAACGTTTAGCCCCGCTTAATGCGGGGCTTTTTATTGCCACATTTTCATTAATGCTCATGCTACAGTGTCAAAATGTTGTTCAACGAGGAGCCTCGATCGTGCCTGGTTTGAAAATTACTCTGCTGCAACAACCCTTGATCTGGATGGATGGCCCGGCCAACCTGCGCCATTTTGACCGACAACTGGAAACCGTCGCCGGACGTGATGTCATCGTGTTGCCCGAGATGTTTACCAGCGGATTTGCCATGGAAGCGGCAAATAAATCGTTGCCGCAAGAAGAAGTCGTAAGCTGGATGCGTGCCAAAGCGCAACAGACCAACGCCCTGATCGCGGGCAGCGCTGCTACCCAGTCTGAACGCGGCCCGGTAAACCGCTTTTTTCTGGTTGAGCCCGAAGGTAATGTGCATTTCTACGACAAGCGCCATCTGTTCCGCATGGCGGACGAGCATCAGCATTACCATGCGGGTGACGCGCGCGTTATTGTTGAATGGCGCGGCTGGCGCATTCTGCCGTTGGTCTGTTATGACCTGCGTTTTCCGGTATGGTCGCGCAATCGCAACGATTACGACCTGGCGTTGTATGTTGCCAATTGGCCTGCGCCGCGTTCGCTGCACTGGCAGCTTCTGCTTGCCGCACGGGCGATTGAGAACCAGGCTTATGTAGCAGGATGTAACCGCGTGGGCACAGACGGTAACGGTCATCATTATCGCGGTGACAGCCGGGTGATTAATCCGCAGGGTGAGATTATTGCCACCGCCGAGCCGCATCAGGCCACACGCATTGACGCCGAACTGTCACTCTCAGCGCTGCGCGAGTATCGCGAGAAGTTTCCCGCCTGGCAAGACGCCGACCCGTTCACGCTATAACTATCGCCTTCACTCCCGCTGCACAACGTTTTCCGTGGCGGGATTGTTTCACTCCGTAACCAACCGCAAAACAAATTCGCGTGGCGACATGCGGCGGGCATCGTATTCTGCAAAGGATAATCACTCGCAACCAGCGAGTGACTGACAATGTTAATAATTCCCTTATCAGGATCTCGACATGAAGAACTTCTTACGCATGACTTTGCTGGCGGCTACCTTAGCGGGCGCTTCTTTTAGTACGCTTGCAGCAAACGTATCCAATGTTCCTGCTCCAGCTCAGGACCCTGTCGTTCAGCATCTTAAGCTGACCAACGACCAGGTGGCGCAGATTAAAAAACTGCACCAGCAGCTTGAAACCAACGTCAGCCAGATTTCGGTGAAAGATGTTAAAGACGGCGCGTTGATTGACGTCATCAAGTCCGGGAAATGGGATGAAGCTGCCGTTCAGAAACAGCTTTCTGCGTTCAGCAACATCGAACAGCAGGCGCGTTATTATCGCGTAAAATACTATTTTGACCTGAACAAAGTGCTGACCCCAGAACAGCGCCAGCAGGTGCAAAAAGATATCGCACAGACGCTGAGCGAGTAATTGCCAGAGCCTGAGTCAGCAATGATTCAGGCTTTTCGGTAAAATTTCCTGCTCAAACAGAAAGCCCTGTACAGCATCTGCGCCGCTCATACGGCAAATGGCATAATCCTGTGGTGTTTCTACCCCCTCAATGACAACCCGTTCACCCAGCCCACGAAATTGATTGACCAGAACCCTCAACTGCCACTCCGATGTTCTGAACTGATGAAACATTCCACTTTCAATTTTGATGGCATCGAAACGGATGCCCGACAGCCGCCAGACAAAAAATAGCTCAGGCGAAACATCATCCAGCCACACGCGAAACCCGTGACGCACCAGCGTTTTTACGGCAATGCATACGGCCTGCTGCTCTGCCTTATCCAGGCGCATCATGGAGCCCGGATCCTGAATCTCAATAACAATCCTCCCCTGATGCCCCTGCTTTGTGAGACGCGTGATCCATGACAGACTGGTCAGCATCCTGACGGATAAATTCAGCGAATAGCTTCCCGAGAGGGCCAGCACCCGCTGCATTTGCCATAGAAAAAGCTGCTGTTTTGCCGTGATGGAAAGGTGCTTGAAAAACAGATCCAGTGGGAGCGGTGTGCGTACCTGGCTTAACACCTCACAAACATCCAGCGATGCGTCATCAAAAAAATGAATGCGCTGCAAACGGATCCCGGTGATCCGCAGCAGTTCGGCGTTGCGGGGAAGTTCTGGCACATAACGGGCCTGTTCACTGAATCTGTTCATATCATTCCATTATTTTATTAAAAGGACGTCGTGCATCCTGCAGCCACGGGATACGGCGATCGTTTGGGTATATCAGGCAAAAGCGCGTCGCCAAACGATGCGCCTCGACCAGGTCGCGCTGGTGCAACGCCAGTAAGATTTGCGTGAAGGAGACATTAGGGTCTGGGTGAACGCGCACATAATCAGGCGCCCAGCGGCGAACCGCTTCCAGCCAACGTGCGTCCCGGGTACGCTGATACCGTTGCAGATACCCCATCTGGACATCAAACCGATAGCGACTGGTAAGAAGCCAGCCTCCGACAGGGAGCGGTTCGGCAAGACGCCACTGCGTTGACTGCCTCTCCGCCAGCGTCAATTGCTGTTGCGTGTGCAGCGTGAGAAGCAGCAATGGCGCGACGGTCAGTAACGAGATAAACCCTGCCGCGCGAATCAGCGACGTTGACGTAAGCACCAGGCGTATTCCCGTTCGCGCGCTGTCTGCACATCGAAGCAACAGGATCAACAGCAGCCAGTGTGGCGTTGACTGCCTGACGGGGTATTCCGTCAACATATGAATAACCACCGGCAGTGCCGCCACCAGGCAGGCGCGACGCCAGCAATTACCGTGCAGCCAGAGCCAGAAACCACCCGCTATAAAACAGAGCGCCCCCGCAAGCCCAACCAGACCGCCCTCCACCAGCCACAGCACCAGTTCGTTGTGCGGATGCGAAATGCTGCCCAGCCCCAATGGCCCCGCGCGTTCGAGAAACACGGCAGCAAAACTGCCCACGCCCCACCCCATCCACGGGCGTTCGACAAATAATGCCAGCGACGTTTTCAACACCGTCCAGCGCACTTGAGAAGTCGTCAGATGATCGACCGTGACCACAGACAAAAAATGGCGGGCCGTGGCCCCTATCACCGCGCCTAACGCCATCGGCAGTAGAAGCAGCAGTAGCGTGCGCCGTTGCGCCGGGAAAACCGCCAGCAGCAGCACTTCACCGACTACCAGAGACAAGTAGCCGGTTTGCGACTGAGATTCATGCAGCACAAATCCCATCATTACCAGGCCTATTCCAATGGCAATTCGATACCCGCGGTGCAGACGTAAAAAGAGCGGCGCTGACAGCAGCACACCGCATGCCGTGAAGCTGGCCATCAGGTTGACCTGCTGAAATATCCCGTAGGGTCGCGTACCGCGCCGCCAGGCAAACTCCCAGTAATCAACGCCCGGCAAATGCCAGTACTGATAGACAAACGCCAGACATTCAATCACGCACGCTCCCCATAGCAGAGCCAGCAGTGCCGTCAGGGTGTTTGCCGTGAGCGGAATTTGTAATGTGACCAGATAGACGCTCACACCGCCCAGTAACGCCCCCGCCACCAGCAGTGCCTCGGCCTGCCAGACATCAGGCGTTAGCAGGCAAAGCAACGTCAGGATGAACACCCCGACTGTAAAACCCGCAGCGGGCACAGTGATGCGCCAGCGTTGACGAGGCACCAGCATCAATACGCTTGCAGCCAGTACAACAGCGTAGATCCAGCTCGTAATATTAAGCGGCAACGACAGACCGCTGCCGCCGTTGTTCGGCCAGTAGAGATGCATGGCCCCACACCAAAAAAACAGACTAATACCGAGCAATAATTTCTGCGCAGGCAGCGGCGCAATGCGATTCAGTACGTTCATCATGCTACTGGTAGTTCAACGTCCAGGTCCCGCTGGCGCTGAACGGACCGTATTCGAGAGACTGATTTTTTATCGCCGATGGCTCCGCTGCGACCCACGCCAAGAAATTCAGCGTCATCAAACCTTCTGTTATCTCTTTGACTGACGTGCTCTCATCAAGGCGGATTGCCGTACCGTCCTCTTCGCTCATCCCAATCCCGATCCCTGACGCGCCGCCTTGTTCACTGCTATCCAGCGCCAGATGATCGGTCAGCTCCGCATCCTCACGACCGCTGAAGGTAACCGAGATCCCACGGAAAACCTCAGGGTTGCAGTCGCGTAACTGGATGCTGAATTTTTCCGGCTTACTGCGCCCCGAGAGATAGAGATCCTGTGTCGCGATTTGCTTGAAATCGACCTCGATTTTGTCGCCTCCCGGTGCAAGGCTGCAGGCCAGCGCTCTGATGGTGCCGTGAAAATACATGTCGCCGCCGACCAGTTTGGTGTCGGCCTGCGCCATGCCACCTAGCAGTAACATACTGGTCGCGAATAACGCCGAGAATCTCATGACATCCCCCTACTGAAACTGCGCGACAACGGTAGCAGAGGCTTCAAATTCACCTTCCTTCACGCTTCCCACGCCCGGCTTTGCCACCGGCGCAGCGGTGAGATTCCAGTCGCCCTGATTCTGGTAAAACCCCTTCACGTTGTAGAATTGATTAGGCATGACGGTGCCACCACTTTCGTCTTTAAGCATAATGCCGAGATCGTCGCGCTTTTGTCCGCCGCTCAGCGTGCCAAGGAGATTACCGTTAAACCCCGCCGTACCTGACGCCGTGGTCGTTTGTATACCAAGATTAATGTTCAGCGCGCCCTGATCGAAACTCCCGCCTTCACAGACCACATGTATAGGGACTGACTTGCTGTAGTTAGTGCCGTTGAGCCGGGCAGCGGATCCAGGCAGATCGCCAAACTCAATGCTGATTTTGTCTCCCCGGTTGAAGGTGCATTTGTCCGGGACGGTAATCAGCCCGGATTTAATCACCACGCGAGAAATCGCCGTGGTTGGCGTAGGTCCCGCGCTTCCCATGCGCCCGGCCACCTCCACCAGCGACTGGGAAGTGATATTGATGCCATTGATAATGGGTTTAGTGACAATAAACGTCACTTTCCCTTTTGAACCACTTTCAACGTTAGTCGCTCGCGTGTAGCCCTTACGCTTTTTACAGCTGTTGTTGCTGTTGCGGTTTGAAACGTTGGTAAAAGGCGCCTGCACATATTTTTTATAGCCCCCGGCAACCCACACCTGAACTTCCACATCCAGATACTCGTTTAGCCGAAAACGGTTCGCCCCCTGATTTGAAGGCGGCATCGTGGTTGTGGTGGTGTAGTAAATTGGTGCTCGAGAGATGTCAGCCTGTTCGCAATAGAAATTCACCACATACCAGCCACCCAGATTCCATGGGAACGGCTCCGTTCTGCCACCCACGTGGTTTTTGCTGACATCCAGCGAGCTCAGTTCAATATCGTACTGATGCGGCGACCCACCTTCCGGCTCACCTTCTCCCTGTGTAAATGCCTGCCCGGCTATCGGACAGCCTGCCAGCACCACCCACAACAGCGTTTTACGTAATACGCTCATAGATACTCCAGCTTGAGTCTGACCAGACCGTTAAATTCTCCGGCGGTCACCTCTCTCCCAAAAGATTCCAGCGCGGCAAGAAAATGAATGGCGTTATCGCCCGGTTTGAGGATCCACATGCGTTGCGGTTGGTTCAGGTGGATCAACTGGTTGCGTTCGGTCAGTAGCCGAATGCCTGCACCACGCACATCGCCGCGAATGCGCCCCAAATCGCTGTTTTCCGGCGCGCCTTCAGCCATTAGGGTCATCGAAACGCCACGTTCCACCGTGCTATGCGCCAGCTCCGGCATCTCACTGGTCTGCCCGGGGAAATCCCTTAAGGTATGACCGGAGCCCTTTAAACAGCCGTTCAGATACAGCGTGACCAATACCGGATCGCTGCGATCGCCGCCCTGGCGAAAACGGCTGGCGGAAATATCACCAAGATCGATAGTCTGATCGCGGGAGGCCATATCCAGCACGCACGGCGAAACGAACACTCGCCCATGAAAGCGGACGTTGCCATACTCGCCGGACACATTGCTCATATCCTGGCGACCGCTTGTGGCCTGAACCGAGCAGGCCATGCCCGCCATCAGCAGAGCGCAAAGCATCTTTTTCATTTACGAATCCTGTTACCGGGGCTGTTGCTCCATCGGCAATGCTTTACACACATTGCCTGTGCAGCTGAATTTCAATTCGGGATGACCACCAAAATCGTTCACATACATCATGCTGAACTGGCTAACGCTGCCGTCGGCCACGCTGAAATCGAGAGAGGACTTTGGTGAAACCATAATCCCAGGGAAGTCAGTCAGCCTGTCGCCGCCCTGCGCTTCAGGCTTGCGGCTTAAGCCGATTAAGGTAACGAAGTACGGCGTAGGGTTATCCACACTCCAGCGCTGCCCCTGCTTATGAAAGACCAGTTGGTTTTGCCACACGGCGCCCGGTGTTTCCGGCACGATGGCGGTCGGACGGTAGAACAGTTTGATGCGTGACTGCATCGCCAGTTGCAGCACGTTCGGCTTATCCGGCTTGGGCGGAATTTCACGCACATTCAGGTAGAACAGACTTTCGCGATCCTGCGGCAGAGCGTTAATACCGCTGGTTTTTGTCACACGCGCAATGCCCTTTTGCCCGCCGTTAATCCGCTGCAGCGGCGGTAAAACCATCAACGGCGAGGTAATTTTTGTTCCATTGGCGTCTTCCACCCACGACTGAGCCAGAAACGGAATGCTTGGACTGGTGTTGGTTAAGTTCGCGCTGACAGATCGCGCATCACCGGTGATGATCAGACGGGTACGGTCAAGTGCAATGCCCGCCCATGAGGCGTTGATCTCTGCAATAAAAAGCAGACCGCAGACCACGGGTTTGAGCCAACGCTGCACGGAGTAAAATGCTTGATTTTTCATGACAAAATTCATTCAGGTTATTGATATTATTCACAAGGCAACAGCACGTTACCTTCCGGGTTGATTTGTTGAGGCACCTGTAAGTGACACTGCGCGCGACCGCCCCAGGCAACAGAAAGACGCTCGGCTGGATTCACACCCGCAATCCAGGCCATGCCGTTTTCCATCACCATGGCGACGCTAACACCGTTGGCGTTAAACACTTCGGCACCAAACGGCGGTACCGAACCATCTTTCAGGCGCAGCAGCGCCATCATTTTTTGCCCCTGCGCCACGGCGAAGCGCTGATAACCAATCGCGCCTTCCGTCAGGGTGTTGGTGACAATGGCTTTGGTCGCGGAAATGTCCTCGTCCATTGCGTCCACATCGATACGGGTATCAAAGCTGTGATAGCTGACGACGTCCGGTACGACGGCAATACCGAAGCGGTTTGAGTGCGCCTGTTCGCCGTTCAGCGGTACATTCGCCACACCGTCGGTATCAACCATCACCCTGGCGGTATTCATCGACGTCTGGCTGTTGTGTAGCGCCGCGCCATGACGCGTTGCGGTAAAGCCGCCGCGCATCGTGCCACCAACGGAGAAATAGCGTGATTGCTGCCAGCTGACGTTAGATTCCAGTTCCGCCATCATGCTGCGATGCTTGTAGTAGCCATCAAACGCGGTGTGCCCTTCACCGGAAACCCCTGCGCGCAGTCGCCATGGATTGTTACGGTCGCGGTTATCGGAATACGAAACCATCTGACTGGTCTGGCTGCCGCTGTTTTGCACTTCATAATCCATTGAGCGGCCATCGCTCCATGGCACCGAAATAGACAGCGAAAGGCTGTCGTCCCGTTTGCCCTGATACTCAGAGCGGTAAGCAGCAAGGTTAGCGCTGATCCCCTGAATGCCTGCGAACGAAAAGCTGTGCCCCATCGACACCCCGTAACGATCCTGAGAGCCACGATCCCAGTAATTCTGGTGGGTATAGGTCAGGTACAGCGTGGTCGCTAATTGCGGGTCGTCGGCAAAAAAGGTCTTGTTACCGGTGATGGTGTACATCTCTTTTTCGTTACCGGCGCTGTTGTTATTTTCATACTGCTCGTCGAGGAACTGCGAGAAGGTGCGGAAGTTACGCTGTGAAAAACGGTAACCGGCAAAGGTGATGGCGCTGTTGTATTCATCAAAGGTTTTGGCATAGCTGAGCTTAAAGGACATCCCTTTTTGTTCAGCCTGATGCTTCACCCGGCTCACGGATTGCCTCGCGTCAGCCGACAGCGCGCCCAACCAGCTCAAATCCCGCCCAATCCCCATCGACCAGGCGTTATAGCGATCGCCAGTGAGCAACGCGCCACCGTACAGTGACCACGCATTGCTGACCCCCCATGAAAAATCACCGCTATAAAATGCAGGTCCCTGGACGTCGTGGTTATAACGCGATGGCTTACCGACAGCGGCGTTGTAACGAACATAGCCCGGGCGCGTCAGGTAAGGGATATCGGCCGTATTGACCTGAAAGGTTTGTACGCTGCCATCCTGCTCTTCGACGCGAACATCCAGCGTGCCGCGTACCGAGCCATGTAGATCCTGAATATTAAATGGCCCCGCTGGAACAGTGGTTTGATAGATAACACGCCCCTGCTGACTGACGGTGACCTTCGCATTACTGCGGGCGATGCCGTGCACTTCGGGCGCGTAGCCCTGCAAATTCGGTGGTAGCATGCGCTCGTCGCTGGCGAGGTTAGCCCCCGTAAATCGCACTGAATCAAACACCTGGGAATTCAGATATATTTCACCGACCGTCAGTTTTGCAGCCTGCATCGGTAACGGGCGATAGGCATAGATCTGATCCCAGTCGATACGCCCACGATTTTCATCCGAAGCATAATTGGCCTGATACTGGCCACGAAAGCGCCACGCGCCGAGGTTAAAGCCCGTCTGTCCATAACCAGACAGTGAGCGGTAATGATCGCCACCTTGTTCGTAATGTGTGGCCTGGCCCGAAACGCTGTAGTCGAAAATCAGTCCCGCGACGCCGTTATCCCAGCGCTCCGGCGGCGTCCAGTCTGGATCGGTATATTTCATCCATGCCTGTGGCACGGTAATGTCCAGTACGCCTGCGCTATTATTCAGCACCACACCCGGCAGGCGGGAAATGTCATAGCAGGTCGCGCTAATCGGATGAATATAGGTCAGCGCCTCTTCTTTGAGCGCCAGTAATTCGAGCTGTTGCGGCGTCAGGCACGCCATGGATTTATGCGCGTTGGCAGGATCAACGATATAACGGATCGACTGCTGAGGGATCTCCTGGCTGTTAATACGAACATCCAGCAGATATTCTCCGGGAGTCACAAAGTTGCCTTCGGAAAAACGCTGTAAATCGACATTTTGTCTGTCACTGGCATCCAGGACGTCAGTATTAAATTCAATAGACTCATCCGCTTTAGCCCATGAAGAGGCACAGACCAGAGCAATTAAAAGCGCCAGACGTTTTTTATCTGTTTTCAGCGTGATCATTTTCGTTCGCAAACCTTCAGATACCCGAATTGCTGTGCAGCTCAGAGATAATTCACAACAAAATGCGTGACTGCAGTAAATTCACCAGACGTCATTCTTCCGTCGCGGGAGATCAAATAAGCCGTAAAATTGAGCGTGTTTTTCCCTGGGTTAAGCGCATAATCCGGTGATGGCTCACCCAAATGAATTTGCTTGCCTCTGCCGTCATATATTTCTATCGCTAAATTTTCAGTTTCCGATTGCACGCTCAGATAATCAGGATTGTCACTATCCGGTGCGCCGGAAAAGGTAATATTGGCGCGTTGGAACAGATTCCCGGGGTGTTGAGAATCCCCTAATGAACATCCCAGCAAATGAATGCTGAAATCATGCGCAGATACTTTTTCAGGTTTTCCGGAAATATCTCTGGCTGAGAGGTCATCAAATTCAACCAGCAGCGACCGGTCGTGTGGATCGACATAACAGGCAGCCTCAATAATATTTCCCCGCATGCGCATTTTGCCGGGCGTACTGACAAGACGATGGGTGTCAGCCAAAACCCATGCAGGCGATATGAAGATAAAAAGCAGTAAAATACGCCATCCAGGCATCACCGCATTTCCTTTCAGTTATTCGCAGGAAGGGTTAAGCAGGCGCATAATTGCGCCCGCAGCAGATCGTTACTGATAATCGATCTGGAAATTAACGGTAGATTCGAAGTCACCCGGGGTTACTGCTGCGGATGCGTTGTTGGCCTGCAGATAAGCAACGAAATCAATGTCGGTTTCGCCATCGGTAATGTTGACCTGAGATGCGGCTTCGCCCCATTTCACGTCCTGGTTACCACTGTCAATCATACCGATGCCCGCGCCCTTTGCTGTACCCGAGGTAAATGCAGCCAGCGCATTGTTGTCGGTATCAATCGTTGCCGGGGTGTAAGTTACTGTGGCGGTTTTCGCAACAGTTGTATCGCAGCCCTGCAGAACGATTTTGGCATGCTTAACACCAGCACGTTGGTTGTCTTTTAACTGAGAAGTTGGGATCTCACCAAAATTAACCTGCACCGGGCTGGATTCTGGGGCCAGACCGCATGCGGAATTAACCAGAGAACCAGTGAAGTGAATTTTACCGTTAGTCGGTTCAACATTTTTTGCAGCGAAAGCAGAAGATGCAGTAAAAGTCATTCCCGCCATCAGCGCACAAGCCACAGCCACGTTTTTCATTTTCATATTACTACTTAACCTTATATCTGTTTTTTGGTTATTCCGACGATCTATTTCCACAGACAATTTATGCAAGGGAAACCCTGATCTGCAGGTGGCGGAAGCGCATTTCCTTGCAAACAATCCATCTCAAGCCACCCCGTATTTTGAACTTCATTGGTATTCCATCAGAAATACCGTCCACAGTTGTTTACGCTGTTTCGGGGCTTATATTAAGTCGACGAAAAAATGACACAATGCAAAAATCCGGTATTAATCAAACTCAGGGAATCGTGTTGTAACACTGTCTGTAGAGCGATCGTTTACCTAAAAAATAGCCAAAAAACACGCCAATGCCAGTGTTAATGTCTATCATTTATGGTTTTTATAGAGTTTTTATCTATCAACTATTTTTTTATTTAGCCAGAAGAACAGGCAAAATGTATTTATGAATGTTTTGTAAAAATGAAATTGGGCATCAAAATCGAGTAATGACAATAAGATAGTGAAAGAGAGGAAGGAGATTGGAGGATTCTATTAGATACATTAAGAGATTGTTATATAAATATTAATAAAGTGATCTATGGTACAATCATTTTTTATAAATGAATTATGTTATGCTATTGCTTCCCCCACTCGAATGCGAGATATCCTGCTTTAAAGGAGACATCAGTGATTTCTCATATACCAATAAACAAAATTAAATCCGTAATTATTGGTGATGGCTTAGTTTTCAGACCACATAAAAATACCCTAAAAGACCTGGCATCTGGTGAAATGGCCACATTGAATAATGTGGCAACACAATTACTGCTCTATCTGTTGCAAAATGGTAAAGAGATATCCTCGCGCGATGAAATTCTGCAGAATGTTTTCCAGCATAATGGCGCCAGAGCGACGGATGCTAATCTCAATCAGCACATTTCATTTCTGCGCAAAGCAATAACGTCTACGGGCCATCCTGCAGAACTGATCGTCACTATTCCGCGAATAGGATTTCGGATGAGCGACGCCAGTATCAATATTCAGCAACTGGAGGAATCGCAAGCGCCCACCAGAATAGTCAATGTTGCATTGACGCCCAGGGAAAAGAAACGAAACCTGTGGCCTGTCACGATAACAACGTTAATTACCGGCATCGCCGTGCTGGCGACAGCGTGGTTAACATGGATACCCAATGAAATCGCGATGACGGACGCGGCGATCCTGCGGACTATCGACTACGAGCAATGCCGTGTGCATATATTAGGAAACGCCCTCACCGACACCATAACCGAAAAAAAAGCGCTGGATATTTTCAAGTCCGTGGGTATTAACCCCAACTGTTCGTACCCAAAAGATCTGTATCTCAATACCTGGGCGAGCAACCATAATCTGGTTGAGTGGTCGTTTGCCGCTGAATGCGGGCTAAACCTCGGCTATTACCATTGCATCAGCCAGTATCGCCATCATGAGGAATGATATGAAGCAGGAAAGCGATCACTCTCCTTTACTATGGTCAGTCGTGATTGCCATTTTTGGGCTAGCGGCTATCGCTTTTTTTATTATCGCCGGGAATGCGAAAAAACAAGAAATCAGTTTTTCCTGCTCCTCGGAATTCACGTCGATACTCGACATCCAGAATACAAAAAAGGAACTCCACGGAATAATGCTGATAACCAGCTACAACTCCGGACACCTTTCATTGTCAGTCCAAGGGAAACTCAAAAGTGACGACGGCGAGTTCGCTGTTAATAGAAAACTGTTCTTTCGCTATGCCCGTCCACTCGGCCATACCGCAGGCGTTTTTATGCTCACTCCCGATGGTCGGGAAAAATCCCCCGATGATGATGCAACGGACGCTGTCGACTATCTCTTCTTCGACGCTTACGAACGTGCCGACAAGCTGTATATGCTAAAGCACCTGAATGAGGAAACGGTTCTTATTGGCGATAACTTTTCACCCCGCTTCGCCTGCGTGATGAATCACTTCGCGAGTTAATCGCCTTCTGGATATGCGTCGGGTTAAGGATGACCTGATGTGTTGCCCACCCGAAAGCTCGGGCGCGGTCGATAAAGCGTGATAATGAGATTATTATTTTTTGGCGGGCTAAAACGACGAAAGCCTGAATCATTTCTGATTCAGGCTTTCTGAATAGTGGCGGAATGGACGGGACTCGAACCCGCGACCCCCTGCGTGACAGGCAGGTATTCTAACCAACTGAACTACCACTCCGCGTTGTGTTCCGCTTGGGAACGAAGCGAATATTACGGATTGCCTCGCGCCTCGTCAACGCTTTTTCTCACGTTTTTAATCGTTTGCTGCAAAAATCACCCGAATGGCCATTTTCATACGGTAAACGTACAAACTATGCCCGCCAGAGGCAACTTCCGCCTTTCTTCTGCACCAGGTCAAGGCGTGACTCATGGGCCGCTAACTCTTCATCAGTGGCGAAAACAACGCGTAGTTTACTGGACTGTCGCACAATACGCTGGATCCCCGTGTCATTCTGCTGCTGGCTGTCGCCTTCCATTGAGAACGCCATCGTGGTCTGCCCGCCGGTCATCATCAGATAAACGTCGGCCAGAATCTGGGCATCGAGCAATGCGCCGTGCAGAGTTCGTTTACTGTTGTCTATCTCATAGCGCGAGCATAACGCATCAAGGCTGTTTCGCTTGCCAGGAAACATTTTCCTCGCCAGCGCCAGGCTATCGGTTATTTTGCAAAATTCATTCGTCTTCGGAATATCACGCTTGAGCTTCGCGAATTCGTAATCCATAAAGCCGATATCGAACGATGCGTTATGAATGACCAGCTCCGCGCCGCGAATGTAGTCGAGAAACTCGTCGGCTACATCGGCAAACGTAGGTTTATCGAGCAGGAATTCGTCTGCGATTCCATGTACGCCGAACGCTTCCGGGTCCACCAGCCGGTCCGGCTTCAGGTAAACATGGAAGTTATTGCCGGTCAGGCGGCGGTTCACCACTTCAACCGCACCGATCTCAATGATCTTGTGGCCTTCATAGTGGGCGCCAATCTGGTTCATACCGGTAGTTTCGGTATCGAGGACGATCTGTCGTGTAATTCCAGTGCTCATAACGGTCATTTATGTCAGACTTATCGTTTGATTTCGATTTGCTAAAACAGGAAGTCTACCAGAGATGCTTAAACAGGTAGAAATTTTCACCGATGGTTCTTGCCTGGGAAATCCAGGGCCTGGTGGTTATGGGGCGATTTTACGCTATCGTGGGCGCGAAAAAACCTTTAGCGAGGGCTACAACCTCACCACTAATAATCGCATGGAGCTGATGGCGGCAATCGTTGCGCTGGAAGCCCTGAAAGAACAGTGTGAAGTGATACTCAGCACGGACAGCCAGTATGTGCGCCAGGGCATTACGCAGTGGATTCACAACTGGAAGAAGCGCGGCTGGAAAACAGCAGATAAAAAACCGGTGAAGAACGTCGATTTGTGGAAACGTCTCGATGCCGCGCTGGGGCCGCATCAAATCAAATGGGAATGGGTTAAAGGCCATGCGGGCCATCCGGAAAACGAACGCTGCGATGAGCTTGCACGCACCGCGGCCATGAGCCCGACTCAGGATGATATTGGGTATCAGGCTGAGGCTTAAGCGTCCGGTTTACGGTATTGCCGGGTCGCGCCAACGGCATGACGGATAGGCGTTTTGCTTTTATTTTGTTTCATCGGGTTGAGCGTAAGCGGAATGGTTCGCTTGCGCGCAACCACCAGCTGTAAACAGCCCAGCGCGGGGATATGGGCGCTTAACATTTTCCCGCCCTTCTTGTTCCAGGGCAGAACATGAAAACGACTATAGTGCAGCACTTCAAAATTCAGTAATGATAGCCAGTCCAGTTGACGCATGAGGGTAAACATCCGACTGTTATAAGGCGATGTCTTGCGCAATACGGGTATCAGTTTACGCAATCCCATCAAGCTTACCGGGTTAAAGCCGCTCAGAATCAACCAGCCGTCATCAATCAACACGCGATCGGCTTCACGCAGTAGGCGATGCGGATCAGAGCACCACGGTAACGTATGGGCCAATAAACAGACATCCACGGACTTATCGGCAAAGGGAAGATGCAAAGGATCGGCCGTCACCTGCATGGGAGATCCCTGCAAAGAAACATTTACCTGATGAGAAACCGCGCACGCTTCAGAATCGATTTCTGCGCTTAAATTACCAACCTTAAGCAGATGAAAACCGTACATTTTTGCAAACCACGGGTTAAGCTGATGCTCCAGCGCCTCACGATAGTGTTCGCCCCAGGGCAAATCATCCCAGCTAACGGGCGCTACGACAGTTTGAGGGATCCTTGCCGGTTTCATCACAACCTTCCGTTACGCATTGAGAGGTAATATATGAATCTTAACAGTATTCCTGCATTTCAGGACAATTACATCTGGGTCCTGTCAAATAATGACCAGCATTGTCTGATTGTGGACCCGGGTGAGGCGGCTCCTGTTTTGAAAGCCATTGCAGAGTATAACTGGGTGCCGGAAGCCATCCTGCTAACCCACCATCATCAGGATCACGTGGGCGGTGTGAAAGAACTCCTGCAACATTTCCCACAAATAGTGGTATACGGACCGGCTGAAACGCAAGATAAGGGAACGACACACATAGTCGAAGATGGCGATATTGCACTCGTTTTGGGGCATGAATTTAGGGTAATTGCTACTCCGGGTCACACTTTAGGACATATCTGTTACTTTAGCCATCCTTACTTATTTTGTGGTGACACGCTCTTTTCTGGCGGTTGTGGTCGACTTTTCGAAGGCACAGCAACTCAAATGTATCAATCACTTAAAAAAATAAACGAACTTCCTGACGATACATTAATTTGTTGTGCACATGAGTACACATTAGCAAACATGAAGTTTGCCTTAAGCATTCTCCCGCACGATTCGTTCATAAATGAATATTATCGTAAAGTTAATGAGTTACGCGTAAAAAAACAAATGACACTACCCGTAATTCTGAAAAATGAGCGGCGAAATAATCTTTTTTTGAGAACAGAAGATATTGATTTAATTAATGAAATAAACAAAGAAACAATATTGCAACAACCTGAAGAGCGTTTTGCCTGGTTAAGGTCAAAGAAAGATACGTTCTGACAATTCCGGGTTGCCTTTTGAAAACTTCGCCGTTATGATCGGTCGTCTTTTAAGCAACTATTGACACACACATGAAGGCAAAAGCGATATTACTCGCCTCTGTCCTGCTTGTTGGGTGCCAGAATACTGGTAACGTCCAACAACACGCACAGAGCCTTTCTGCAGCTGGTCAAGGGGAAGCAGGAAAGTTTACAAGTCAGGCGCGATGGATGGACGACGGAACATCTATCGCTGCTGATCAAGATTTGTGGGCTTTCATTGGTGACGAGCTAAAGATGGGAATTCCGGAAAACAACCGGATTCGCGAACAGAAACAGAAGTATTTACGTAATAAGAGCTATCTCCACGATGTAACTTTACGGGCAGAGCCGTATATGTACTGGATAGCCGGGCAGGTTAAGAAACGTAACATGCCAATGGAACTGGTACTACTACCCATAGTGGAGAGCGCTTTTGATCCTCACGCAACGTCTGGCGCCAATGCCGCAGGTATTTGGCAGATCATTCCGAGCACGGGGCGCAATTATGGTTTAAAACAGACCCGCAATTATGATGCACGTCGCGACGTTGTGGCTTCCACCACCGCCGCACTGGACATGATGCAGCGTCTGAACAAGATGTTTGATGGCGACTGGCTGCTGACCGTTGCTGCTTATAATAGCGGTGAAGGTCGTGTCATGAAGGCAATCAAAACGAACAAAGCACGTGGAAAATCCACTGACTTCTGGTCGTTACCATTGCCTCAGGAAACAAAGCAGTATGTGCCCAAAATGCTGGCATTGAGCGATATACTCAAAAACAGCAAACGCTATGGCGTGCGTCTGCCAACAACAGACGAAAGCCGCGCGTTGGCACGTGTTCGCCTGAGTAGCCCGGTTGAGATGGCTCAGGTTGCCGATATGGCGGGTATTTCCGTCAGCAAGCTGAAGACTTTCAATGCAGGTGTGAAAGGCTCCACGTTGGGTGCCAGCGGCCCGCAATATGTGATGGTGCCAAAGAAGCATGCAGAGAAGCTGCGTGAATCTCTGGCTTCAGGCGAAATTGCAGCCGTGCAGTCAACGCTGGTCGCGGATAACACGCCGCTGAACAGTCGTAGCTACAAAGTTCGCTCTGGCGATACGCTTTCTGGCGTCGCTTCACGTCTTGGCGTGAGCACCAATGACCTTAAGCAGTGGAATAATCTGCGCGGGTCATCCCTGAAAGTGGGTCAAAACCTGACGGTGGGTGCGGGTACCAGCGCGCAGCGTCTGGCGAACAACAGCGATAGCATCACCTATCGTGTGCGTAAAGGCGACTCGTTGTCGAGCATTGCCAAACGTCACGGGGTTAACATCAAAGATGTCATGCGCTGGAACAGCGATACGGACAATCTACAGCCAGGCGATCAGCTCACGTTGTTTGTGAAAAACAACGGCATGCCGGATTCCTGATAGGATTGTAGAAATGAAGGCACTGGATTCCCCCCAGTGCCTTTTTTATTTATCCCGCTTTATGTGCCTCAACCATTATCGTGTCGCTGGTAAACGAGCCATCTTCCTGTAACGCAAAGTAGGCTTTCACGTCTGCAGAAGCACTTTGTTGGTATGCACGAATCGCGTCGCTCAACGCCGCGGGCGTGCGCATCCTCGCGACCCACGAACTGAACTCCAGTGGCAGGCGATCGGTTAACAAAGTATCGGCAATCAAATTGGCATCGTTGATTAACGACAGCCACTCTCCACTGGAATAGTTACGAACGTGCGAGGTATCGCGTAACGCCTCCACGGTTTGCAACCAGATATCACGTACTGGGTGGCCTGGCGACATCACATCCATCACAATCAATACACCACCGGGCTTCAGAACGCGGTTCACTTCCCGCAGCGCGCGTCCGACATCATGCCAGTGGTGCGCAGAATAGCGGCTAATTACCACGTCAAATTCGCTATCTTCAAATGGCAGACTTTCGGCATAACCCTGGCGTGTGGCGACATTCTCCAGGCCTCTGTCTTTTGCCGCCTCAGCGACTACCTCAAGCATCTGCGACGATAAATCATAAGCCACAACCTGCTTTACGTGTTGCGCGGCTACAAAGCTGGCATGCCCCGCTCCACATCCCATATCCAACACACGGGCCTGCGGAAATGCCGATAACCTTTCCCTCAGACGCTGCAAGTCACGGCCAGAGGCGTGCACCGCACTGGTTAAATAGGCATTAGCCTGAGAGCCAAACTGTTTTTCGACGTTGTCATGGTGAGAGCGTGTTGTCATTGTGTTGTCCTTCGGTTGTTGTGAAATAGGAAGGGCAACCATCACAGGCCTGCCCTACGGCAGACCTGACACACCGTTATTGTTCAGGTTTGCCGGGACTGAATTCAACGAGTAGCGGGTTGTGATCGGATGCACGGGTGACCAGCACAGAGGCTTCACTCACGTTCAGACCACGATAGAACACAAAATCGAGAGGGCGACCAAACGCGCGTCGGCGCTGATCGTCAGTAAAACGTACCTGGCGCAGCGACATTTCACGCGCAAAGCGGTACAGCGCATTCATCCGTCGACGGCTCCAGGCATTGAAATCGCCAGCCATAATAACCGGGCCGCTGTGATGAGCAATCTGATCGCCAATGGGAAGTAACTGCTTACTATAAACATCGACGCCGAGGCTAAAGTTAACCGCGTGGATATTCACCACCATTAATAATCGAGAGTCAGGCAGCGGATACACCGTTACCAGAGCCGATTTCGCCAGCCGTAAAATAGGCTCACGCTCGCGCAATGGACAACAGTAAACAGGATGAGCAGCAGAGAGCGTCATGACGCCAGAGGGATGCTGAGGCAGCACAAAGGCAGGAACCTGATCGGCAGCAAGGTAGTTAGCGGTCGCAAACTGCACCAGCTCTGGCGTGGTTTGCGCTTCCTGTAATAATACCAGATGCGCATCTTTGCCAAAATTCTTCAGCACCGACTGCCATTCTGCGCGCTGCTGTTTAAAAATATTCCATACCAGCACGCGAATGCGGTCTTCACTGCTTAACGGAACGCCTGCGGGTAATGCCTGGCCAATATGCGCAAACGACCCCGGCGGTAAAATCCGCTCGGCGGGTTGTCCGGCAACATAACGCATGGCATAGGTGTTTTTTCGCACTTTAGACTTTCAAACCTCTGTAACGTCAACCAGTCCGCAGCCGGACTGGTTCTTCTGTTATAGGGATTTTAGCACTCACTTTCAACGAACAATTGCAGTTTGTTTTGTAAGTGGGCGCTTACATCAATGATTTACCCCAGAGCAACACGCACGGGTTTATCAAGACGACCGCTGACCCCCATCAGCAGGAAAGCTACCAGAACAATGAGGGCGCCAATCCACGGCGTCTGAGCTAAACCATAATGCTCGACCGTTTGCCCGCCAATCACTGACCCCAGTGCAATCCCAATGTTAAACGCCGCAATGTTTAACCCTGACGCCACATCTACAGCATTAGGCGTAAATTGCTCAGCTTTCTGTACCACGTAGACCTGCAATCCCGGTACGTTACCAAAGGCAAAGATCCCCATCACCAGAATGGTAGCCAGCGCGGCGTACTGAGTAGAGGCCGTCAGTTGGAAGACCATCAGCAGAACAAACAGCGCGGCGAAAATGAATTTCAACGCAGGAACCGCACCATGTTTATCCGCCAGCTTACCGCCCCAGATATTACCGATAGCCACTGAAACACCGTAACCCAATAAGATCCAGCTTACTGCTGCCGGGGAGAATCCCGCCAGATCCTGCATCATCGGTGCCAGGAAGGTGAATGCCGTGAATACACCGCCGTAGCCCAGTGCCGTAACGGCGTAAATCAGCAGCAGACGGGGATGAGTCAGCACCTTCATCTGGTCGCGAATGCTGGCGGCTGCGCGACCGGGAATGTTGGCGGGGATCAACAACTGGCTACTGATCAGTGCAATCACGCCTAACATTGATACCGCGAGGAAAGTCTCACGCCAGCCAAAGTGCTGACCGATAAATGTTCCCAGCGGCACGCCGGTGACCAGCGCCACCGTTAAGCCACCAAACATAATGGCAATGGCGGAAGCCGCTTTCTCTTTTGGCACCAGACTTGTCGCGATGGTAGAACCAATCGAGAAGAATACGCCATGTGCCAGCCCAGTCAGCAGACGAGCAACAATGAGTGTCATATACCCGGGTGCCTGCCATGCGAGCAAATTCCCCGCTGTAAACAGAACCATCAGCGCAACCAGTAACTGTTTACGTGGAAGGCGTCCGGTCAGAGCGGTCAGTACCGGTGCGCCAATTGCCACTCCCAGCGCATAGATTGAAACCAGCATCCCAGCGGAAGGTAACGAGATCGCCAGCTGTTGAGCGATGGTTGGCACCAGGCCAACAATCACAAACTCAGTAGTGCCTATAGCGAAGGCACTTATTGTTAGTGCAAATAAAGCGAGAGGCATAAATAACTCCGTAACATCAGTAATCAGATGACACGCAGTATGCCAGGATGTTTTAATGACAAAAATATTCAAAATCTCAATATAATTTTGCGTCAGGTGCAAAAATGAAAGCAACCTCTGAAGAACTTGCGATTTTTGTGGCGGTAGTGGAAAGCGGCAGCTTTAGCCGGGCGGCAGAACAGCTTGGACAAGCCAATTCCGCGGTCAGCCGGGCAGTAAAAAAGCTGGAGATGAAACTGGGCGTCAGTTTGCTTAATCGCACGACCCGACAGCTAAGCCTGACCGAAGAAGGAGAGCGCTACTTCAGGCGGGTGCAGCAGATACTGCAAGAGATGGCTGCAGCAGAAACGGAAATCATGGAGTCGCGTAATACTCCGCGCGGCCTGCTGCGCATCGACGCAGCAACACCGGTGATGTTGCATTTCCTGATGCCGCTAATCAAGCCGTTCCGGGAGCGGTATCCCGAGATGACGCTGTCTCTCGTCTCCTCAGAAACGTTCATCAATCTTATTGAACGAAAAGTGGATGTTGCTATACGAGCGGGTACACTGACTGACTCGAGTCTACGTGCGCGTCCGTTATTTACCAGCTATCGTAAGATTATTGCCTCACCGGACTACATTGCCCGTTTTGGCAAGCCAGAGAGTGTCGAGGAGTTAAACCAGCACCTGTGTCTGGGGTTTTCCGAACCGGTTTCACTCAATACCTGGCCGATTGCCTGTATCGACGGACAGCTGCATGAGGTCGAGTGCGGAATTTCTTCCAACAGTGGAGAAACGCTAAAACAGCTTTGCCTGAATGGCAACGGCATCGCATGTCTTTCAGATTATATGATAGATAAAGAGATCGCGCGGGGTGAACTGGTGGAGTTATTGGCAGATAAACGTCTGCCGGTAGAGATGCCTTTTAGCGCAGTTTATTACAGCGATCGTGCCGTCAGTACGCGCATTCGGGCATTTATCGACTTTTTAAGTGAATATATAAGAACAGCTCCCGAAGGAGCTGTGAAAGAGGGTTAAAGGGTACAGAGGGTCAGGCAATTAATCCCAATCAGGGGCCAGGCCTGCCGGGCTGACCAGACGATCGTTGCAGTCCAGTGCCGCGATCGCTTTTTTATCTTCGGCATCCAGATGCAGTTCCAACGCCAGCAGGTTGCTTGCCAGGTTTTCACGTTTGGTAGAAGAAGGAATTACGGAGTAACCTTCCCCCATTGCCCATGCCAGAATAACCTGCGCCGGGGTCGCGTTATGTTTAGCGGCAATGTGCGCAATCACTTCATCTTTCAGCGCTTTACCGTAAGCCAGCGTCATGTAAGAGGTGATGTGGATACCGTGTGCTTTCGCCCAGTCAACCACCTTACGGCTCTGCAGATACGGAGACAGCTCAATCTGATTGGTCGCAATGTTCTCTGCACCTACTGCGGCAATGGCTTTTTCCATCAGCGGAATGGTGAAGTTTGAGATACCAATTTCGCGAGTCAGCCCCTGCTGTTTTGCTTCGAGCAGCGCCTGCATGAATTCCTCAACAGATACCGCATCACCTGGAGATGGCCAGTGGATCAGCGTCAGATCGACATAATCTGTACGCAGCTTCTTCAGGCTTTCTTTCAGACTTGGGATCAGTTTTTCTTTGCTGAGATTTTCAATCCAAATCTTGGTGGTGATATACAGCTCGTTACGCGGTACGCCGCTTTCGGCAATCGCCTGACCAACAGCCGCTTCATTATCATAGATTTGCGCAGTGTCGACAGCACGGTAGCCTAGCTCAAGCGCCGTTTTAACAGAAGCGATAACCACGTCGTCTTTCAGGCGGAAAGTACCTAAACCGAATGCAGGGATAGTCATAGAATTCCTCTTTTTAATCACTATGTTCGTTAACTGAGAGGATTATGAGCTTCAGCTCTTTATAGAAAAAGAGTGAAAAATGCATAGGATTTTTGCGGATTCAGCAATAATTAAATTGCAGACAAAGAAAAAGCCCTGAGCGTTAGCTCAGGGCTCTTAATAAGTGGCGGAACGGACGGGACTCGAACCCGCGACCCCCTGCGTGACAGGCAGGTATTCTAACCAACTGAACTACCG